>NZ_JH992901.1:5033684-5333684 GCF_000315565.1 Mastigocladopsis repens PCC 10914 | reverse complement strand
TTTAGAAGTAAAACATTGAACATTACTCCTTTAAATCCTCCTTTGCGGTTATTTCTCCTTTGCTAAGGAGGATTTTTATTCTGTCATTGGACAGATGCTATAAACTCAAAACTTTTTAAGCAGCAAAATAACTTGGTTCGTTGCCAGCTTTCCACTTAATATTGCAACCGATACTCGGCTTTTGCTCACCTTCAACTGGTTGATCTGCCAAGACTGCATCAATGGCTGCGCGTAAATCTGCACCTGTTACAGGTTTGCCATTGCTTGGGCGGCTTTCATCCAATTGTCCGCGATAAACGAGTTGGCGCTTGGCATCAAATAGGAAGAAATCTGGTGTACAAGCTGCTGTGTAAGCTTTTGTAGTTTCTTGGGTTTCGTCGTAGCAAAAAGGAAACTTGAAATCAAGTTCTATCGCCATTGCCTTTAACAACTCAGGTGCATCATCTGGATAATTCTTGGCATCATTGGCGCTTATGGCAACTATTCCTAAACCATGACTAATGTAATCTTTGCCTAACTGCGCCAATTCTTCCTTCACGTGCTTCACAAACGGGCAATGCCGACAAATAAACATCACAAGTAAAGCTTTTTTTTCGGCAAACGTGGAAAGTGAAATCGTTTGTCCAGACACCACATCAGGTAAATGAAAATTTGGTGCTTGAGTACCCAATGGCAACATTGTTGAAGCAGTTAAAGCCATAGCTCACCCGATATGTTTTCCCTGAAGGCTGAATTTATCAATCCTTTTCAATATATTAATTCTTCGTGATTAATAACACCAGAGCCTAGAGTGACTTTTCACAAGTTGCAATTTGCCTGCGTTGTCATTATATTTTTATCTCATAAAATACTTTTTACCCATGTAGCGAAAATTGCGTGCCTGGGGCTGAGATAGATTCCGAGACGGGGAAGGCGGCACTTTATTTCGCAAAAGGAGCAATGGAATACTAAGGACTCCAAAAATAATCACTACACTCGTCATCATCCAAACGGCAAATCTATTGGGTTGATAGTTTCCTTGTTCAATTTGCCAAAAAACTTGGTTGTACCGCCAAGCTGCTAAAAATAAAGTAATAATACCAAAGATTACCAAAGAAATACCCAAATTTTCTGAGGTGAAAAAGGGATGTGGCGATGGTTCCTGTGGCTGTTGAGTCAGCGTAAAATTAAGCTGGCGTATAAATAGACCAAATCTAGCAATGGCAAAACCAAAGCCAATTAATGCTATTGAAGTGCGTAGCCAAGCTAGAAATGTCCGCTCGTTTGCTTGATGCTCCCTTTGTCGGTCAATTTTGGGTATGTTGCTCATAAATACTAGCTGCACTCCCGTTTATACAAGAGAACACTACCGTATTAAGTCAAATACATACTCCATCTATTGGCTAGCTTTTACAAACGTAGAGACGCGACATTAGACATCTCTACATTGCCAAGTTAAGAACGAGTTTTTACAGGCTTGTTAACAAACCAAAGATGCCATGCCCTGTAAACACTTCCAACCCTATTAAAGACACAAAACCAAACATTGCCAAACGACCGTTAAGCATTTCTGCATAGGGAGTGAACCCAGTGCGATCGCCTTGTTCATCCACATAAACCTTTGGCTCAATCGCAAAATTGTTCATTTTGCCTGCTTCGTCAATAATGGCACCTTTGTACTGCATGGAAGTGTCCTTATGAAATTATTGCTGCTATGTAAAGAAGTGTAACAAAGAAATTAAGAAATGTAAAGAAAATGAGCGCTCAGGCGATCGCGTCGGTGTAACCTGAGTAGCTAAACTTTTCTAAACAATTAGCTCGACGAGCACCAGTTGTGGTGGTATGTTAGAAGGTTGGTTTTTTAACTTATTAACCAACCATGACAGCAACGGGTAAGGCAACCAAATATCACTACAAAGCACTCCACAAGCCTAACCAGCTGATTTATGGTCAAGGTCAGACAGCAGTGATTACGGGATGGACTGTAAAGAGTGCGATCGTAAAACATTTGCAACCACAAGAGTATGCTGTTATTGGGCAGCTATACTCACCCACAAGGGGAATAAACTTTCTGATTCGCAATTTGCTGTATAACCCCCACGTCCGCTACTTAGTGGTACTGAACGCAACAAAAGAAGACAAGAATGCGGGTGGCTGCGGCTGCTTCCTAGACTTTTTCCGCAATGGCTTTAAAGAAGGTTTGTGCGATACTGGGAAGCTTTGTTGGGTCGTTGATTCTAAAATTCCTGGGTATATTGATCTTGAGGTTAAAGCTAGTGCTTTAGAAAACCTAAGACAATCTATAAATTGGAAAGAAGCAAAATCAATGACTGAAGCTGTCAATCAAGTTAAGTCTTTTGCACATAGAGAAGCGGTTGAACCCTGGGGTTTCCCATTAGAATTTCCCATGTCTACCGTAGTACCAACTATTTTACCAGGACCACGCTACGGACACAGAATTGAGGGAAAAACGATAGCAGAAACTTGGGTAAAAATCATTCATCGTATTAAGACGACAGGGACAATTCGACCAACTGCATATGACGGACAATGGCAAGAATTAATTGATTTGATGGCAATTGTCACCTCAGAACCAGAAAATTTTTATTTTCCAGAACGAAATTATTTACCAATTGACCGTAGTTTTCTTCAAGAGTATATTTCCCAAATTTTAGATGATGCACCAAAACAAGAAGGAGTGAAATATACTTACGGTCAACGTTTGCGTTCTCACTTTGGGTGCGACCAAATTCAGCTTTGTATTGACAAGTTAGTGGCTAATATTGATTCAGCAAGAGTAGTCATGTCTTTATGGGATGTTAGCAATGATTCTCATGATAGTCCGCCTTGCCTGAATCATATTTGGGTCAGAATAGTTGATAATGAACTCTCTCTAACAGCAACTTTTCGTAGTAATGATATGTTTTCTGCATGGTGTGCAAATGCTATGGGTTTAAGAGCATTGCAAATGCATATTAGAAATGAAATTAACAAAATTGCTAAATATAATGTGAAATTGGGACCACTAATTACCATTAGTCAAAGTGCCCATATCTATGACGATTGTTTTGAAAACGCAGAAAAAGTTATAAAAACCTATTATCAAAGAGTTTGCCAACAAAGAGATTACAATGACCCCACAGGCAGTTTTGTCATTACTGTGCAAGATAGCGAAATTATTGTAGAACAGATGACTCCTGGTTCAGGAGAAGTTGTTAACTGCTATTTGGGTAAGTCTGCAAAACAACTTTATCAGCAAATAGCAGCAAATTGTCCAGGTTTGCAAGTCGAACACGCGATGTACTTGGGGACGGAGTTACAAAAAGCTGAACTTGCTTTGTCAACAAAACAAGAGTTTATTTATGAGCAAGATAAACCATTAAAGAAAGAGTGAAGTATGAAGGATAAAGAATAAAAAATTTTAGACTTCGTACTTCATCATAGTTCATTAAACTCTAGCTAGAGTAACTATTTCTGGTTGATCCTGATATTTCCCCTGACGAGCTTCGTAACTAATAGCGCAGCGTTCGCCTTCTAAAAAGAGCAACTGTACAACACCTTCATTAGCGTAAATGCGACAGTCAGCACTAGAAGAATTGGAGAACTCCAAGGTCAGATGACCCCGCCACGCAGCCTCTGCAGGCGTTAAGTTTGCAATTATACCACATCTAGCATAAGTAGATTTACCTATACAAATCACTGTAATATTGTCTGGAACTTCTAGCCTTTCTAAAGCAACTCCTAAACCATATGAATGAGCAGGTAATATAAAGTAACTACCGTTACTATCTGTATGTAGTGGAGTTGGTTCCAGATTGTGAGGATTAAAGTTTTTGGGATCAACGACCGTTCCGGGAATGTGGCGGAAAATCCGAAACTCAACTGGAGAAAGGCGGATATCATACCCATAAGAAGATAAACCGTAACTAATGACACGCCGCAACAGTTCATCTTCACTAATTTTTATTTCTCGAATCAGGCTTGGCTCAAACGGTGAAATCATACCCTTGTGAGCCTTTTGCGTAATCCAAATGTCGTTCTTAATCACTACTTCGCTACTAATTCAAACCAAATAACTAGAATAGCGCGAATCTAGTTCATTAGAGAATAGTCCTGAGTTCTGTAGAGACCCGCAGGGTGTGCTGAGTCAGATAAAGGAAATTCGGAAAAAGTTGCTGGAAATTCATTGCTCTGAACTTAGAACTCACCACTAATGAACTGAATTACGGTTGATGAGTGCGACGGATTTCGGTGATTTGGTCTGCTATTTCCAGAATAGATTTGGGCATTTCTGATCCTGTGAGGATGATATCAACGTGGGAAGGACGTTTTGCCAGAAATGCTAAAACTTCTGTTTCAGGAATTAAGCCAAGGTGAATGCCTAAGCTTAACTCATCTAATACAACGAGAGAATACTTACCCTCCAAGACGACCTTTTGTGTATGTTGCCACAACTTTTGTAGGGATTGAGTTTCAGTTTCGTCCAAGTCTGGTGTATCAATGCAACGAGGCAAATCACAGCGAATCCAATCTAATTTTTGTCCCAGTCGGATGGGGTTTTCGTGTCCTTGACGAATGCCGCCCTTGAGAAACTGTACTATTAACACTGGTGTGCCTTGACCAGCAATTCTCAGTGCTTGAGCCATGACACTCGTAAAAAAGTTACGATGAGAGCTAGTGAAAACTTGTATCAGCCCTTCAACAGAATATGGCGATATGAGTGTCGAATTTACGCTCGGGGTTTCTAGCTGAGCAACCATAGAAAATGTTTAAAAGGATACAACACAATAAAGTGCTTTTGCTTAAAGTTGTTCTGGCAAATTTACCTGTATAATCTAGCTGTTTTTGACAAGATGTCATGTATTTGCCAAGTCCCATTCCTAGTCAAACACTACGCTTATGCTGAAGTCAAGAGTTATGGAAACCGAGATTCTTGCCTTTGGTAATAAAGTAGCTGTAAAAATGAAAACATACAACTGAAAGTACTCATCCATCAAAAAAGCAGGGAAGATGACTGTAAGAGTCTAAAAATCTTCTAGATTGGGAAAAAGTAAAATTTACCGTTGGCTTTGGCAAAACAGATAGATACCGTTGTGAATTGGATAAAATCAGGAGTGAATTGTTGTGAGATTAGTGATTTTAGGAGGTTCGGGAGCGGGGAAAAGCACTCAAGCACAAGAGCTTTGCAGATACTTTGATATTCCTCTGATTTCCGATGGTGAGATATTACCGGATGCAATGGCGCAAAGCGCCGCGCCGCCAGCAACGAGCGTAAGCTTTAACAATTTGGGTTGTCTGTCACACTCACATCTGGAGATGGGGGAACTTGTCTCGGACAAAATAATGATTGAATTGATTCAGACTCGGTTAAAAAAGCCTGACTTTGACCGTGGTTGGGTGTTAGAAGGTTATCCCCGTACAGCGTTTGAAGCTGAAGAACTCGACTTTTTGTTGGACAATCTAGGGCACAATTTAGACTGGGCAATTTATTTACAAGTCCCACAAGCAGTGATGGTGAGTCGTTCCCTAGGGCGATCGCTTCCAGATGACCAACCGGAAATTGTACAGCGTCGTGTAGAAATATTTTATGACCGCACCATTCCTATCTTAGAGTACTACGATCGCCGTCGCCGCTTGCTGACTATTAATGGTGACCAGTTCCCAGAGGTTGTGCATCATAACATAGTTACTCTGCTCTCAACTCCCGAGTAGGATATGTTGTTCTCTTCACAATCAATACAAACAATACAAAAAATTCAAAATACTTGGGATGCCTTTATCTGAATCATTTAACGATGTGAAATATTAAGTTTTTCTTTAAAAAGACTTAAATCGTAATAGTGAAAGCATAACCGGCTGTATTGTATATAAAAATTTTGAGGTAAACCCAATGGCTTGGCAGCGTCCAGACGGTCGGCAACCCTACCAACTACGTCCTATTAGCTTCGAGCAAGGTTTCACCCGCTTTGCTCCTGGTGTTGTTCTGACAAAGTGTGGCGAAACTCAAGTCCTTTGTAGCGTTAGCGTTACACAGGGAGTCCCCAAGTTTCTAGAAGGAACTGGCAAAGGTTGGCTAACTGCTGAGTATCGGATGTTGCCATCAGCCACACCGCAACGACAAGAACGGGAATTTATGAAGTTGTCTGGACGAACTCAAGAAATCCAACGTTTGATTGGACGTAGTTTAAGGGCAGCAGTGGATTTAGGTGTGCTAGGAGAACGCACGCTGACTATTGATGCAGATGTATTACAAGCAGATGCTGGAACCAGGACAACCGCGATTACAGGGGGGTTTGTGGCGTTAGCGTATGCAATTTCTAAATTGTTGCAGGAGGGAGTTTTAGAGCGATCGCCTCTTGTAGGACAGGTAGCAGCAGTTTCTGTAGGCTTGTTGCAGGGAGAGCCATTTTTGGATCTCAACTACATTGAAGATGTCACCGCTGAGGTAGATTTGAATGTGGTCATGAATCAGCAGTTGGGCATCATTGAGGTTCAGGGAACTGCTGAATCCGGTAGTTTTAGTCGTACTCAACTCAATCATATACTAGACTTTGCTCAAAAGGGAATTGAACAATTGTTAGTTGCCCAGCGCGAAGCGATCACAGACTGGAATAAACTGTATCAGGGATCAAAAAATCATGAGTAATTTACACTCAGCACTGAAAACTATTTAGGTAACGTTAATAAATATTTTTGTTACGATTTGGCGAGATTTTTTACAACTGCCAAGTTAGGCTGTGTTGAATTCAGAGAAATGATCTTAAAAGTTTCAAAAAGTAAAAAGGTAAATAGTCATAATTTCGCTATCGTATTGCTGGAAGTCGCTAATGTGATGTGAAGGGATGAGCAAAAAGGTTGAAGTTCTTCCAGATCAAGGGGCGCTAATTACGCGAGCGCTAGAATTGATCCTGTCCAAGATCGAAACGGCTATTAAAGAGCACGGGCAATTTACCATTGCCCTGTCTGGTGGCAGTACACCTAAACCGTTGTACGAAGCAATCTCTACTCAAAAACTGCCTTGGGATAAAATTCATGTGTTTTGGGGAGATGAACGTTACGTTCCACCCGACCATCCAGACAGCAATCAACTGATGGCACGTCGTGCCTGGTTAGATCGCGTTGATATACCAGCGGCTAACATCCACCCTACGCCCACAGATGAAGCAGATCCCGCAGTGGCAGCTGCTAAGTACGAAAGACATCTGCAAGAATTTTTTCACTCTTCTTCTGGAGAGTTCCCCTCTTTGGATGTGAATTTGTTAGGAATGGGCGATGACGCACATACCGCATCTTTGTTTCCCCACACGGAAGCCTTAAAAGTAACAGATAAGCTCATTACCGTAGGGAACAAAGACGCAAACCCCCGCATCACCTTCACATACCCATTCATTAACTCTGCCCGCTGCGTTCTGTTTGTCGTTGCTGGTGCCAATAAAAGACCAGCTCTTGCTCAAGTCTTTGCACCAGTGGCAGATGAATTCACTTACCCATCCCGCTTAATTCAGCCTCAAGGAGAACTTTGGTGGCTGCTCGATGCAGCAGCAGGTAGTGACCTAAAACAGGATGCAGGATAAAACATGAAGGATGAAGTATTAAGGATGAATAATTAATCACACTTCATGACTTAATACTTCATACTACCCTACCCTACAGGAAGTTGCCCTCTGGGCGTCTACACACTTCAGCCTTCAAACGTACTTGTTAAAATCGGAAGCTAGAGTTGCCCCTCTGCTTGAGCGCACTATTTTACGATTGAACTTCAACAAAGGCTTAACCTCATGATCGTCTGCCCTAATTGCAATCACCCAAACCCAGACGGCGCTGTCCAGTGTGAAGCTTGCTACACCCCATTACCAGCTACTACTACCTGTCCCAGCTGTGGGGCAACCGTGCAGGCAGATGCAGCTTTTTGCGGTCAGTGTGGTTATAACCTGCGTACAGCGGCTCCCACCGCTGTTGCCGCAACCGTCGCACCTGATATCTCACCAGATGTACAGCCACAACCTATAGCAGTCAGTGGCTCTGCTAATTACACCGCCTCTAATTCCGCACCCATACCATCGACAGCAGTGGGGGTTCCCGAGCCATCAGTGGAGGTCACACAAAGCAGCGCGCCGCCACCAACCGTCGCTGCTCCACCCCCAGCACCTGCTGTTAGCGAAGAGCAATCAATTCCAACTCCACCCCCAGCACCGGAGCTATCCACAACACCCATTGCCCCAGCAGCCCAAACTCCACCCCCATCAGTCGTACCGTCTGCTTCTAGAACTCAATTGCAGCAAGTGAGCGCACGGCTCATCCATGTTCAAACAGACAGGGAAATTGAATTGCCTTACAACCTCTCTGTTGTTCATATCGGCAAGCCCAACGATCGCATTCCTCCAGATGTGGACGTTTCAGGATTTCCTAGTTCGGAAATTGTTTCGCGGATTCATGCCGATATTCGCATAGAAGGAGACGCTCACTATATCGAAGATGTGGGAAGTTCCAATGGAACTTATGTCAACAACTTGCCCCTACTACCAGGAAATCGCCACCGTCTGCGCCCAGGCGATCGCATCAGTTTAGGTAAGGGAGATATGGTAACGTTCCTATTTCAACTCGCTTAGTCGGAGCTAGTGTCTGGCGGCGGTTGACAGTGCCGCTAGACATAAACTGCGGTTAGGATGGATACAACTGCAATCAAAGCAATAGGTGTAGTTAAGGAAAGCGACCCATGAGCAATGTTGGGAAAGATTTTGAACCCTTGCTAACAAGAGAAGCTCCACGAACAGTTGAGCAGATGGGGCTGACTTGGCTTATTGCCGCAGCGATCGCCACCATTGTGCTGTGGCAAGTCCCAGTAGGTAATTACATTTTATACCCATTCACCATTTTGGCAACTTGGTTTCACGAAATGGGTCACGGCTTGATGGCATTACTCTTGGGCGGACAGTTTCGGAAATTGGAGATTTTTGGGAACGGTTCCGGTGTAGCAAGTTATGCCATATCCTTGTCATTGAGACCAATAGGTCCGGCTTTAGTTGCAGCAGCAGGACCAATGGGACCGCCTATTGCTGGTGCAGCTTTGATTTTGGCTTCCCGCAGTTTTAAGGCAGCTTCGGTGAGTTTAAAAATTTTAGCTGGTTTTTTACTCGTTTCGACGATAATTTGGGTGCGATCGCTGTTTGGAATTGTGGCAATTCCCCTATTAGGTCTTATTATCCTGGGTATTGCCCTGAAAGCGCCCCGTTGGGTACAAGGGTTCGCAGTTCAATTTCTCGGCGTGCAAGCTTGCGTAAGTACCTACCATCAACTTGACTATTTATTTAGCGATGGCGCTGGTCCGTTGGGACTTTCGGATACAGCACAAATACAGCAGCAGTTGTTGTTACCTTACTGGTTCTGGGGTGGGTTGATGGCAGTTGCATCTCTGGTTATTTTGGTGCAAAGTCTCCGCGTCGCCTATCGTTAAAATTAAACTGTTGAGTAATATTATGTCCGGTTGATTACTTATAAGTATTCATCCGGACATGATATTAAACTTTTTTTAACTTATCCTTAAATCCGTAATGAGAAGCTTTTAGTTATTGAAGTAAGGTATTGATAAAAATATCAAATTAAATAAGCAAGTCTTGTCTCAGCACAAAGAGGGTTGCAGAAGGCAGTATTCCATAGCACAAAAATGGTTTTTCTTTCTGCCATTTCCTAACTATTGGTCTGTCATTTTAAGAATGACAGAGGTTTATCGCTTCGTTTTTTCTCAAAGCACTGGAAAGTTATGATTTTGCTCGATCGCCTTAGCGTGACTTACAAAGGCGAAGTGATAGGACTCCACCCTACTTCTCTAGACTTCCTTAAAGGTCAATTTACCGTCATTCTGGGAGCTTCTGGATCGGGTAAATCAACTCTGTTGCGATGTCTCAACTTTCTCAATCGACCGACGACTGGCACCGTCATCGTTGAAGGCTTAGGTGACTTGCGCGATCCAAGCATATTGCACGAACATCGCAAGCGCACGGGGGCAATCTTTCAGCAGCACCAGCTTATCGGTCGGCAAACGGCGTTGCAGAATGTCTTGGTCGGTCGTTTAGGCTATCATTCAGCGCTGCGGAGCTTTTTTCCCTTACCTAAAGCTGATCGCTACATAGCTTTAGAATGCTTAGAACGAGTTGGGCTTTTAGAAAAAGCGTTAACAAGAGTTGATGCCCTCAGTGGCGGTCAGCAACAGCGAGTGGGTATTGCTCGCGCCTTAGCACAGCAACCACAGATCGTTTTGGCAGACGAACCTGTTGCCAGCCTCGATCCGGCAAGCGCCCATAAAATACTGTCGTTTCTCCGGCAAATTTGCCGAGAAGATGGCATTACAGCGATCGTCAGCTTGCACCAAGTCGATTTGGCTCAAACTTATGCAGATCGCATCATTGGATTATCGAAAGGGACTATTGTACTTGATGGCAGTCCCACGGAAATCGATAGTAATAGATTGAACAAACTTTATGGTGATACCAATGCTCAACACTACGACGGTTTTAAGGAAACTGCCCCTCTTTAACATTTCTTGATAGCTTTAGTCAGTGCATTCATCTGTATAATCAATCCAAAATCTAAAACACTATGACTGCTTTATTTAATAGGCGATCGCTCTTTTCTTTCACACTGACTGCATTTGCCTTGATCGGTTGTCAAACTAATAGCAATACTGCCACTGCGCCAACTGGAAGCAACCCAGTAGCTACCGTTGCCTCAAAAACCGTCGATCCCGAAACCTTAAAAGTAGCTCTTTTGCCTGATGAATCGCCTTCCAGCATTATTAAAAACAATGAAGGTTTAAAGCAATATTTACAAACCAAGCTCAATAAAAATATTGAACTTTTCGTGACGACAGATTATTCTTCTATGATTGAAGCTGCCAGTAACAAGCGGGTCGATTTAGCCTATTTCGGACCCCTTTCCTACGTTCTGGCAAAGACCAAGAGTGACATCGAACCGTTTGCGGCTATGAAGAAACATGGGAAAACTACCTATCAGTCGGTCATCATTGCCAATATTGGTAGCGGCGTTAATACCCTGCAAGCTGCTAAGGGAAAGACTGTAGCCTTTGGCGATCAAGCGTCAACGTCCAGTCATTTAATTCCCAAATCGATGCTAAAAGAAGCAGGGTTAGAACAACAAAAAGACTATCAAGAAGCCTTTACAGGCTCTCATGATGCGGTGGCGATGGCAGTTCAAAATGGTAACGCTCAAGTCGGTGGATTGAGCAAACCCATCTATGAAACTTTGCTCGAAAAGAAAACGATCTCGCCTGATAAAGTTAAAGTCATTGCCGAATCGAAAGAATATCCTCAGTATCCTTGGACGATGCGCTCCGATCTCTCCCCAGAACTGAAAGAGAAGGTTCGCGCTGCCTTTATTGAACTAGACGATGAAAAAGTGCTTAAACCTTTCAAAGCCGATGGGTTTGGGGCGATCGCTGATAAAGATTACGACTCGATTCGCGATTTAGCCAAAATTCTCAAGCTCGATTTAGAGAAAGTCAATAAATAGGTTTAGATGAGTGAAGCCAAGGTTCGCCAGCAATACGATCGCCTAGCAGACATTTACGATCGGCGATGGCATTCTTATGTTACCGATACACTCTCGTTTTTAAACACCTGGGCAGAGCTTTCGCCACAGGCAAGGGTACTCGATGTCGCTTGTGGAACTGGGGAGTTTGAGCAAGTTATTTTGGCGGAGAATCCCACACAATCAATAATTGGGGTAGATATTTCCGAGAAAATGCTGGCGATCGCTCGACACAAATGCCGCAACTATAGCAACGCAGTCTTTCAAACCGCTTCGGCTTCGTTGCTTCCCTTCGCCGATCGCACTTTTGATGTCGTTATCTCTGCCAATGCCTTTCATTACTTTGATCGCCCCGAAACCGCCTTATCGGAAATGAAACGAGTTCTCAAACCCGATGGTCGAGTCATTATTCTCGATTGGTGCAAAGATTATTTTTTGTGCCGACTTTGCGATCGCATCTTGCCACTTTTCGACTCCGCTTACAAGCAATGCTATACCCAAGACGAATTTCACCGCCTTTTAATTGATGTGGGTTTTGAAATTCAGCGCGATCGCCGAGTTCATTTTGGGCTTTTATGGGGATTGATGGTAGCTACGGCAACCAAGGGAGGCTTTTGAAGCATTATTATCTTAAATCATGCCCGTCAAGAAAAAAAATCCCCGAACTCCCATCCCACCCGATCCTAAACCTCAATTTGAGCGATTGTTGAAACAACAGCGTCGTCAATGGAATCGCTCAATTGTTATTGCCGCGATCGTTTTTCTCGTTATCTGTATTTGCTTCTATTTCGTAGGACTTCTAGATGGCAATCGACTCGCCGATGGAGTTCCTAGCGGCATCCGATTGGTTAGCCAGATGTTACCTCCCGATTTTAGCGATGGCTTCAATTGGATTAAGCCCCTATTTGATACTCTAGCGATGAGTGTTGCGGGAACAGCGATCGCAATTATCTTTTCACTACCCCTGTCCTTGCTGGCTGCCCGTAATACAACTCCTCATCCCCTACTGTTTCATCTCTCTCGTCTCATTCTCAATGGCTTGCGTTCCATTCCAGAATTAATTATGGGGATTATCTTTGTTGCTGCCGTCGGCTTTGGAGCGCTGCCAGGAACCCTAGCAGTAGGATTTCACTCCATCGGGATGGTAGGCAAATTTTTCGCTGAATATATCGAACTGGTCAATCCAGCCCCTTTAGAGGCAGCACGCGCGGCAGGAGCCAACAAAGCTCAGGTGATCTATCACGGAATTCTGCCCCAAGTCTTTCCCCAATTTATGGATCTGACTCTCTATCGCTGGGAATATAACTTTCGCGCCTCTACTATCATGGGTGCAGTGGGGGCTGGTGGCATTGGGTTCGAGCTAATTGGGGCGCTCCGCATTCTCCAATACCGGGAAGTTTCGGCGCTGCTGATCGTCATTCTGTTAATGGTCATCGTGGTAGATGGTTTCAGCAACTATTTACGCAAACGTCTCAATTAATATTTTTTTATAAAAAACGGCATTAGCTTAGATAGTGCTGCAAAATTCCTTATACCTGATATATGCGAGGGAGTGTTGGAAAGTTTTGACCTTTAAACTGCTACATCTAGCCTACTTTTTTTAGCAACGCAACCTTCAAATAAGGGTTCATGAATAAATTAATCATGGTTTACCATCGTCCCAAGTTTACTGGCAACTCCTACCGCAGAATTGACCGTAGGGTTAATTATCGGACTAGCCCGTCGAATGTTAGCAGGCGATCGCCTTCTTCTTTATAGCGCTTCTCGTTTGGATGAAGTACAGATTTATCTGTGTTCATCTGTACGCCAGTCGCCACAACGGGGGGCTTTGGGGTCCCCACGGAGGAGCCAGCCGCGTGGGCGGGTCTCCCGACTTGAGCGGACTGGCGTTGGGGTTGGGGGGAGACCCCCCTCCGGGTATGCCTGCGGCACGCCTGACGGCGTTGGCGTAGCCTGTCCGCAGGACTTACACCAGTCGCCTGGGTCGGGAAACCCTCCTGCATAACGCTGGTTCACCGCAAGGCGCTGGCTCGTCCATCTGTGGTTCTTATTTCTTGATGTATTGCACTCAACTGAGAACCGCTATAGCCATAGTTCGGACTGGGAATTTTCGTGAAGCCGCAAGACAGCTAGGCATTTCTCAGCCTGCTGTTTCCCAGCAAATTAAAAAGCTAGAAGAATTGCTCAAAGTGCAACTGCAGAGTAGACGCAGACGCTATATAGCCTGCAAAGGCAGGCTTTGTACCCTGCGGGAAGCCGCCCTCCGGGCGTCTATGTGTAGCCCCACCCTTCCAGGGTGAAGGATAATCAACCACACCCTTTACATTTGCCAACATCAACTCATCACGTTGTTGCCAAACTGCAAATATTTCTTCTCTGCCATCATAAAGCGTCTCCGTGTCAAT
Organism: Mastigocladopsis repens PCC 10914; assembly: GCF_000315565.1. Taxonomy (NCBI): domain Bacteria; kingdom Bacillati; phylum Cyanobacteriota; class Cyanophyceae; order Nostocales; family Symphyonemataceae; genus Mastigocladopsis; species Mastigocladopsis repens. The sequence continues at coordinate 5,319,756 of NZ_JH992901.1, read as the reverse complement.
TTGATAGACTGCATTATTTACCCGCTTCAGTTTCAAACCCAACAAATTCAACAATCGATTGAGTATTTTTATCGGGGAAATGTACTCTTTTTCCTGCAACAAATTAATACCAAGCGCCCTTTTGATATGTTTACTACATTGAAAAGAAATATTTCTTAGTAACAATAAATCGGCATCATTTTCGCTAAATTCTCGTTCTGGTTCGAGATACTGTAGCATTCCTAATGCTCTCAATGCTTCCACTTTAAGCGTGTTAGTCTTTAAATCTGGCAAAAAAACTTTACCTTCACCCCAAGACAATTGCTGAGACCATTCTTGCTTATCTCTCAGGCGAAGAAACTCGCTTTCGTGAGTTAGATAATAGTGTGTTAATAATTTGCAATAATATCCTTTGTCATCCCGTAATTTTAGCAGGGGAGTTATTTCAATACCATACTTTTGTCTTAAAATATATTTATTAATTTGGTTGCGTTCCTCATGAGTAAGGGCGTGTTTAACTAAGAAATGCTCGTATTCCACATAATCAATATCTTTAGCAGTGGCTACAGCAGTTGCAGCAGTCAATTGATTTTGGCGCTTAATTTCTCTAATTTTACAGTCAATTTCTTTTGATTTATTACGGCTTTGAAACCAATCTTTTTGAACTTTAAAAATTTCTAATATCAACCTTTTCCGAGTTTCTAAGTCATGTGGTTCAGTTGCTAGAAAGGCAAGGCGTAAATCTCGAATAATATTTTTTTGAACGTCGTTACTCCGTACATAAATTTGATGTCCATCAGAAATTAAACCATCTTTCATAGATTGACGGTAAAGAGTCATAGAAGCATTCACCCTTGCAGATAACTTTGCCCAAGTTCGCAAATGAGTAGGGTCATAAACTAACGGCAAATCTACATCAATTTTATGTAGAGGACTAAGTAATGCTAAATTTTCTTTTTGATTCTCCTGATACCAATAAGACAACGAACGATAATTTGTACTTCCACTACCAATTAAGCCAATTCCTCGCTTAGCACACCAAACAACACGCGGTACATCGTCGCGTACTCTTGCTAATGCTTGTCGTGCTTCAGAGTCAGGAATAACTCCTTGAAAAATACCGTAAACGCGGTCGAAGTGTTGGACATCAATGCTAATTCCTGTCCCAAGGCTAGGAGTGACAAAAACAGTGCTGTATTCAGTAATTTTTTGATTAATAGCTGCTACAAAATCAACGGCTTCATGACCGGGTGTGTTTGTCGTATGACTACTGATAACTAAAGTTTTTGGGAATTGCTGTTGCAATCTTTCTAAACGCTCTTTAAGGTAACGTTCAATTGTTTCACAACTGTAACGTCCAGAGCGACTATCGGTCGTAACGTAACATTTATGTCCTGTGATTAAATCTAGTTCCAATTGATGAATTAAGGGAGTTGGATTGGGGGAATCATAAAAAGTCACATCCCAACCTTGCTGTGGCTTCCACTGATTAACAATTATCCAAGGCGTTATTTGAATTCCTGCCAATCCCTGCAAATATTCTAAGGAGACATCTGATAAATCAGCATCTTGGGCAATAACTAAACCTCCAGTTATCAGCACAGTAGAAAGAATCTGCTGGAAGACTTTTAAAATTTTGACACGCTTATCTTTACAAGTATCGCTGTTAAGTAGATGCCATAAAGACTGTTCTACTTCATCCAAAATTATGATTGCCCCTCGCCAATCTTCAGGATTCAGCTTCCAAACAGAATCGATACATAGTCCGAGAGAATTAGGCTTGTAGTAAGCACTTAAACGCTCATTACGAAACCATTCCTCTTTACCCATTCCCCATTGAATGCCAATTTTTTCGCATAAAAACCTTCCCAATTGAATTCTATGAGTAATGAGTAATACGGGTTGATTTCTGCTTTTGGCTTGATTCACAACTGCTTGCACTGTTGTGGTTTTTCCTGTTCCTTTTGCAGACTTCACTCCAACTAATCCGGAGGTGGGGAACGGTATTTCCCCTAAGTAGCGACGGTTGAGAGTGAGTGCAGCAGGAATGGTTAACTCGGTGTGGGGTTTGATTTGGGCAAGGTAAACTTCTAAATCAACGCTTTGGCGATAAATTGCGTCAAAAGCACTTGCACCTTTGGCGACAATAAAATCATCAACCCCTTTTTCCATTCCAGGAAGTTCAATGACTTGGACGGGGCAATTTTTTTCTTGAAATAGAAATCCTAGCTGAGAGATAGCATTATTGACTGCTGCGATTGTCTTAGGTTGAGTTTCAAAATCAAAGCAAATGTAAAAGATTCGCTGAGTATTAGTAAACACCGCCAAATCAGGGATCAGCTGGCGCGAAATCAGTTTGCCAAAATTATCCTTAATGACGCGGTAACCACTGGTAATTCCAGGGATGGCTAGAGATGCATATCCTTGTGTCAATAGTGCTGCTGCTTTTTTAACACCCTCGCAAATAATCACAGGAATGTTTCGTTCTATAACCCATTGCCAAAAGCCTTTGGCTTCACCATTACAGGCAATGTTGATATTGTCGGGCATGGCTACATTGTAACGTTGGGCAACTTGCTGCCAAATACGTAGCGATACCCGCAGACAAAATACCCGTGTTGGTGTGCTGGGTGGATGCTCGTACTTAATCAACTTGCCATTTTCATTCAATCGAGGTTGGTTGGGCTTTAAGCACCCCCACTCCATGGTATGCCAATGATTTAAGGGATCAAGTCCAGAACACCACCAACCACCTTCAGTGATATGGCTGTACCGCTGCAACCACCCACTTTTGACCATTCCAGTATTTGTACGGGGAAGATGTTCAGAAATTAGCAGGTATTCATAAGTGGTTCTGCCTTGTAGAGACATAAAGTTGAATCTAGCAAGGTCTAAATCTATACCACTCTCTTTGACTAATTCCTCAAGGTGTTGGGGATGTAAAGAGTACAAATGCATTAGGTTAGGCGGCAAAGGAAGACAATGGAGTTAACACCTTATCATGCATTTACTGGTTTTGAGATAAGGGGTTCTGAAACTTTTCTAAGACTTTTTGCTGAGTTTAAAACAATACATCGTTAACTGATGCAAAGTGTGATTTTATCTTCTATACTTACTTAAATAACAAAGAAAAAAAACAGAGAGTTTGACAACTCCTCAAAGGATTCCTATCCTATCTTGAACTTCGAGAAGTCATACGTTTATAGACAAGACGAGACATTTTAGGAAAAATTTCTACGTCATCAGCATATGCTGAATCTTGAGCAAAAGTCGCCAAAATATAAGTACCTTTGCTATTTTCTGTAACAACCATTGCTGCTTCTGTTCGAGAAACAGAAGTCCAGCCTGCCTTAGAATGCAACTGAACACGAGTATGGGGTAAAGATTTACCAAAAAAGGTTCGTACAGGGTTGAAATCATAAGAGTCTGCGGGTTGCCAAACTTTGGGATTTAAATCCCTTTTGAGCCACCCACACATTTTTTTGCTAGCTTGTAGAGAAACAGCCTGTTTTGCGTAACAAATTTCGTACAATAGTCTAGCTGCGTGTTTGGTTGTTATCCTATTCCAGTTCCGTGAGTTACCTAGTAGCTGCGATTCATTTCCCTCAGGTTCTGGGAGATTAATGTAGTAAATGGGAAATGTTTTTTGAATAATACTAATATTGTTGTAACCAGCTTGTTGAAAAAATCGGTTAACTTGTTGGCGTTTATTTTTCCAAATTTGAAATTTTTCACTTTTTAGTTTTGGTTTAGAACTTGTACCTGTGACTTGGTCAAGAATAAAGCTAGCAGAACCATTATCAGACTCCTTGAGCATTTTTGCCAAATAAGGAGCAAAATCTTTTTCATTTTTCCAAAGACCGCTCTCTATTTGAGCATATAAAACAACCATCCAAAACATCTTAACTACACTAGCGGGATATCTCGGGATATCTTGCTGATATCCGGCAGTTTCGCCAGTTTTTGCATCTATTAAAGTAATAGATAAAGGCTTTTTAGGCAAATTTTGAGCAGTCGCCAGCTTGACAACATCGTTAACAATGGCTTGTAAATCTTGAGAGTGTTTAAAATTTGGAGGCTTTTTGAGATTGTAAATAACTTCTAAATCTTGTTTTCCTGGTTGACGAGAGGGTATGGGTAGTGACTTGGCGATCGCCCAATCAGGAATCGGCGGAGGTGGAGTTGGCGATTTGAACTTTTGTGGAGTGGATGTCCCAACAACCTGGACAGTAGGAAGTGGCGATGGTACAGGCGATGGTTTGAACTTTTGTGGAGTGGATAATTTGGCAGCCATACGAACAGCAGGAAGTGGCGAAGGTGCTGTCGCTAAATCCAATCGTTGTCGGGCAGATGATTTTACAAATTGTTCTGCCTCATATTTAGTTATGAAAGCGGCTACCAATAGACCCAGAATGGTCAGTCTCACTGTCACATAATTTACTTTGATACCAAACCTTAGCTTGGAGAATTGGTTAAAGAAAACCTGATGTATACGCCTTTTCGGCATTTTCTCTAACTTTAGAATTGTTTTTTGCAAAAGAAAACATGAAAAATTATACCACAAAGGCGTAAATTGTAACAAATACAATTCAGGTATTTTCTTAATGCAAATAACAAGCCTAATAGCTTATCCTCTCGCTAACAACAGCCGCATTGAGTTGGTCGAGAATTGACCAAATGTGCTGTAACATTGGTTCTAAACCAGCACCCGTAACCGCCGAGATGAGAAAAACTGGAGAGTAGGAAAGGTGATTGAGTTGCGTAGCTAGCGCTTCTAAATCCTTTGTTTCTCTATCAACAGCATCAATTTTGTTCAGCGCCAAAATTTGCGGACGCTCTTCTAAACCCCGTCCGTATGCTTGCAATTCTTGTTGAATTGTTTTGTAGTCTTCTACCACATCTTCGCTAGTTGCATCAATGAGGTGTAGCAACACACGCGTGCGCTCAATGTGACGCAAAAAATCGTGTCCTAGCCCTGCTCCTTGGGAAGCGCCTTCAATGAGTCCGGGAATATCAGCAAAAACTGTGCCATCTCCGCTAGGCTTCCGCACGACACCCAAATTTGGAATCAAGGTTGTAAAGGGGTAGTCAGCAATTTTAGGACGTGCGGCTGATAAAGCTGAAATCAAGGTAGATTTTCCAGCATTTGGCAACCCAATAATCCCGACTTCAGCTAAGAGTTTCAACTCCAAACGCAGTGACTTGATTTCTCCTGGTAGTCCTGGGAGGGCGTACTCTGGGGCGCGGTTACGGTTACTTAAGAAATACTTGTTTCCCAATCCACCTTTACCGCCTTCAGCAACCAGCAAAGTTTGCCCAGGTTCGACTAAATCCCCCAGTATCTCATCAGTTTCCGCATTATAGGCAACGGTTCCGCAGGGAACCTCAATGATCAAATCTTTGCCATTTGCCCCTGTGCAATTATTTGGTCCACCACGAGAACCGTTTTCTGCCTTAAAGCGGTGCTCATATCTAAAGTCAAGCAACGTTTGCAGGTTTTGTGCAGCAACTAACAACACTGAACCGCCTTTTCCCCCATTCCCACCAGCCGGACCACCCGCTGGCACATACTTTTCTCTCCGGAAGGCGACAATACCATCGCCACCCTTTCCTGCTTCAACTTCAATTTTTGCTTGGTCGATGAATTGCATAGTTAGTGAGTGAGTTGTTAGTTGTTAGTTGTTAGTTGGTATAGCAGTCCTAAATCATTTGTAAGAAAAATGAACCACAGATGCACACGGATGCACACAGATAAAATACGACGCTCTCACGATTCATCTAGGATTGCTATAGTTGTTAGTTGTTAGTTGGTAGTTGTTCCACTAACTACTATCTAGTACCCTAAACATCATCGTCTCAAATAGAACTGGTGGTTCATAACCACTACCTACTATCTACTACCCACTAACTACTAACTACTAACTAAATATACGGCGAAATATCTTCACCGCAGTCATCCGCAAGATAGGATAGGGCGCGGAAACGTAAGCCGACAAGTTGTTCGTAGAGTGGGTTGAGTTTGCACAACGGCGGGATATGAACAATTTTGCGTCCGAACAGTGTGACATCACGCTCAAAGGGACAGTGAGAAGGTACCATTTTGCACAAAAAACGAGCAACTCTGGGATCTTGGATGTCTAACTGATCAAGCCAGTCGCGCATGGGGCGCAGCGCATCAATTTGACGCTGTGTAGGTTCAGCTTGTAAGGGAATTGGAGCCGTTACGGAAACCTCCGGCTGTGGGTGTTCGAGGGTATGGCGGAGGGCTTCTAAGAGATTTTCTGGCTGTTCTAGGGTTTTGCATAACTGGTGCAGTAGATAGTCCTCGCTAGAAGAATAGGTGCCATCTGCGATCGCGATCATAACTGCTGTGCGTAAGAAATTTTCTGCTGTTTTTGTACCTTTGCCCAAAACGGCGGCTAATTCCTCTGGTTCTATGGGGTCTAATGACTCTATCTTGATGCCAGGAGCAAGTTCATCCTCGGTGATGGCGGTAATTAATTCCTGTTCTTGGGCATCGAAGTCACCATCAGCCCAAGCAATCGTGAGAAGTCCACGCAGCCAAGCGGCAATTTGTTCGCTGGTATAAGGAGATTTCACAGCACTTGTCATAGATACACGCCTTAAGCAACTCTCACGTCCATACTAACCTGGGGTTAGATAACAACCTGTAGTGCTTATTGCCAAAGCTTTTCAGAGTCTTGAGTGCTCAACAATGAGTTTTGAGTCATTTTTTCGATAATTTCTTGTCCCCTATTGAGCATTCAGGGCTGTCTTGCGTACCCTACTTAGTACTCAGTACTGTCTTGCGGTACAATCCGTCTCAAGGGAGTATTAAAAATCTTTTCTATTTAGAACAACAAACAGCAAATAATTTAAGGTTTAAACAAAGGCACATAACATAAATGTTCTATTTCGGTATTGAGCATGAAGTAGCTTTCCTAAACAAAGAAGGAAAATTTGCTGATTTTTCCTGCACAAAATTTGTTGAATTCAATCAAATTATTGAACAACTTCCCATGTACCCCAACGACCATACTCAACTGCGCGTTGGGGACGCTGGCATTAGGAAAAAAAGGTGGTATATTGAGGGATTTGAAAGATTTGCAGATTCCGAACAAGTTATCGATTGCGTTCCTAAAGGTATCGAAATCAGAACAACTATACACCCTGATATTCAAAGCACTATTGCTGAATTATCAGAAAGCTTTCATCTGCTATGTGAGATTGCTGCACAATTTGGTTTTTCGCCGATTTTAGTCAGTTTTAATCCGTACCGTACTGTTTATCAGCCTGAACCACCATTAAATGATTATGAAATAAAACAATTACAGGCTTATCCTGAAGAGCAAACTGCCAACATTCACATGGTGACATATGGACCAGATTTAAATATTTCAGTCGCTGATTTACCTATTGAAAGTGTGATTGATATTGGCAGAAAGCTAACTTATTACAGTCCATACATCGTTCCTTTCAGTTATAGCTCTCCCTTTTATAAGGGGAAGTTGTGGCAAGGACTGTCAGTGCGAACGTTTGTTAGAACAGGAAAAAGACCAGCGACGCTGGTTTTTGTGGAGAAACAAGAACAACTGATTAAAAGCGTCCCTTCATTGACGAAAATAGCACGTCTCCCAGCGGAAGTAGGTCGCATCGAATTTAAAGCATTTGATAGTTGTGATGATTTTTCTATCTATGCTGCTTTGTTAAGCTTATTGAAAGGTCTTGTTTTAGACCAAACCCTTATGGGTAGAGCAACGATACCCGACGCAGCTTTGCACCAAGTTTCGGCACAAGAAGGGTTTGACAACGAAGAGATTTTTGCGATCGCCTCACAGGTTTTGCAAGCTGCTGAAGTTGCGCTTGTAGACGATCCAGACGTTCATTTGTTAACACCACTCAAAGTTCTTCTCCAAAAGCGAAGAACTCCAGCGCATCAACTGATTGAGGTTTTCAACAGGGTAGGTGTGATAGAACAGGTCCTCAGACAGACTTACAAAAACTAGGGGGGGTAAGGGTGTAAGGGTGTGAGGAACAGTGAACAGTGAACAGTGAACAGTGAAGAACTGATAACTGATAACTGGTAACTGATGTGTGAGGGGGAGAAGAAAATAAACTTATATGTAGTAAGGACAAGAGTCCTTGTTTTCGCCCAAGAGGACTCTTGTCCTCACTACCCCACAAGAATTCTATTGATAGAAGGTGCTTCCGCTAGGAAGTAGAAGACAGAGCTAGTTTAATTTGATTAAGCTATTAGCTATTAGCAATTCAGCTGTCGGCTTTTTGGGTGTTGGGGTTAATTGCCAACTTAACTTAATCCCCTAAAAAGGCAAACGGCTGACAGCTAGTCGCTATTGATTGATGGAGATGGATGTGGTGCAAGCGACAAATACAGAAGCCAAACAGCGTGTTCAAGAACTGCGACAACTACTACAAAAAGCTAGTTACGCCTACTACGTCCTCGATTCTCCCATCATGGAGGACGCAGTCTATGACCAGCTGTATCGAGAATTGCAACAGATGGAAAATCAATATCCAGAATTGCTGACACCTGATAGCCCCACTCAAAGGGTGGGAGAGAAACCAGCAACCCAGTTTATCTCGGTACGCCATAATATTCCGCTCTATAGTTTAGAAAATGCGTTTAACATCGACGAATTAAAGGCATGGGAAGGGCGCTGGCGGCGACAAGCACCTAACGTAGGAGAGGTGGAGTATGTGTGCGAGCTGAAAATTGATGGTTCTGCCTTAGCGTTGACATATGAAAACGGTATTCTCACCAGAGGTGCAACCAGGGGTGATGGGGTTACGGGTGAAGACATCACCCAGAATGTGCGGACAATTCGCTCAATTCCTTTGCGGTTAAATGTAGAAGGTGTAGAGAGGTTGTATGCAACCTCTCTACAGAGGATAGAGGTGCGGGGTGAGGCGTTTTTGCCCTTGGAAGTGTTTAAACAAATTAATGAGGAAAGGCAAAAAGCAGGTGAAGTAGTCTTTGCTAATCCTCGAAACGCAGCTGCAGGTACCCTAAGACAACTAAATTCCCGAATTGTCGCCAAACGGCGGTTAGATTTCTTTGCCTACACGCTGCACATTCCTGGTAGAGATGATGCCAGTATTGCTAACACACAGTGGGAAGCCCTGAAATTACTACAACAGATGGGGTTTCGCGTCAACCCTAACCACAAATTGTGTTTCTCTCTACAAGAAGTTGCAGAGTATTACAAATACTGGGACACCCAAAGGTTGAATTTGCCCTACATGACAGATGGGGTGGTGGTAAAACTGAATTCTTTTAAGCTTCAGGAACAGCTGGGGTTTACGCAAAAGTTCCCCCGTTGGGCAGTAGCGCTGAAATATGCAGCAGAAGAAGCACCCACCCGCGTGGAAAATATTGCTGTGAACGTAGGACGAACGGGGGCGCTGACTCCGCTTGCTCAAATGCGCCCTGTGCAACTGGCAGGGACAACGGTTTCCCGTGCTACCCTACATAATGCTGACCGCGTTGCTCAATTAGATATCCGCATTGGCGATACAGTTATTGTTCGCAAAGCTGGGGAAATTATTCCGGAAGTGGTGCAAGTCCTTCAAGAACTCCGTCCTGATGATGCTCAACCCTTTGTTATGCCTTCCCATTGTCCGGTTTGCTCAAGTGCAGTGGTTAGGGAGATGGGAGAGGCGGTGACTCGCTGCGTCAATGCTTCCTGTCCTGCTATCCTCAAGGGGGCGATCGAGCATTGGGTCAGTCGCGATGCTTTGGATATCAGAGGTCTGGGCGAAAAGCTGGTGCATCAACTGGTCGATAGAGAAGTGGTGCATTCTGTTGCCGATTTATACGACTTGACAGAAGACAAGTTGTGTGAATTAGAACGAATGGGGAAAAAGTCGGCACAGAAGTTGGTGGAAGCTACAGCCCAATCAAAAAACCAACCTTGGTCGCGGGTATTGTATGGTTTAGGCATTCGTCACGTTGGTAGCGTCAATGCTCAATTGTTGAGTGAGAAGTTTCCTACGGTGGAACAGTTAGCTGAAGCGTCACAAGCAGATATTGAAACTGTTCATGGTATCGGTGAGGAAATTGCCCAGTCTGTACACCAGTGGTTTCGCATCAGTGCGAATCAAACTTTGATTTCTCGTTTGAAAGATGCTGGGTTGCAATTTGCTAGCGCAATGGAAGCAACAGCAGTGAGTCATAGTCATCAAAAGTTGGCAGGTAAAACTTTTGTGCTGACTGGTACGCTTCCTACGTTGAAGCGGGATGAAGCAAAGGCGTTGATTCAACAGGCTGGTGGTAAAGTGACGGATTCTGTGAGTAAGAAAACAGATTATCTGGTTATAGGAGAAGATGCTGGTTCTAAGTTGGCAAAGGCGCAAGAGTTGGGAATTCCTCAGTTGAGTGAAGGGGAGTTGTTGGAGATGTTGCAGGATTAAACCGCACCCTTCAGGGTGACCAAGAAAGGGGTATAGGGGAAAACAAAGGGTTTAGGGGGATAGGGGTGTAGGGGTGTAAGTGAAAACAAAGGGTTTAGGGGGATAGGGGTGTAGGGGTATAAGTGAAAAGAAAAATAATTTACGTAGATTCGTTTGTTTCCTTCTTCCCCCCTACACAGTTATCAGTTATCAGTAAACAGTTATCAGTTTTTTTTGTCCACTGTTTCACTGGTCACTGTTCACTGTTCACTGTTCACTGTTCACTGTTAACCCTGACACCCTTACCCCCCTATTCTTCCCCCCTACACCCGCAAGGGAGCGCATTGACGGCATCAGATGCTAATAATTAAGTGCAACATCTAGCGTACGCACCAAAAAAGCCCAAATATCTGCTGTTTCCTCAATCCTTTTAGCTGTGGGTTTGCCAGCACCGTGTCCCGCCTTTGTCTCAATTCTAATGAGCACTGGCGCATCACCAGTGTGAGCAGCTTGCAAAGCCGCAGCAAATTTGAAACTATGTGCGGGAACAACGCGATCATCATGATCAGCTGTGGTGATCATTGTTGCTGGGTATGCTGTACCCGGTTTAAGGTTATGCAGTGGCGAATAAGCATAAAGTGCTTTGAAATCTTCTTGGTTGTCCGGTGAGCCATATTCAGAAGTCCATGCCCAGCCAATGGTAAATTTCTGGAAGCGCAACATATCCATGACCCCCACAGATGGTAAAGCAGCACCAAATAAATCGGGACGCTGAGTTATGCAAGCACCTACCAGTAGTCCACCGTTGCTTCCACCACCAATTGCTAACTTGGCTGGCTTTGTGTAACCGTTGGCAATCAGCCATTCAGCAGCAGCGATGAAGTCATCAAACACATTCTGCTTTTTCAACTTCATTCCCGCCTGATGCCATTCTTCCCCATACTCACCACCACCACGTATGTTGGGCATAGCATAAACACCACCCATTTCCATCCATACCAAACTACTGACAGAAAAGGTAGGGGTTAGAGAGATATTAAAACCACCATAACCATAGAGGTAAGTGGGGTTATTTCCATCTAATTTAATTCCCTTTTTGTATGTGATAAACATTGGCACTTTTGTGCCATCTTTGCTTTTATAAAAAACTTGTTTTGTCTCGTAATTATTTGGGTTAAAATCAACTTTTGGCTGACGAAAAACTGTGCTCTTTCCACTTACCATGTCGTAGTGATAAATAGTCCCTGGCGTAGTAAAGCTGGTGAAACTATAAAAGGTTTCGGTATCATTCCGCTTACCATCAAAGCCTCCAGCAGAACCGATGCCTGGTAATTCTACCTCACGCACACATGAGCCGTTCAGGTTAAAAATTTTGATTTGGCTGTGAGCATCTTTAAGATAACCAGCAACAAACTGGTTGTTAATTGTACTAACACTTTCCAAAGTTTCCACAGCTTCAGGGATGATTTCTCGCCAATTTTCTCGCTTGGCATTCTGAGATTCAATGGCAATAAGTCGTCCTTTGGGCGCATCTAAATCAGTGCGAAAATAGAAGATGCTATTGTCATTGTCGATAAAATTGAAATTTGACTCGAATTCCTGAATGAGTTCTACAACTTCCGCATTTGGTTTAGTCAAATCTTTGTAGAAAACCAAATTTCTGGGGTCAGTTCCTTTCCATACTGAAATGATAAGGTAACGTCCATCTTCTGTCACATCGCCATTGAATCCCCATTCTTTTTGGTCTGGACGATGATAAACCAGTAAGTCTTCTGATTGGGGTGTCCCCAGCTTGTGGTAATAAAGTTTTTGGTAATAGTTGACATCTTCTAATTTTGTTTTATCATTCTTCGGCTGATCGTAGCGACTGTAAAAAAATCCTTTATTATCACTTGTCCATGATGCGCCAGAGAATTTAATCCACTGCAAGTGGTCTTTGAGGTCAAGACCTGTTTCCACATCCCTGACTTTCCATTCTTGCCAGTCAGAACCGGCAGTAGATAGACCATAGGCTAAAAGTTTACCGTCTTCACTGATAGCTATTCCCGAAAGAGCAACGGTTCCATCTTCTGAAAGGGTATTTGGATCAAGTAAAACTTTTGGTTCCGAGTCGAGGGTTTTGAGAGTATACAAAACGCTTTGGTTTTGCAGTCCGTTGTTTTTAAAGTAAAAGTAACGGTTGCCCTCTTTGAAAGGAATACTATATTTTTCGTAATCCCACAGTTTAGTGAGACGTTCCTTAATTTTTTCTCTTGCAGGAATTTCCTGAAGATAGCCAAAAGTTACTTTATTTTGTGCCTCTACCCAAGCCTTTGTTTCCACGGAGTCAGGATTTTCTAAAAGGCGGTAAGGGTCTGCTACTAAAGTACCGTGGTAGTTATCTACTTGGTTGCTCTTTGGGCTGGTTGGATAACTCAAGTGTTTTTGAGAAGACATAGTTTGGGGTGAAGGGGGGACTTTTACATAGTGCAGGGGTAGCTCCTCACTTATGCCATTTGGGATTGGTGAATACCAGTCAGTATAAGTTTTGGCAACTGCAACAGCAGGAGCTAGCAAGCACCTAAATATAATGATAGTTGTCAGTAAAGTGAACAAAAATCGACGCAGTGTACTCATCAATCATTAGTCAACACAGGTTGTGTGAGCTAACGCTAGCACACTAGAAATTATGAATTATACCAATTCTCAAAAGTAGAACCACATATCGTTAGTAGTAAGCACTGAAGTGCTCACTACTGTCATCATATTTTCGAGAAATGGTATGACTGCGATTGCGCGTAAGTCCTGCGGACTGGCTGCGCCAACGCGTAGCGTGTCCCTTTGGGACTCAGCGCAGTGCCCCTTGGGCAATCGCCTCAAGAGCAGGTTTAGTCCCTCCTGACTCCTAAGAACTGCTGCTACTGTGGACAAGTTTCTCGCCGTTGAGCATCCGCGATGCTCCTTCTAGTAAAGCTTCCTCAAGATATGGTTTGGTGAAGTAGCCCCTTGCACCTAGTTGAATTGCCATTTGTCTGTGCTTGTCTGCACCCCGTGAGGTGAGCATGGCAATTGGCAAATGATTGAGGCTGGGGTCTTTCTGGATGCGCGAGAGCAACTCCAGACCATCGCAACGGGGCATCTCAATATCGCAAAATACAAGATCACATGGTAGACCAGAACGCAGTTTATCCCAGGCTTCCTGACCATCACGCGCCTGTTCTACACGATAACCTGCCTTATTAAATGTCATTGACAGCAATTCCCGTACTGTAATTGAGTCATCCACAATCAGTACTGTCGGGTCAACCTTAACACCAGAAGTGTCTGTTTCGACGGAATTCGCTTTCTGCTCCCACAGGCTGACACCACGCTGTTTGGAGATTCGTCCTTGGAAGATGTCAATAATTTCCAACACATCAGCAATGGGCATAATGCGACCATCACCTAGGACAGTCGCACCAGCAACACCAATGGGTTTAGGTGCAGGTCCTTCAAATTGCTTAATAACAATTTCTTGCTCGTTAAGCACCAGGTCTACCTCTAGGGCAATCAAGACATTTGCCGATCGCACAACGACGACACAAATCATCTCCTCGTCGCGGTTCCCACCATAAACATTTCCTCGACTGAGTTGACGATTGAAAGTTAAAATTTCTTTCAGCGGTCGCAAGGGCAGCAGTGTATCACGCCAAGGGATATATTTTTGCCCGTCAGAACCTTGCTGTATACTTTTTACAGGAATATCTAAGGTATCTTCCACACCATCCATTGGGAAAGCAATGCGGGCTTTATCGGATACACAGCATAAAGCCTTGCAAATACTTAGGGTTAGGGGTAAACGAATGGTGAAGGTTGTTCCCCTACCTATAGTGGAATCAATGTTAATTGTCCCTCGAATTTCACTAATCCTAGTGAGAACGACATCCAAACCGACGCCACGACCTGCCAATTCATCTTCCTTTTCTTTGGTAGTGAAACCTGGTTGGAATAGCAAATCGTAAACATCATGGTGAGACATTGACTGAGTTTGTTCTGGCGTCATTATGCCCTTCTTGATTACCTTTGCTTTGACCGCTTCTGGGTCAATACCTGCGCCATCATCGGTGACAGAAATGACGGTTTGATTACCTTGGTGGAAGGCGCGGACGGTAATGGCTCCCACGGCTGGCTTACCAATGGCTTGTCGCACTTCTGGTGTTTCGATACCGTGGGCGATCGCATTGTTGAGTAAATGCGTCAGCGGGTCTTTTAGATGCCCCAGAATCATTTTGTCAATCAAGGTGTCCCGACCTTCGATAGCTAGTTGCGCTTGTTTGCCACACTTAATGGCGCTCTCGCGTACTCCTCGCTCTAAAGGAGTGGTCACTTCAGCAAAAGGCTCCATTCGCGATCGCGTTATGCCTTCTTGGAGCTGAGTTGTCACTTGCCGGAACTGTCGCGCGACTCGCTCGGTTTCATCTGTCACAAAATCAATGTCACTTGCTGCCTCACGCACCCGCACAATCAGTTCAATCATTTCCTGAGACAGGGTATGGAAAGGAGTAAACCGATCCATTTCCAATTCAGTAAAACCCCTGTCCATATTATCTCTATTGTTATAGCTGCCACCGCTATTTCTGCGGCTGGCTAATAGAGATGCTTCTAATAGGGAGCGCTCGTACAATTCCTGCATCCTCGCTCCGACATCATTTAACTGCTGCACCTGAAGCAGCAAGTTATCTAAGAACTGTCGCAGACGTTCTTGATCCTGTTCTAAGGTATTACGGTTAACGACCAACTCTCCAACCAAATTACTGAGGTCATCCAGATGCTTAACTGGAACCTTCATCAGTTGTTCAAATTTCGCAGCGCGAGAGACAGAGGGACGGGGAGGTAAATCTCCCTTAACCATCTCTTCCAATTCCTGAAATCGAATGTCAATATCCTCTTTAGCAGCGCCTGATGTCACCTGGTTTGGCACTACACCCAGCAATTTTGCTTGAGCACTCATTTCTTCTGGTTTGAATGCAGCACTGACACCTGATACAACTTCCTGATCTAGTAACTTATCTAACTCAGCAAATTCATCATCTAAAGAGGCGTCAATTTTTTGAGCAAATTCCTCTTCTGAGGAAACTACTTCTGCCGTTCCCGTTGTTGCTATTGAGACAAAAGCAGTATCTTCTATTTCTAGACTAGCCAACAATTCGGATAAATCATCTTCTTGAGCATTTACTAGCTCCTGTTCATCTTCAGATATCTCGAATTCATCTAATAGATTTTTCTGATTGATTTGTACTGTACTTTCCTCAGCTTGCAACTCACCTTTTGCTATGTTTTGTAATATCTGTTCTGGATGAGCCTCTGCCAACATCGTTTCTGCTGCAAAGAAATCTTCATCTAATTCAAGTTCTAAATCTGGTTGTACACTGGCTGCAACTGTTGTATCTGAGGTAGTCTCTACTTCGATGTTTACAGTTTCTAAATGTCCCTGTACTTGTGAAGACTCAGAAGACACCGTAAAACTTATGCCTTCAGGAGGTTCTGTAAACAACAAATTATTGAGAAAATCCAATTGCTGCTCTGCAAAAGGATTGTCTGTACTTTCAAAAAGTTGGACATCGTTTGAGTTATCTGTTAGCGTCTCTTCAAATAAGACTGGCAGAGTGTTTTCATTCTCAACCTCAAGAAATTCTATATCTAGTTCAGCAGATGGTTGTGTTAAATCCTCTTGTGAATCTGGAGACGAAGTGGTAAATTCTGGAGTTAATTCTAGAGCTTCAGGCTGTTGTGAAAATCCGCTTATTTCTGTATGAGACCCCGCCCTATAATAAGCTCCGATTGGGTTGTCTGCATCAGTGTCTATAAGTGAGGAAGGAGTTGGATTTGTTGGTGTCAAATCCTCAAACAAATCCTCATTAGTTTCTGATGACAACATCAAATTAAACTGCTGATCTTCTGTCTGAAAACTAAGATCCAAATCTTCCAAATTCAAATTTTCTGAGGTCGATCTCAGGGGTTGATCAACATCACCAAAAATGTCCTCAGCAGCAGCAGCCAATAAAATTTCTTCCAACTCCCTTGCTGCATCATGCTCAAGGATAGGATAAAATTCGCCCTTTTCTCCCTCCTCGACTTCTGGCTCCCAGAAGTGAATCAAATCGTCTGTTTCAGGCAGTGTGGTAAATAAATTAGTAGATGTTGACTCATTCTCAGATAAGGTTCTGCTAATATCTTCTGTCTCGGAAAATAGGTCTTCTAGAGTCAATATTTCATTCTTATATGAGGGAATTTTTGATTCTCTGCGGGAACCAGAAGCATTTTCCTCCACAGGATCTGCTTTCGCCGTTTCTAAGAATAAATCATCAAAGCTGTTTTCTTGGTTATTAGAAAGCTCAATATTGGGAATAGTCTCTGTTTGTATTTGATTTATTCCACCTGTAAGTAAGGGTTCATTTTCATCCAGTACCAGTTCTAATAAACTGCTTACCTTATCGTCTATTTCTTCACTGGCATCAATCAGATTTTTTGAGTTGTTTTGCGTGAGTGTTTCGGTTACATTTTCCGATGCAACTGTCTTGTCGCTACTCAACTCTACGGTTAAGCCAATCGTTTCCTGAGTTACCGATTCTAAATTCTCTTCTTCTAAGACATCACCAAATAACTGTGTCCGCGTGAATTCTGCTTTTGCTCTTGTTTCTTGGTGCGGAACACGAGTCGTCTCTTCGTCCAATAAAAAATCAGCTTCACTATCAGTTTCTTCAGTGTTGCTGTTACTTAAATCTATTGTTAATTTATTCTTAGCATTAATATCTAAAATTTCTTCTTTATCCCACGTTACAACTAGGTCGGGACTTTCATCTTCAAACAAATCAGCCAGAGTATTTAACTCAGTTATTCCTACCTCTGAACCATTATTAGTTTCTGTATTGCTAGGAGTCAAAGGTACGTTATCATGCTCATTAAATTGCTCGGATAGCTCAGATAAGTTAGTAATTTTGTCTTGCGGCTCGAAGTCCAAAAGCTCTATAGAAGCAGGATGACTTGTTGTTTGTGCATCTTCATCAAGACTCGCAGTCTCGAAGGTGCTTGAAGATATAATTGGCTCTGGCAATTCTAATAGTTCTGCTGGAGTATTTACCGACTCATCTAGCAAGTCTAGGGGGATTTCTAACAATTCAATTGCTTCTTCTACCCTGATAAGTGCTTGCAGTTGCTGACTAATTGTAATTTCAGTGTCTCTGCCTGCAACGACTAATTCCAGAGCTTGTTTAATATCTGTAATAACGATTTTGGCTAAAGTAAGATAGGTGTTTTCGGGATTGGCGATCGCATTTCCTGCTGTTCGACATAAAGTACACCAGTTAGACAAATTTAATTCTTGACCGAGTTTAGCTAACTGGTGACAGCACTCCCAAAGCTTTTGCCGAGTTTCCGGTGTTGCGGTTTGTTTAAACAGTTGTAACATTTCCCGCAATGTATGGATAACCTGAGTTTGCAAGTTTTGCCAACTCTCGCTTTCTTTTAATGTTGCTTGTAGCAGCGTTGCGCGAGAAACTTCTGGTCTGCTATAAGTACTGTTTGTGACCTCAGGGCTACTTTGTTTTACAAGTAACTCCAAATGTTCGTGCAACCATTGGAAGACCGGTTCGGCTTCTGACATTAATGTATTTGCTGTTTCTTCAGTGAGTCCAAAAGGTTCCTGTAAATGCTCTAACAGCGCTTTCAAAGTATCAGATACACCGAGAAACAAAGATTCTAACTTTTGGTCAACTTTAACCGGATGCTCTTTAAGAACTTTGAAACAGTCTTCCAGACGGTGAGACGTGTGCTGAATGCTACTCAGTCCAAGCATTGCCGCTCCTCCCTTGATGGAGTGAGCCGCCCGAAAAATTTCGTTAATCATTTCCGGGTCGTCAAGGGTACTCTGGAGATTCAGCAACCCCTGCTCAATGGTATTCAGGTGGTCTTTTGCTTCC
The DNA here is from genome assembly GCF_000315565.1 of Mastigocladopsis repens PCC 10914. NCBI lineage: Bacteria > Bacillati > Cyanobacteriota > Cyanophyceae > Nostocales > Symphyonemataceae > Mastigocladopsis > Mastigocladopsis repens. The sequence continues at coordinate 5,301,430 of NZ_JH992901.1, read as the reverse complement.
TCAATGAAGTAACCCAAAATGCGCTGTTGTTGTTCTGGCATCATAAAAAATGATGAATAATAAATTGTGAATGATGAATTTTGAATGAAGAATTATGAATGAAATTTATTTCAATTCATACATAATACATAATTCATAATTCAGAATTTTTTACCTAGTATTTTCAGCAGTTTCGACTCGGAAGCGTTCAACAGAGGTGATTAGGTCGCGAGAGACACCCACCAAATTTTGTAAGGCGCCAGAAACTCGTTGTGCTTCCCCAGATGTTTCTTGCGCCGTGAGTTCCACAGACTGCACAACCTGAGCCACAGCGCGGGAGGTTTCGGTTTGTTCGACTGTATCTGAGGTAATCCCGCGCACTAAAATATCAATTCGCTTTGCGACTTGAATGATGTTCTCTAGCGATCGCCTGGCTTCTTCTGCCAATCTTGTCCCTTTAATGACCTGTTGTGTCCCTTCTTCCATCGCAGTCATCACAGAGCCTGTTTCACTCTGAATTTGCATCACGATTTGTTCAATTTCTTTCAACGACTTTGCTGATTTATCCGCTAACTGCCGCACTTCATCCGCCACAATTGCGAAACCCCGTCCGGCTTCTCCAGCGCGTGCTGCCTCAATACTGGCATTGAGTGCTAACAAATTCGTCCTGGAGGCAATTTGGGAAATCAACGCCACAATCTTAGAAATTTCTTGCGATGACTCTGCCAGTCGCTTGACTTTTCGGGTTGTTTCTGCTACGGTTTCCCGAATTTCTAAAATTCCCGCCACAGTATTCTCCACTGCTTCTCCACCTTTGAGAGCGATTTCACCGGCATCACGGGTCACAGCTTCTGCTTCCCGCGCTGCTTCTGCTACGCGTTGGATGGAGTCAGTCATAATCTGTACAGAATTCAGCGTCACCGCCAATTCTTCTGCTTGCCGCAGAGCATCGCTAGATAATGCCCTAGCAAAGGTTTCAGAATTGGTTGCCCCTTTGGTGACTTCCCGCGCTGCCACTTTCACTTGTTGCACAAGATCCCGTAGGTTTTGAATTGTCAGGTTAAAAGCATCGGCAACAGCTCCGAGTACATCAGCTGTGACCTCGGCTTGCACCGTCAAATCTCCCCTAGCGGCTCCTTCCACATCGTCTAACAGGCGAATCACTTGGCGTTGCAGGTTTTCTTTAGCTTCCTCCTGTTCTTGAGCATTACGTGTAGCTTCATGGGTCGTCGTGAACATCACACGAGTCATTTCGTTAAAGCCAGCAGCGAGCTGCCCAAATTCGTCTGCTGAAGACACCGTGGCTTGGACATTGAGATTTCCTTGGCGCACGGCATCAAATTGAGCTTGCAAGTCTTGAGTCGTGCGGCGAATTTGCCTAAGGGTGAACCCACCCATAATACCTGTGGTAGCAAACCCAGCAATTCCTGCTGCCAAAGTCATTGCCCAACCTGTGTTTCGCAGCGACTCCCGTTGTTGGGGTGGCGAAAAGTTAGCAGAAACAAAGCTAACTCCGGCTACAACCAGTGCCGAGACAAAGCCTACAGTCCCAGCAACAATCCATTGCTTAGTTTCTAGGGGGGCATTTTCCAATGGAGCTAGAAAGCCTTGTTCAACCGAGACTTGAAGTTCTCTGTTCGAGACATCTGCTTCGGTAAAGACTGGGACTCCTTGTTGGGAACTCCTCATCATGAATAGTTCCGAGTCGCCCTCATCTGTAGGGGTGCTACGCGCAACAGAATCCTCCTTAAGCGTGCTATCCGTAGCGAAATCGCCGCGATTTTCAGGACTGGGTGCATTCTCTACTTTAGTGTGCGACTTACCGTTGTTTTCTACTGATGCTGAACGCATCTGTGAATCCTCAAAGGCAGAATCTCCTGTGAGGTCAAATCCCGGAATCTTCCCTAAGTCATCAAATTCATCAAAGTCGTCTAAAAATTCTACATTGTTACTTTTAGAAAGATTTCCATTGCGTGTGCTACTTTTGTCATTCTCTACAGATAATGTTTCGTCTAATCCAAAAGCAGACTCAAAAGCCTCAAAGTCAAAACTGTCGTTGTCGTCATCATCAAAGCTATTTTGCTGTGTTCTGGAGTCTACGCCAAGCTGTTTGTCTAGAAAATTGCTGTCAAAAGAAGAGGAGATTTCCGTAGAGACTGGGACGACCGTATGGTTATCCGATTTGGAAACCTCCTCCTGCTGTGATGAATTTTGTGGGATTTCAGAAAACTGTTCTTGAGCGCTGTATTTTATGTTATTTTTTGTCGCACTCGTGTTAATTTCCGTTTCACCTGTTAGCATTTCATCCTCAAAAGGACTTATTTTCAAGTTAAAATCTCTACTGTTTACTTCCTGTGAGTTTTCATCCTTGAAGATAGCCTGGTCTTCCAACCTACTACTTGTTGAGCCAACTTGTGTAAATGGTGAATTGCTAATATTTTGCTGTTGAATTTCTAAATTGTGGTTAGCAGAATTTGTACCACTTGTAGGTAAAGTACTATTTTTCTCTGGCTCTTGAAGACTCTTTTGAGACATATCTTCAAGCCAAAAATTTGGCAACTCTAATTCTGCTTGCGCTTCTCCATGACTTCCATGACTTAGTTGCTCTGCCTCTTGTGGAATAACAGCAAAAGGGTCATCGCTAGAATTTTCTTTGGAATTTGACATACCAACTACAGTACTATCGTCTAGTGGTAAGTCAAATGGACTACTGACAGATATTTCCCTGTTTTCTACAGCTTCCTGATGCTCATCCAAATTCAAATCAAAGCTGCTACTGTTAAAGCCTTGCTCATCCCCAAAATTTTCTAATTCTTGTTGAGAAACTGTTTGAGATTCAAACGAATCCGAAAAATTCTTATCCTCATTATCTTGCTTCTCAACGACTTGAGAGTCTAAGTCTTGTTGGTATTGAGTTATATTATCAATACCATTTTGAGCAAAGCTGATGATTTCTTTGTCGTCAGTGAACTGCAACACCTTTTGATATTCTGCTTTTGCCACGTCATACTGCTGCAAAACATAGTAGACGTGACCCCGCAGCAAACGGATATTAGCGTCTTCTGGTAAATGTTGCACCACTTGGTTAATGAGAGTGGCTGCTTCTTCATAGTTACCTTTCACATAGGCTTTATAAGCTTGCTGATATGTCTGCTCGCAATCCTCTATACTTGCTGCCATTTCGTGCCTCCCAAATTTATCCTAAGTTGCATCCAGCTATAGAGATTGACACGGGAACACGGGGACGCAGTGAAAGTACTTGAAAATTCCCCACCTCGCCGTGTTTCCCCTTCTTTGCATCTGTCTTGTTTTCTTGTTTGAAGGCAACGCCGGTTTCATCCTGCCCACCGCGCACTCCCCAAAATTGCGGTTTGATCGAGCAGCCGCAGACATTGATTTTCTTTTGCATCTAGTATCCACTCTCCCCGCAAAAAGGGAGCCATTGTGTCAGGCACGCTCGTTGATATGATCAGATGCTGTAAGTCAAACCAGTCCATACCGACGATTTTCTCTACTGCCAAACCAACTATTGTGTCTTGCTCTTCAATAGCAATCACAGGAATCTCCGCTCGATCCGTGTTTAAGGCAGTTGTGTCTCCTAGAAATTGACCCAAATCAGCCACCCAAATGACTCGACCTCGTAAATTTAGAGTACCCAAAAGCAAAGGCGAAGCATTAGGAATCGGGGTAATTTTATCAGGGCTTAGTTCGATGACCTCCCGGATACCTGTGGCTAGTAGTGAAAACTCTTGATAGGAGGGAATATAAAACCTTAAATATAACTCTCCTTCAAGACGTTCTACTTGTAATTCAGGACGGAGTTGGTCTTGTCCACTTCCTTCTAAAAAATCCGGTTTGCTGATCATGTTGAGTTCATCCTTATCCTCGCAGCAGTTGTTTGACTGTTCCCACCAACTCCGTTGGTTGAAAGGGTTTAGCTATGTAGGCATCTGCCCCTTGCTTCATACCCCAGTAGCGATCAAATTCTTCCCCCTTAGAAGAACACATCACTACTGGTACATCTTGGGTTTTTGGATCAGACTTTAGGCGACGGCAAACTTCGTAACCGTTCATCCGAGGCATGACGATATCCAACACCACTAAATCGGGACGAGCAGTTTGAATTGCCTCCAAAGCTTCTAATCCATCGCTGGCATGAGTGACGGTTAAGCCACTCGCTTTCAGGAGGTCTGTAATCATCTCCCTTTGTGCGATACTGTCTTCCACAATCAGAACTGTACTCATAAAACGCCTATATATTTCCTGATGTAGACGTTCCTAATTGGAACATTCCCTGGATTTCCCCACAAGCATTTACTGTATAAAATAATTCTATTCCTTCACTAATTTATTAGATAATGTTTCTTATACTGAGGCTTGCTATTTCCGTGATATTATTTTTTACCCCATTTTTTGTCGAATCAACAAGTGTTGTCTCTCTTTTGTCACCCGAAACTACACTGTAGTTGATATACCTGTTAACAAGCATTAATAACTCAGTGTCCGTAAACGGCTTTGTTAAATAATCTGTCGCCCCCAAAATTCTGGCTTTTGTTTGCTCAACAAACCTTAAGCGACCTGTAAGCAGAATAATCGGTACGAGTCGAAATGCTGTCGAGTGTCTTAGCATTGCACAAATCTCATAACCATCCACTTCCGCCATGGCAATGTTGCATAAAATTAAATTTGGCTTGAGTTGAAAAATACGACTGAGAGCTTCTAAAGAATTGGTCAAAGCAATGACTTCATACCTTTGCGGCTTCAAAATAGTTTCAACTATCTCACAAATCGTTATATCGTCAATACAAACTATATACGCCCTATGGTTTCTCTCTAATTCTTCTGCCAATTTTTCAGTGTTTTTACTTAAATTAATTAAATTTTTATATTTAAATTTTAGCCATCCTTGTTTTACGTACGGGTAAATAGTCTTAGCAACCGTCAAAATATCCCGGTTGAGATAGCGAGCAAGTTGACGCAATGATGTATTACCATCTGCCCAGTGCTGTAGTTTCTTCACGGTTGCAGCTGGTAGCGAAGACCGTAGCTGATCTATATCAGCAAGCAGTGGAAATTGCTCTGGAGACTGAATGAGTGGATATAACTGCTTCCACTCCTGCACCTGCTTAGTAATTTTGATAACCAAAGGAGCAATTTCCAAAGTGGTCAATTGCGGCGTAAGTGCTGAACCTAGCTCGAAAATAAAACGACCTTGATGTAAACTCAATATGTCAAATAGAGTCTCGTGTACAAAGTTATAAATAATACTACGAGCTTGTGCTGGTTTGATAATATTTTGCTCTAAGAGCGCCCATAGGTATCCGTACTCTGGTGCATTTAGCAACCCCCCAGAAGCTACTTGCATTTCGTTGAGTTGCACATTGACCCGGTAATAACGCAAGTAATCGTCAAGCCGAGACAAACTGGTATCGTCATTGGTCGCATAAACGATTTGACCGTTGAAAAAAAAGACAAACCAAGACTGTTGTTTGCATTCGGCATCGCGTACACGGACTTTGTAACTATTGTGATAGCTGTAAGCTTCAACAAATAGTAACCCTGTTCGCTGTCCCAACTCTATCAATTGCAGGATACTGCGAATATCAATTTCATTTAAATTTCCCTGCATTTAGCTAAAAGGCGCTCCATATATCATAAAATATTACCAAAAGTGTAAAAAACACCACATTTATGTAGACTTGCCATTTGAAGGCTCAGGAGCAGTTCACTTTATGCGTTGACAACTGTTACGCTGTCAATCTTCTCGCCAAAATGATGAGAGTCAGTGAACCCTGTTTATTACATTCTTTGTTCTAGTGTTCCCGTTTAGATAAAGATAATTAGAGTGATAAAAAAGTAAAAAAGTGTTTTCACCGATTGTGGTAGACAACAGACGCGAGTCCAAAAGCAAGCAAAGCATATAGGGACATAGAGCAGTGCTTACTGTTTTTTGGAACACATACAGCAGAATTCAGAATATGCCCTCCGGGCACGCTGCGCGTTAACGCAGTTCCGACCTAGGAGGCACAGAACTCAGAAGTAAAATTGGCTCTGTGTCTGGCTTTTAGACAAGAGCGTTGTACTTCACCTACTTGCAATGTGCTGTATCTTAAAAATTCTGCCAAGATACTTTGGCAATGTTAGTGATAACACGGAAGTCATCATAACTACGATCAGTACAAAATATAGATACGCGACAAGTCAGTTCCATAAATATTAAGACGTGACACATCGCGTCTATAAATATATTGTCTGTACTATCTGTCCATTTATCCTCCATTGAAGATAGGTGAGACAGGTGAGTGCAACTATTTAAAGTACAGCTCATAACACGAGCATTGAGTACACAAAAGGAATAACAGTGTGCTGTATTTAGCAGAAGTACAAAAACAGAAAGGCGGGTTACTCGGTGGTGGTGGCAAAACCGAACTAAAACTACTGGCTTGTCAGCGAACTGACCAGAGTTGGGGTACGGTTTCTGAAGAAGTGATTGCGGCTGAGGAAGCTAGCAAATTAAGTGATGGAATCCTTGTCTTGGTTGAAATGAATCCGAATCGTCAAGTGCAGCGGATTCAGGAGGCAGGACGTCCGTTAGTCAATATTTTGCAGAATTTTTCCCGTCAGGTGGAAAAATTTAAGGTCAAAGAAGAAGAAATTGACCAGTGGAAGCAGTCTCTAACGTTTCAAGCGCAAGAGTTGAATCGCCGTGAAATGGATATGGAAACTCGTTTGGAACAACTGCAACAAAAGGAAGATGAAGTTCAACGTTTAGAGACGCAACAACAACAAGTAGAGGTTTCCCGCCAGGAAATTGAAAAGTTACGAATGGAAATTGAGCGCAACCGTCAGGAACTGGAAGGAGCATGGGGTCACTTGCGGGGTGAGCAGCGTCGCTTGGAGGAGTACAAAGCAGAGTGCCAGCAGCAGGCTGTATTGGATGAGGAGCAAAGTCGAGTGCTAAATGAGTTACTTGCTCGGCTCTCTACTAGCGTTGCTCCAACACAAACAGTACGCGAACACCTCGATCTTGCTTTAGAAATGGTGGAAAGGCAGCAAGCAGTTTTGAACCCACACTGGCAACAACTGGAACAGCAAAAAACTGCAGTTGACCAACAGCAAGTGGAAGTTAATCGTCTGTCGCAAGAGTTATCTGAACGCCAAAAAGAATGGCAGCAAGCTCAAAATTCTCTTGAGCAGCAAATAGCCGAGTTGAAGGTGAATACAGTTACTCTTGAGCGCAAGCAAGAGTATGCGCGAATCCTGAAAGACCAACTGCGACACCACCAAGAGTTACACCAAAAGCTTCGCTCCTTTTCTGCAACAGTTGATGTGACTCCTACTTGTAAAGTTGATGTGGCAGCTTTGGAAAATATGCCTCTAGAACAACTGCAAAATATAGTGCGAGAGTTGCAGCAGAAGTTGAGCATTGACTCTAGCTTCGTTCATGAGCAGGAACAAGAACTAACAGAAAAACAAAAAAATATAGAAGAACTCCAACAGAAAATAAACCAAGGTTCTGAACTAGAACGCGGCTACTTAGAAGCCGAACTGGTGGATGAAAAAGATCTCTACCAGATGCTTAATGAAACATTGGTAGGACAACGCCGCAGCTTGCTTGAGCAACAGGATATTTTCAAGCAACACCAAACAGTACTGCAACAGCGAGAAGGAAAATCTCTTGTCAATGAACAAGAGGAAACAAATATTGATTTAAAAGCAATTCTGCTGCAAATTGAAATGCAGCAACAACAACAGTCACAAGAGTTGCAAAATCTCGAGCATGAGATTTCGCAGATGCATACCAGCATTGAGCAAATGCAAGGTGTCATTGCAGAGCAAACGCAACAGCAACAGACTCAGCGCGACTCACTGCAAACTATGGAGCAAAACTTGTTTGTTTTGCAAACAACAACCGCAGAATCTCGCGGACGGTTGAATTTATATCAAGAGGCGCTACAACCTATTCAATATTCCGTGGATGAGGTGCGGCAAAAGTTACAAGGAATGACTGAATCGTTAGCAAGAGTGCAGGAAACAGGTGATTATCAACTCCAAGCTATTGCTCAAATGCGTCAGACACTCCTAAGTCTGATGTCTCAACCGCAGTTGACAGCATCTTAGACAGTAGAGACGTTGTATTGCAACGTCTCTACACACCTTCTTGGATGAAAAATCACTACTTAGTACTCAGTACTCAGAAGTGTTTTAGGTATATCCAGTCACCTTCAACTTGGGCGATCGCACCACCTGGAAATGGATCAGTCTGCGAACGGTTTGGTGCTGTCATTAAAGCTGTCAGTTTTTCAATTTGCTCGAAACTAGGAGCGCAAGGAAGTCTTTCTTGTAATACCTGACGCATGACGCGACGTTGTAGCGCCAGTGGTGCTTTCTGTAATACACGACGGTTGAGCCTTATTGGTTGTGGGTTATGGGGAATCCCTCCCTCATCTCCCCATCTCCCTATCTCCCCCGCCATCGCCTCTTCCCGCAACTGATGAGCAGCTTGTTCTAAATATTCCACTTCTGCTTGTAGAATTTCGGCAGTCTGGGCAAGGGCTGATTCAACTAAGGGGTTGAAATTTTCTTGCAAATATGGTAATAAATGTTGACGAATGCGGTTGCGAGCGAATTTCAAATCTTGATTGGTTGAATCTTCCCAAACAGGAAGCTGAAAGTCTTGGCAAAATTCCCCTGTTTGCGTGCGAGTGATTTCTAACAGTGGACGTAGAAGCAAGATGTCACTATCAAGCAGACGTTTCCAGGTTAATGCTTGCAAGCCATCGGCACCAGTGCCACGAATTAAGTTGTAAAGCAGAGTTTCAGCGCGATCGCTAGCTGTGTGACCTGTCACAATACAGTTAAATTGGTTTTCACAGGCGATCGCACTCAAAGCTTGATACCGCCAATTGCGTGCTGCGGCTTCGCTTTTTAAAGGTTCGTTCGCTGTTTGTAAATAAAATGAAAGATCCCAATTTTTTGCTAAATTTTCTACATGGCTCGCATTAGCTTGGGAGTCAGGACGCCAGCGATGATCACAGTGAGCAATACCTAAATGCCATCCCCATTTTGGTTGCAAATCTAATAGTAATTTGATGAGACAGAGAGAATCTTGTCCGCCAGAGACAGCGACTAATAGCCGTTGATTACGCTCAAATAATTGGCGCAAGCGGATGCTGCGGTGTATTTTTGCATGGAGGGGAGTCCAAGGAGTGCGATCGCTCATTTAGCAATTCAAAACTCAGGGGCTATGTTGATTGTTTTGTAGACATTTTGCAGAACGCACTCCATAACCAAAACCAACGAAAGTGAACTCAGTAATATTACTTAAATTAAAATTCCCAATCATGAGAGTGAGAAACAATTGTCATTAAGCCGTAACATTGAATTGTTAAGCTAATCCTAAGCAAATATTAAATTTGGTCATATACCACACTTTATGCTCTCTTGTTTGGTAAAACGCAAGAAAGCATTTTTATAGCATATATTTTGTTGGTCGTTTATTTCTTGTGTAACCTACCATGCCTTTTTTCTCGAAGCTACGTTCATTTATTCTGGTGGGATTTTTCTTAAGCTTCCTCCTAAGTGGAGTGCTGTCAGGAAGCAACTTCAGCAATGCTGCAACACCAAGTCTCCTCACACCTGTATCCGGTCTTGCCCTCACTCAAGGGGTACGTAAAACGGTATTGGAAAATGGCTTAACAGTGCTAACGAAAGAAGTCCATACCGCACCCGTTGTGAGTGTGCAGGTCTGGTATCGAGTAGGTTCGCGCAATGAGAAAGCAGGGGAGAATGGCATCTCCCACCAGCTTGAACATTTGATGTTCAAGGGAACCACTGACCGTCCGGTGCAGTTTGGTCGGCTATTTAGTGCATTAGGCAGTCAGTTCAATGCTTTTACCAGCTATGACGAAACAGCCTATTTTGGGACAGTGCAACGCGACAAATTGGAAGCACTGCTCACCCTAGAAGCCGATCGCATGGAAGGCGCTTTAGTTGGAGCCGAACAACTGACAAGTGAGAAGCGTGTCGTTATCTCTGAGTTACAGGGATATGAAAATTCTCCTGGTTATCGCCTTAACCGTGCCGTCATGCGATCGGCTTTCCCAAACCGAACCTATGGCTTACCTGTGGGAGGCACAAAAGCCGATGTGGAAAAATTCACGGTGCAGCAGGTACGGGACTACTACAATACCTACTACAGCCCTGACAATGCCACCCTGGTAATTACAGGAGATTTTGCGACTGAACCCGTGCTGAAGAGTGTCCAACAAACTTTCGGAAAGCTACCGAAACGGGCATCTAGAGTAGGGGGAGATGAGACAGAGAAGGGAACAATATCCCCTTCATCCTCTCCAGTCTCCTCAGGGGGTAAAAAATCGCCTATTGTCCTGAAAGAGCCAGGAAGTGCCGCACTATTGCAAGTCGTTTATCCTCTACCAAATGTCACTCATCCGGACGTACCTGCAATTGATGTGATGGATGCCATTCTCACGGGCGGGCGTAGCTCACAGCTTTACCAAGCTTTGGTAGAATCAGGCTTGGCAAGTTCAATAAGTGCAAGTCCTGCGGAACTGATCGAACCAGGTTGGTACGAAATTAATGCTACAGCGGCTCCGGGTCAAGAGCTATCGAAAATTGCTTCTGTGCTGCAACAGTCGTTGGCTAAACTGCAACAGGAACAAGTCAGTGTAGCAGAATTGAACCGAGCAAAGACGCAACTGCAAGCTTCCTTTGTACTCAGTAACCAAGACATCACCTCTCAAGCAACCCAACTGGGGTATAGCCAAACTGTCACCAGAGATTATCGCTATATTGAGCGCTATTTAGAGGCGATCGCCAAAGTCACAGCAGCGGATGTGCAGCGAGTGGCGAAAACTTATCTCAATCCTGCTAAACAAACTATCGGCTTTTTTGAACCAACTCTACCAGGTGGTAAGCCTGGGTCTTCCAGTGCTGGTTCTGATCGCACTGTAGAAAACTTCAGCCCTGGTAAGCCTGTAGACCCGGCAGAACTTGCCAAATACCTCCCTCCTGCTACATCAGCTACCGCTTCGACTCAACAACCGTTACCAGAGCAATTCACGCTTAAAAATGGGTTGCGAGTTCTCTTGCTGGCTGACCACAGCGTCCCCACTGTTAACCTAAGCGGACAAATTGACGCAGGTAGCGAATTTGACAAAAATCAGACAGCAGGATTATCGAGTCTCGTTGCTACCAATTTAATGAATGGGACTCAGACAAAAAATGCTCTGACTCTGGCAAAAGCGTTAGAAGACCGGGGAGCTAGCTTGGGATTCAATGCGACTCGTGAAGGCGTCAGTATTGGTGGAAATGGCCTGTCTGCTAATCTGCCGATATTGATTCAAACCTTGGCAGATGTGGTGCAAAATGCGACCTTCCCAGAGAACCAGCTTGAACTCAGTCGTCAACGAGCGTTGATAAGTCTGAAAGTACAGCTCGATGACCCTCGCGGATTGGGACGACGGGTATTCCAGCAGGCAATTTACCCTGAAAATCATCCGTTTCATAGCTTTCCTACAGAAGAGAGCTTAAAAAGCGTGACTCGTGCTGATGTGCTGCGCTTTTACCAGGAACACTACCGACCCGATACGACGACGATCGCCCTCGTGGGTGACTTTGAGCCAAATCAAGTCAAAGCACTGTTCAATCAAGCTTTCGGCAAATGGCAAGCTCAGGGTGAGCCTCCGACTCTCAATTTAGCTCCGGTGTCTTTGCCAGAAACGATGAAACGCTTAAGTTCAGTGATTCCCGGTAAGGCGGAGGCTGTGACCTACATTGGTTATAATGGGATTTCGCGGAAAGACCCTCGTTTCTACTCTGCTTTGGTACTGAATCAAATTTTGGGCGGCGATACCTTGTCTAGCCGATTAGGTACTGAGGTGCGCGATCGCCAAGGTCTAACCTACGGTATCTACAGTGCTTTTGCTGCTGGAGTTCAACCAGGTCCATTCTTGATTCAGATGCAGACTGCTCCTGGAGATGCTCAAAAGGCTGTTGCTAGCACCTTAGCTTTACTTAAGCAGTTGCGAGAGCAAGGAGTCACTGAGGCTGAATTGAACACGGCGAAACGCTCAATTACTAATAGCTATCCCGTGGACTTAGCCAATCCTAGTAATGTAGCGAGCATCATTTTGGACAATGCCGTTTACGGGCTTTCTCAGGAGGAAATCCGAGAATTTCCCAAGCGCATTGAAACAGTCACTTTAGATCAGGTGCAGCAGGCAATTGAGGAGTTAATTCAACCCGATAAATTGGTGATTGTTACCGCCGGACCAGGAGCGTAAAGAGATTGTGAGCAAAAATGAAGGATGAGTATAGCAGTCTTAAATGACTTGTAACTAGGTAGTGGGTGGTAGGTGGAATTCTTCTTTTGATCTACCACCTTTATTCTGATAATTTTGCATAAGCTTTTTTAACCCAGTATCCTCTAGCTGGCTTTTCAATGCCATAAGCCTTACACCATTTTTCGACAGCCTTGTCGGATACTCCAAAGTCTTTAGATATCTGTGCTGTTGGTTTTTCCCACACCAGTTTTTGTAATTCTTCTTTGGAAGGTCTTTCTACTTTTCTAGTATGAATTCTAGAATCTAAGTTTACCTTCCTAGTGGTTAAGTCAACTCCAAATTCCTTGTAAGTTCGCTTAATCGCTTCTTCTGTAAAGTTTGTAAAATCTTCCCACCAGTAAAAAGGATTAGGTGATTTTGGCGGTGTCGTTCTGATGCAGCAACCGCCAAATTTAATTGCTGGATAAATAACCTTGTAACCTTTTGCAGTTAAGTCTGCTATTGCTTTGGTAGCAGCAATATCTGCCTTATTTTTTGTATGATGCAGCACTACTAATATAAACCCTCTACTTGGTTCAATCATCGTACCAAATTAGCGGGCTTTAAGGGTTCGTATTTAGTTACAACGGGCGCGGCAGGATTCGAACCTGCGACCAACGGATTAGAAATCCGTGGCTCTATCCACTGAGCTACGCGCCCAAACTAAAGATACTAGCTGGCTGGACAGTAATTACCCAATATTATATCTGTGAACCTAAGCAAAAGGCAATTGAAAATTATTGCAGATTTCACATTAGCGAGGCTAAGATCCAAGTCGTTACAAGAGTTAGTAAATGTACACCGAAAACAAAGCAAATGGAGTATTGGTTAGTTATCCTGTTTTGTCAATGGGATGCTCCCGACAAACGCGAAAAAAGCGCACGCCAAACACAAGCTATGCAGCTTGCGTGCGTATAATGATATCTCCCCTTTGACGCTCCTCGACCTAAAGGTGCGAGGATTCTTGCCTCACCGGATCTTATCTAGAGCAGCCCCATGACTTACTCCCCGACAGAACTCCTCCGCAAGCAATTTAGTTTAAAGTTGACGACGCGCCCCACCGCCAACTATGTACAAGGAACACAAAGTTCTGTACAACCAAACCTCATTCGTTTTACGTACCCAAGGTTTCATGTATTGCACAATCTTTCTGGATACAACGCCCTACGAATTGTCAAGGTTCAGGCTCGTTCTCGCACTATGTCGTCGCTGTTGTCAGGAATTTTATTTTGGTCGAACATTGCGATTGGTGAGAAACAAGTGTCAAAAATTATACTAAATTTTTTGTAAAAAGTAAAGCGTCTAAAGTCCCCCTTTCAGGGGGAGGTTTTCAACCCAAAATTTTTGATAAAGAACGCCTTGGTGAGGAGTTATTGCCAGTGTCATGTTTATTCTGAAACGGCAAGATGTTGAAATCTCGACCATTCAGCACCCAAAGCAGGATCAGCTCTTGCAGATCCTCTATTATCAGGGGCAAACTTTTTGTTTGATTAGCGTCTTCAAAGCCAACCAAGAAGAAGAAGCCAAAGCCTTATGGAGAGAATTAACCGATAACCGAGGTAAAGCCTGTGTTCTCCTAGAGGAACCAGCACGCTACAGCGTTTGGCGTAAGGTTCGTTTAAAGCAGATAGGTTGTGACACGGGTAACCCTAGCAGGACACGAATTCTAACTCAAGCCTGTCTTTTGCTGCTGCAAGCCGTTTATATGGATGTAGAGGATTTTTTAGGTTCTCGACAAGCAGCGTTATTTGAGAAAGATATTGCCCAGGTGTTGCAGCAGTGGCAAATTCCTCAACTCTCTTCTCCAAAGTTAGTCAAAAATCTGCTCAATATGGATCTGCAACAAGTTAGCCAAATACCAAGTTGGCAAGAACACCATATTATTACCCTCTTACAGGAACTGCATCGCTTGGCAAAAGCATATTTTGGCAATACCAACTTTGCCGAGCAAGTGGTTGATAGGTTACAAGATATGCCTGAGGGAGAACGAGATCTTTTCATCAGTTGGCTAAATCTATCTTCGTTGAGTAAACTGTGGCATTAGTTCATAGCAGTTTTCTTGGTGTTGGATCATCTACTGCTTTTACCCTGAATTGACTCTTTCCCTTTCATGACGGTTATTTCTTAGACTGTCAATCAGCCAAAAAACTGCTAGAGTGCATTTATACAGTAAAGTTCTATGAGTAGCGTTTACAACAAGTCACACCATCCCAAATCCATGTTTTCTACTCAGAGCATCGTCTTAGCTAACCTTGGCTGGGGTGCGCTGGCACTATTGTACTTTCTTTTGTTTAGTGCCAGAATTCCAGCTACAAATGGCATGGAAAGGCGTGCTGATTGGTACGTCCTTGGTACAAATATTTTTGAAGCCATAGCTTATCTGGGTGCTGGTGTTTTATGCTTGAGAAATTGGCGTAGTCCAAAAATTGTTAGTGATCGCAATGTTTGGCTAGCAATCGGTATCGGTATGGTTTCTTATTTCCTAGGGGGGATATTCTTCGGTTATAGAGAAATAGTCTTGAAAGAAGAACCTATCGTTTCCCTTGGTGATGTATTTTTTGTGATGACTTATTTGTTGCTTGGTATTGGCATGATTTTGGCAGTAACTTCTAGGCGACTCAATCTAGAAAAATGGCAGTGGATAATTGTGTTGGGAATTGGAGCTTTCGGTAGTGCATTAGCGTGGTTAATTTCTAATCAACCACAAGCAATAGTTGAAACTCAAATGCCAACCGGGATAGAGAGTATTGCACCAATTTTGAATTGGTTTTATATCGTTAGCGATGTAGTGTTGTTAATTATCGCTACTACCTTATTGTTAGCCTTTTGGGGTGGAAGAGCGTCTTTGTCTTGGCGAATGATTGCGGCAGCAGCATTTTCGCTTTACATTGCAGATATGTGGTTTCAATACGCCACAAATTGGATTCCTAACTATCAAAGTGGAGAGATATTAGAGGTATTTTGGGTGTGGAGTGGAGTTTTATTTGGCATGGGCGCTGTCCTGGAATACGACGCATCTTCCTACCGTTCACGACGTACCAGTGGAAGAAAACGAGCTTAGAAATTTTTGGTGTCTACCGTGAGAAAACTAACAGAACCAGATAAACAAGAAATTCTTAAGTTATATCGCGAAACTGCCGAAACGACCTCAACTTTGGCAGAACGCTATGACGTAAGTAACTCGACGATTAGCCGCTTGCTCAAGAGTACTTTGCCAGAAGACGAGTATGAATACCTCGTCTCTTTGAAGCGTGCTGCTAGAACGCCTGAAGGAAGAGCACAGGTCAACTACGAAAACTTGCCTGTGTTTATCGACGAGCCACAGGAAGACCAGACACAAGAGCAACAGACAGCAGCAGATCCGGTTGCTGAACAGAGTGCGCTCGAGGTTCAGGTGCAGGAACCAGTAGTGGTAGAACAACCGCGCCTTGTGGAAGTTGATGATCGAACTCCTGCGGTTAGACGAGTGAAGCGGCGCTCTTCAGCTCCTGCAAAACCAATACCAAAACGAGTTGAGCGAACTGAGCAACCGATTGCTGAGCAATTGGAACTTTTAGAACAGAAACCTCCAGACAAACCCCCAGAAATCACAAGCATTCCCAGTCCGCTTTTGGAAGATACGCGTCCAGAAGCAAATGTCATAGCGGAAATGTTTGGCGAAGACTTGCTAGACGAGTCAGATGATTTGGAGGATTTAGAAGAAGATGAATTAGAAGATGACGACGAAGAGGAATACCTAGACGATGAAGATTATGAAACAGCTGCGCCTTTTGTCACAAGACCAAGGTCGGGTGACACATTAGTTCGAGTCTTGCCACTGTCAGCAGCCAGTTTACCCAAAACCTGCTATCTAGTGATAGACCGCTCCTCAGAATTAATCACCCGACCACTTAGAGAGTTTGGTGACTTGGGGCACATTCCTAACTTGGAAACCCAGCAAAGAACGCTGCCAGTCTTCGATAACCACAGAGTGGCAAAGCGCTTCTCTACCAAGCGCGATCGCGTGATTAAAATTCCTGACAGCAAAATGCTACATAAGGCACGTTATCATCTCCAGGCAAAGGGAATCACTCGACTGCTGATTGATGGTCAAGTTTATTCCTTATCCACATCTACAACGGTTTAGTCATGAGTCAGCTATCAGCTAGCTGACTCATGACTACCATATTTATGTGTTAGTTGCAAATTATGAATGAATCAGCTAACTACGGTGTCGTATTAGTAACGGCTTCTTCAGTGGAGGAAGCAGAAGCGATCGCCAATGCTCTTGTGGAAGCTAAACTTGCTGCTTGTGTAAATTTGTTGCCAATTCATTCGATTTATACTTGGCAAGGACAAATACACAAGGAGCAGGAATGGCAACTGCTGATTAAAACAGACTTGAGCAAATTTCTCATTTTGGAAGCAAAAATTCGCGAACTGCACTCCTACCAAGTGCCAGAAATTATTGCTCTGCCTATTTTTGCTGGTTCTCAGCCCTATCTCCAGTGGATTTCTCAGCAGGTGATACTAACTGCTGAGTCCCAAGTACCCAGTGCTGAGTGAAAATAACTCAGGATGTACTATGTTTTCTTAATTAGGCGGGTCAAAGCGATTGATGGAAGCTGCAATGGCAATCATTGGTAAGCTGACACCAAAGCAGATCAACCACTGGTCAAGGGTTAGTGGAGTTGTGGAGAAAACTTGGTTAATAAAGTTAGATTGACTGAAGATTATTTGCAAAATGACAGCACCGACAATTCCAGCAGCAATTGCAGGCGCACTTTTAATCGATTCGGTTGAACCACTCCATTTGGCTGCTAAAGAAGGCAACAATTGGCTAATGCTTAACAGATAAAAGATTCGCCCCATAACTAAAGCCTGAATCGCCATTGTACGGGCTAGTGGCAAGCTACCCCAGGGCGCTTGGCGTATCCATTCAAACAACCCAAAAATCAAAGTCCAGTTGTAGAGAGAGACAGCTAAAATACGCTTAATTCGATTGCCTGTCAAGAAGGGTTCATTGGCTGGGCGAGGTGGTTGTTTCATGACCTCCGTAGATTTCGGTTCAAAAGATAACGGTACAGTCATGGTGATGGAATTCAGCATATTGAGCCAGAGAATTTGCAATGACAAAATGGGTAATTCTCTGCCAAGCAGCGTACTAATTAAAATTGTCATGGATTCTCCACCATTGACTGGGAGAATAAAGCAAATCGCTTTGATAAGATTTTTGTAAACTGAACGACCTTCTTCGACAGCCGCTTCAATTGAAGCGAAGTTATCATCTGTGAGCACCATATCAGCAGCTTCTTTGGAAACCTCAGTACCGCTTCCCATCGCAATGCCAATATCTGCTTGCTTGAGGGCTGGTGCGTCATTCACCCCGTCCCCAGTCATCGCCACAATCTCGCCTCTAGATTGTATAGCCTCGACCAAACGGAGTTTTTGTTCTGGGGCGACACGGGCAAAAACGACACCGTCTTCGACAGCGTTTTTGAGTTCGGAAGTGTTCATTTGGGCGAGTTCAGTACCCGTGTACGCCACGATTTTCTTATTTCGGTTGCGGAACCCCATGCGACGGGCGATCGCACTTGCTGTTGTCACGTTATCGCCAGTAATCATCTTGACTTGAATTCCCGCTTGCTGACAGGCATGGATAGCGGCGATCGCTTCTTGTCGGGGTGGATCAATCATGCCTTGCAACCCCAAAAAAATCAGCCCGGTTTCGATGTCAGAATGGTTTATGGAATTCTGAGTAGGCGGCATCGACTTTTTAGCAAAAGCAAGCACCCGTAACCCCTGCTTTGCCATGACATCGGCTTGTTGATACAAAGTCTCTTTAACTATGGGAGTCAGATTTCCCTGAGCATCCAGCATTTGCTGACAACGCTGAAGAATAGCCTCCATCGAACCCTTCACATAGATAATTCTGAGTCCAGTATTTTCCTGACTCCCTGCTGTGTGTAAAGTTGCCATGTACTGAAATTGGGACTCAAAGGGGATAGAGTCTAGCCGTGGCATTAACTTTTCTACAGATGGTTGTCGCAATCCCGCTTTGTTGGCAGCTGCAATCAATGCTGCCTCAGTTGGATCGCCAATTACTACCCAATTGCCATTCTTTTGCTCTATGTGGGAGTCATTGCACAACAATCCAGCTACGAGGCATTCTTTAAGAGATGGAGCCTGCTTTAAGTCAACTGGCTGTTGATTGAACAAAATTTGCCCTTCTGAGCCGTAACCACTACCAGTGACAGCACACAACATACCTCCGACATAAATCTCTTGAACAGTCATTTGGTTTTCTGTCAAGGTGCCGGTTTTATCAGAACAAACAACAGTTGCACTACCAAGAGTTTCTACAGCAGGCAACTTACGAACAATTGCATGACGACGTGCCATCCGCGCAACTCCCACAGCCAGCGTGACAGTAATTACTGCTGGCAATCCTTCGGGAATTGCACCAACTATCAAAGCAACCGCAGCTTCTAAAGCATCATTAAAGCTTCTTTGTCCCAGTCCCACGGCAAAAGTCAGAGTTGCCATACCCAAGACAAAGTACAACCAGTTTTGGCTGAATTGGTTGAATTTCCGAGTCAAGGGAGTCGTCAGATCAACCCGTTGCTCAATTAACTGGGAAATTTTGCCCGTTTCAGTATGATTGCCAATGGCGACAACAATGCCTGTGCCTTGTCCAAACGTCACGAAGCCTCCTGCATAAGCCATGTTGGTGCGTTCTGCCAGAGGGGTTTCTGGAGTCAGGACTTCTGTCTGTTTTTCAACGGCAACCGACTCACCCGTAAGGGCTGATTCATCGATTTGCAAATCACGCACTTTAACCAGACGCAGATCTGCTGGGACTTTGTCGCCAGAACTGAGCAGCACAACATCGCCAGGGACTAACTGCTGGGATGAAATACGTAACTTCTTGCCATCGCGGATAACAGTCGCTTCTGTTTGAACTGCGGAAGCTAAAGCAGCAAGCGCACTTTCGGCTTTAGCTTCTTGAAGAAAACTGATAATGGCATTGGTGGTAGTTACGCCCCAAATGACCCCAGCATTAATCCACTCTCCAATGAGCGCCTTGATAGCTCCCGCACATACCAAGATAATCAGAAGCGGCTGATTATATTGCAGGATAAATTTTAACCAAAGAGGTTTTTCTTTCTTAGCAGATAGCTCATTTGGTCCGAATTGAGTGTGTCGCTCAATGACCTCAACAGCAGTTAAACCCTTTTCGATGTGACTACGTAAACTCTTTTCCACCTGTACTGGAGAAAGAGTATGCCATTGATTAGAGGTTACTGTTTTCTCAGAGGTTACTGTTTTCATTGTTTTTGGAGATGTCAAGCCTGATTTGAAAAACTTGTTGTTTAAAACTGGGAAAGATTTTTCTAGTTTCTATTCGTCGTGAGCAAAGCGGCGGTAGAGGAAATCTAGAGCGTGGTTCCGCAGCTGGTAGTATTGTGGGTCTTCCATAATCCGCGAGCGATCGCGCGGACGGGGGAAAGGAATTTCAAGGATTTCACCGATTTTGGCAGCAGGTCCGTTCGTCATCATCACTAAGCGGTCTGCTAGAAACAGTGCTTCATCAATATCGTGAGTAATCATTAGCACTGTGCATCGCCGTTCGTTCCAAATTTTCAACAATTCTTCCTGTAATTCTTCTTTGGTGATGGCATCTAATGCCCCAAAAGGTTCATCCAAAATGAGAACTTGGGGACGAATTGCTAGAGCACGTGCAATGGCAACCCGTTGTTTCATCCCCCCTGAAAGTTGCGGTGGTTTTTTGTCAGCAGCCTCTGATAGTCCCACGAGTGCCAGATGGTTACGTACAATTGCTGACTTCTCCCCTTTTGACTTGTTGGGAAAAACGGCATTAACAGCCAGATAAATGTTTTCAAAAGCAGTCCGCCAAGGCAACAAAGCGTAGTTTTGGAATACCATCATCCGGTCTGGACCAGGCTGAGTGATTGGCTTGGAGTTAAGCAGCACTCCTCCAGAGGTTGGCTTGGTAAAACCAGCAACCATGTTCAGCAGTGTCGATTTGCCGCATCCTGAGTGACCGATGACGCAGATAAACTCACCCTCATGCACGTTGAGATTAACGCCATCTAATACTGTATAAGGACCTTTGGGCGTGGGATAGACTTTGGAAGCGTCCTCAATGACCAAGAAAGGATTTGAACGCTTAGATGTTGCTACAGGCTCTCTGAGGGTTTCGGTGTAGGTTAAAGCGCGATTTAACATAGCTATTTTGGATTGTGAATTGTGGATTTTGAACCGCAGATGAACGCGGATACACGCAGATAAAACAGACAATTATCCGCGTCCATCCGCGTCCATCTGCGTCCATCTGCGGTTGAAATTTTTAAGCAGCTACTGGAGACTGCCGTGAGTTGATGACAACTTCTGCAATTGAAAAATCGCGTTTAATCGCCAGACTGTTGAGATAGGCGATGGGGTCATCAGCATTGAACACAGTACCATCGAATAACTGGATAGGACCGCGATGATATTTGATATCAAGCAGACCTAGTTCTCGTGCTGCGGTGCTGAAGACATTGACTCGACAGACCCGTTCAAGAATTTCTAACCAGTTTCGGGGGAAGGGAATATCACCCCAACGCGCCATTTGAGTCATCATCCATAAATGTTCGGTGCGGCTGGGACGATTAACGCCATCTCCAAAAAACAGGTGATGGGCATACTGTCGCATTGGTTGTTCTAGGCTACAAACAGAGGAGTTTGGATCGCCAAGTTGGATATAATCTTCATTGGTACTGACATACTCCCGTCGAGCCAAAATTTGACGCACTTCTTGGAAGTTGTTCTCATCAGCACAGTATCTGCATGCCTCTAACAAGGCTTTGACTAAAGCTATATGGGTATTGGGATAAGCTGCAGCCCAGTCTTCACGAACCCCTAAAACTTTGCCTGGGTGTCCTAGCCAGATTTCTAAATCTGTAGCGATGGTAAAGCCTATTCCTTCTGTTGATGCCCGGAGGTTCCAAGGTTCGCCCACACAGTAACCATCAATAGTTCCTGCTTGCAAATCTGCCACCATTTGAGCCGGAGGAATAGTTTTGAGGGAAACATCTCGGTCTGGATCAATACCACCAGCTGCTAACCAGTAACGCAAAAGCAGATTGTGCATTGAGGAAGGATGAACCATCCCCAGAGTATGCCGTTGATTTGCAGACTGTTGCAGCAATTGTTTGAAGTCTGCGAGCGTGTACACCCCTTGGTCATAAAAACGTTTATCTAGGGTAATGGCATTGCCGTTGCGGGTGAGAGTCAAGGCGCTGACAACTGGCACAGGACGACCGTCATTGCCTCCCACAGTCAACCAAACTGGCATTCCAGAAGGCATTTGAGCAGCATCTAAATATCCACCAGCAATGCCATCGGTAATGCCGCGCCAACTAGATTCGCGTACTAGGGTGACTTCATCCAGACCATGTTTGGCAAAGAAACCTTTTTCTTTTGCTACAGCTAAAGGGGCGCAAGCAGTGAGAGGGAGGAAACCAATTTCGAGGTTCACTTTTTCTAAACCATGACGAGCAATGACCGCTGTTTTTCTTGCCCTCAGCTTTTTAATCAGTTTCTGTTGGTTGAGGAAGTAAATCATCTCACTTCGCAAACTGTAGTAGCTAGGATGTTCCACCACTTCCATCCGCTTGCGGGGTCGAGGAATATCCACTTCCAAAATGTCTCCAATCTTGGATTCTGGTCCGTTTGTCAGCATCACAATTCGGTCGGACAACAGCACCGCTTCATCAACATCGTGAGTCACCATGATGGCAGTGACTTGGTTTTCCTCACAAATTTTCATCAACTGTTCTTGCAAGTTGCCTCGCGTGAGTGCATCTAACGCACCAAACGGCTCATCAAGCAAGAGTAATTTGGGACGAATCGCTAAAGCACGAGCGATCGCTACCCGCTGTTTTTGTCCACCCGATAACATTCCTGGCTGTTTATCAGCATGAGGACGCAACCCCACCATATCGATATGTTGCTCTACAATTGCCCTCCGCTCACTCGCAGGTAGATCATTCATCGTTGCATCCACAGCAAGGGCAATGTTTTCTCGTACCGTCCGCCAAGGCAACAGAGAATAATTCTGAAACACCACCATCCTGTCTGGACCAGGTTTAGTGATTCTTTTTCCTTCTAGCGTCACTACGCCCTCAGTTGGCAGATCCAGACCTGCAACCATATTAAGTAGCGTGGATTTACCACAACCTGAGTGACCAATCAGAGAGATAAATTCTCCCTTTTGAATTTGAAGGTCAATTTCTTTAAGGGCAACATAATGACTACCATCGGCTAGGGGAAAGACTTTCTTAATTTGGTCAACCGCAACAAAAACACTCATTTGTTATTTGTCCTTTGTTATTTGTTTGTTATGGCGCTTTTCATCTGAATGAAGTAATTATTTATCTGTGTCCATCTGTGTCCATCTGTGGTTCATTATTTCTTTGTGTACCTTACCCAATTGTTTGTTATTTGCCCTTTGCCATTTACTCATGACAAAGGACCCTTCGGGTATGTCCTTCGGACACGCTACGCGAACGCCAGTCGCCTGCGGAGGGAAACCCTCCTGCAGCGCTGGCTCACTAATGACTATTTCTGTTCTTCTGGCAGAATTCTTGACTGTACCCAAAGCATCAACTTATCTAGTAACAAACCAACAACACCGATATAGACGAGAGCCAAAATAATTTCACTGACGTTGTTATTCTGATAGGCATCCCAGATAAAAAAGCCTATTCCAACAATGCCGGACATGATAATTTCTGCGGCAATAATTGCCAACCAAGCTAACCCAATCGCAAGCCTCAACCCGGTAAAAATGTAGGGTAAAGCAGCAGGTATAAGGATATTAAAGAAATATTCGCGACGAGAAAGTTGCAGAACTTTGGCTACGTTGTTGTAATCTTGGGGAATTTGCTTTACCCCAACTGCTGTATTAATTAAAATTGGCCAAATCGCCGTGATAAAAATCACGAAAAGGGCAGCGGGTTCGTTTTGTCGCAAGGCGGCAAGAGAAATTGGTACCCAAGCCAGAGGCGGCACAGTTCTGAATAATTGGATCATCGGATCTAATGCCTTGGATATGGTTTTATTCGTACCAATCACAATGCCCAAGCCAATACCAAGAATTGCCGCTAGTGAATAACCAATCGCTACCCGTTGTAAACTAGCGAGGATTTGCCAAAATAAACCTTTATCTATCCCACCCCTGTCATAAAAGGGATACATAATGAGTATCCAAGTTTCTTGCACCACTTGGATTGGTCCTGGTAGTGTCGCTCCAGGAGTCCAAGCAAATAGTTGCCATATCACTAGAAAGATGGCGATCGCGATAATTGGCGGCACAAGATTGGGATATTGCTTTTGCAGACGGGACAGCAAAGCATTCTGGGTAGTACGCGATGGAGAGCGTCTTTGTAGTGTTACCATGATTGATGTTTTCCTTAAATTTTGTGTTGGCTACTGGGTTGTTAAAGATTTGCTGTTAGCTACTCGTGAGTTTAGGTTTTTTTAATATTTTGGATAAAAAAATTTTTTCTAATTAAAAATCCCAACCCAAATAATTAGCTAACAGAGTTATCGAGCCTAAACTTTCACTTTTTTAATCTTGAGGCTCTGCAAGTAAGCCTTCGGATTTTTTGGGTCAAACTTGATGCCATCAAAAAATTCTTCAACGCCACGAGATGTACTTGTAGGAATGTCAGCAGCAGCAACGCCCATTTCCTTAGCGGCTTCTCTCCACAAATCCTCGCGGTTGATTTTATCTATCAGCTTGTTGGCATTTGCTAAGGTATCCTCTGGTAAGAAGCCCCAGCGTACACTTTCTGTTAAAAACCAAAGGTCATGGCTCTTGTAGGGATAGGAGACGCTACCTTTTTCATCTTTCCAGTACAAAGCTGCCATCGTTCTATCGTCAATGGTGCGACCATCGCCCATGTCGTATTTGCCCATGAATGGGTCGTTCAGAATTGCTACAGGCACGTTGAAGTAATTTCGCCTTGCAAGGATTTGAGCAAGTTCTTTTCTGTTGTCAAAGTTATCGCACCATTGCTGCGCTTCCATAATGCCTTTCAAAATTGCTCTGGTCGCCTTAGGATTTTTGTCAACCCAATCTGCCCTCATGGCAAAGTATTCTTCAGGATGATTTTTCCAGATTTCTGCTGTTAGTGCCGCCATGAAGCCAATCTTATCTTTGATAATCCGGTAGGGCCAAGGGTCGCCAGTACTAAACGCATCCATCGACCCTGTCTTCATATTTGCAACTGTTTGAGCTGCTGGCACTGTCAGCAATTGAATATCATTGTCTGGATCAACACCCGATGCAGCTAACCAGTAGCGAATCCAAAAATCCTGATTCACTCCTGGGAAGGTTTGGGCAGCTTTAAACGCAGCATTTGCTGATTTGAGTTGAGCAAAAAACGTTTCTTTGCCAGCAATTTGTACACCGATACCTTTGCCTTGGTGTTTACTTGCGATCGCAATTCCATTACCTTGAGTATTCAATTGAGCCAAGACATACATGGGTATTTTTCTATTACCCTTAGTAATGCGTCCTTCAGAAATTAGATAAGGCATCGGCATCTGCCATTGACCGCCATCAATCCCACCTCCAGCAGCTCCAATTTCTACGTTGTCTCTTGCTGAACCCCAGTTGGCTTGCTTGGATATATCAACATTGGTCATGCCGTACTTTGCAAAGAAGCCTTTTTCTTTCGCAATAATCAGGGGAGCAGCTTCAACAATGGGAATGTACCCTAGCTTGACCGTAGTTGTTTCCGGTCTATCTGCTGGATTGATATTGATAGCAGCAACTTGTTGTACTTGAATTGTGTTCGTGGTATCAGGGGGGTTTCCTAAACATCCCTTGAGGAATACAGACCCCACCGCAGAAGCTCCAGCAGTTAATAGAAATTTCCGCCGAGAAAATTGATTGGAAAATTCAGCCATACAATCTTATTTCGTTTAATTTCAAGTGTTTCCAGCAATCCAAATTAGGGCAACAGAACAGTTGTGTTCATTGCTCTATCAATGCGTTATTAATTTGTTATCTGAAACCTATTTCCGCCTCAATTAAATTAACTGAAGCGTTTTGAATGCCCAAAATTAACTCTTGTAGATAAAGTTATCACTTTTTAATCAGGACTGGTTAACGCCTAAACCAAAATACTTAAATAAATCTTATATGGTTACTATAAGTAAAAATTTAATTAAATACGTACTCTAATTGAATTTACTCTATTTTATAGAAAATTCTCGATAGTCTCTATTTAAGATTGTTGATGATTCCTTAAAATTCCAGTATCCTCCAGATGCACACAGATAACTTATCTATGTTAATCTGTGGTTCTAAATATTCCTTAATCATATTTTTGCAAGAAGTCTCTTGCAAAGAGCCATGAACAAACATCCTCTATTTACCAATCGAGTAGCAGTCTTAGCGACTATGCATCATAAGGAGAGGGTCATC
Organism: Mastigocladopsis repens PCC 10914; assembly: GCF_000315565.1. NCBI lineage: Bacteria > Bacillati > Cyanobacteriota > Cyanophyceae > Nostocales > Symphyonemataceae > Mastigocladopsis > Mastigocladopsis repens. The sequence continues at coordinate 5,275,624 of NZ_JH992901.1, read as the reverse complement.
GCTCCAATTCTTGAACAAGAGTTAGGAATAAAAGTTATAGTCCCTCAAGACTTTGATACTGACAGCTTCGGTACATTTACTAGAGAAGTCAACCGGATAGGAACCCAAATTGAAGCAGCAAGGTGCAAAGCAGAAAAAGCACTACTTTCCACAGGTGAAACTTTGGCATTGGCAAGTGAAGGGACATTTGGTCCTCACCCTAGTAGCCCATTTATTCCATGTAACCGGGAAGTTGTCTTCTTATTAGATAAAAAGAATGGGCTAGAAATTATCGGTCAAGAAATTTCCACTGAAACTAACTTCAGCCATAGGGTTGTAGAAAGTTTAGAAGAAGCACAAAATTTTGCAGATGCAGTTGGCTTTCCCGAACACGCCCTAGTTGTCATGCTGAGTTCTTCACCCAAAAGCAAAGATGAAATTATCAAAGGTATTAAGACCACAGAACAACTTGTTGAAGCAGTTCAATTTGCTTTAAACAGTTCCAAAGATGGCAAGGTCTATATAGAAACGGATATGCGTGCGCTATATAACCCAACGAGGATGAAAAATATTGCAAAAGCTACCCACGACCTAGTAAGAAAACTAAATAACGCTTGTCCCAACTGTTCCTGCCCAGGTTTTGAATTAGTTCAAACGATAAAGGGATTACCCTGTGCATGGTGCAACTCACCCACACAGTTAACTATTGCAGCAATATATAAATGTCAAAAATGCGAATTTTCCAAAGAAAAGTTATTCCCAGATGGATTAGAAAAGGCAGACCCGTCGCAATGTATGTACTGCAATCCTTAATCAAAACTGATTAATAATGTGACAGTCAAACAAGTGTCTACTTCAAATATTAATTTTCCGGAGCAACAAAAATCATCATGTAATCATAAAACCCTTCTTTATATACAAAAAATAAATTTAATATATTCTGCATCAATAGCACTAAGAAAGGAAAATTTTTAGAAATTCTATGGAACATTTTAGGTAGTTTTTCGACCTTAGATTTAAAAGCAATACCTACAAAATTTGGTAAAGTTTATGAAACGGTTGCTTAAGTCTTTTGTGACAATTTCTGCATTGTCTTCTGTGGTCGTTGCTCCTATTTTTCTCGCATCTGGTGAAGCTTCTGCGCTTCCTCGACCAACAAGAAAGGGTACTGATGCTAGCTATGTTGGTGCTGGTGTTTCTGCTGGCGTTACCAATGGCGGACAAAATGGTGATGCAGCTACATTTGGTGGCAATGTCTCAGGTCGTCTAAAATTAGGAAATACACCTTTGTCTGCACGCGGTCAGGTCAACTTTAGCGATCAGACGAGCGCAATTATCCCCCATGTTTCCGCAGACGTGGGAATTGCTAGGGGTACTAATGCTTTCGTAGGTGTTGGTTATCAATTTGTAGAAGCTAATGGCAAACCAACTCCCAGTGGCAACAAAGATGGAGTGGCAGTGGTTGCTGGTGTAGAATCTGAAGTTGGCAGAAACTTCCTCATCTACAGTAATGCCACCCTAGGCGTTAATGCTTACGAAAATAGTCCTGCTTCTGCGCTCAGCATCAATGGTGGTCTAGGCTATCGCTTTAAGTAAAAGCTGTAGTTCATATGTCGGGTTGAACATACAGCTTCCAATGCTCGCAAGAGCTATACCCTCGTGGGTGGAGAAATTATGGACGAACCATTCGCCTGTTTTACGTCAAATGGTAAGTCATAACTCATAACCATAGTATAAATAATATTGCTGGGTTTATCTAAGTGTTACATCACTGAAAAACCCGGCTTTTTGCCATGTTAAAATCAGAATATTCTTCTTAATTCCGACCGGATTATCGGAAATAAATAAGCCGAAAGGTGCTTCTAAGTTACGCTTCGGCACATTGTAATAGTTTATTTAAAAAAAACTCTGTACCACTCCAATGGTTAAATCTGCCCCTCCCCTGACCACAAGCCGTAAGCCTTCCAAAGTAGAAGCCCTCAAGGAACGCAGCAATTCTTTGCGTGAACCTGTGGCAACTGAGATACTCCAGGACACGAATCACTTTAGTGAAGATGCAATACAAATACTAAAGTTCCATGGTTCTTACCAGCAAGATAACCGTGACAATCGGATCAAGGGACAGGAAAAAGATTACCAGTTCATGCTGCGGACAAAAAATCCGGGTGGGTTGGTTCCACCGCAGCTGTATCTAACTTTAGATAAGCTAGCTGATGAATATGGCAATCACACTTTAAGAGCAACGACTCGTCAAGGATTTCAGTTGCACGGGATTTTAAAGAAAAATCTTAAGGCATCAATGGCTGCCATCATTAATAGCATGGGTTCGACGCTGGGAGCTTGCGGCGACCTGAACCGCAATGTCATGGCACCTCCAGCGCCGTTTAAAAATAAGCCTGAATATCAGTTTGCCTGGGAATACGCTGATAATATTGCTCAGTTGCTGACACCCCAAACAGGTGCTTATTACGAAATTTGGCTCGATGGTGAAAAAGCAATCAGCGCCGAAGAAAACCCAGAGGTGAAGGCGGCGCGAGAAAAAAATGGCACTGGCACAATCTTCCACGACAAGGAAGAACCCATCTACGGTACTTACTATATGCCACGCAAGTTTAAGGTTTGCGTGACTGTACCAGGAGATAACTCGATAGATTTGTATAGCCAAGACCTCACGTTGGTGGTCATAACTAATGACAACGGAGAGTTAGAAGGATTTGATGTCTTTGCTGGTGGCGGTTTAGGACGGACGCATAATAAAGAAGAAACCTTCGCCAGACTCGCAGATCCAATTTGCTATGTAGACAAGGATGACGTTTACGATATTGTCAAGGCGATTGTTGCGACTCAAAGAGATTATGGCGATCGCACTGACCGCCGTCACGCCAGGTTAAAATATCTCATCCACGATTGGGGCGTTGAGAAGTTCCAGTCAATGGTCGAAAAATACTTTGGCAAGCCACTGGAACCCTTTAAGCCATTGCCAGAGTTCAAATATGAGGACTTTCTCGGCTGGAATGAACAAGGCGATGGTAAGTTGTTCTTGGGTATTTCCGTAGACAACGGTCGGATTAAGGATGAAGGAAACTTCCAACTCAAAACCGCGTTGCGGGAAATAGTTGAGCAGTTTAACTTGCCCATCCGCCTAACACCCCACCACAACGTCATTTTCTACGACATTGAACCGAAGAAGAAGCAAGCTATTCAAAAAATTCTCAACCGTTGCGGTGTTGTTTTTGAACCAGAAAAAATCGATCCTCTTGTGCGGTATGCAATGGCTTGCCCAGCTTTGCCCACTTGCGGTTTGGCAATTACCGAATCAGAACGAGCAATTCCAGGAATTTTAGACCGGATTCATGCCCTTTTGGATAAACTGGGTTTACAAAATGAGCATTTCGTGGTAAGGATGACCGGTTGTCCTAACGGCTGCGCTCGTCCTTACATGGCAGAACTCGGGTTTGTAGGTAGTGCTCCCGAATCTTACCAAGTTTGGCTAGGAGGTTCGCCCAATCAAACCCGGCTGGCATTACCTTACATGGAGCGGCTGCACCATAATGACATAGAAACCCAGCTAGAGCCGATTTTTGCGTACTTCAAAGAGCAGCGCCAGCCAGAAGAAAAATTCGGTGATTTTTGCGACAGAGTTGGTTTTGATGCCATCCGCGAGTTTGCCGCTAAGTACGAATCTCAAACCGTTGCACCGCCGGAAATCACAGACGATGCTGATGGTTTGGTGGAGACGATGGCAGATTCTACCACGGCACCAGTGACAGAAGAAAGTGAGCGTCAGGAAGTGGCGATTGCCTACGGCAGAGCTTCGCTTAACGCTAACACAACGACTGCGACAAGCAAAACCCGCCGTCGCATCACCCTGCAGGATGAGGTTTACAACAAATTGAAGGAAATCTCTCAGCGTCAAGGCAAGCCGATGACTAATTTGGTGAACGAGGCGCTTTTGGATTACTTGAAGAATCTGTAGCGCATAGCATAAGGTAGAGGCACAGCATCCTGTGCCCCTACAACCAACTTATATAGTTTAAGAATAGGAAAAACAACAAAACCAATTCGAGAAAAATGCCAGCTATTGTTAAACTACAACTCTCCTTGGAAGCTTTAGCAGAAGTCATATCTTCCCTTAATTTAGAAGAAAAACATCAACTTCAAGAGATAATTGAGCAACAAATTTTTGAAGCTGAAGAAGCGCTGTACGAAGACGATACAGAAACACAGGCAGAAATTCAAGCCGTTCGCGCTGAGTATGCAGTTGGTGAGTACACGACTATAAATGAATATCTTGCTAACCGCTCAAATTAAGCATCGTGAAGCTCATTATTGTTATTTCAAAGTCGGTACAAAAGCAGATTGACGACTTGCCAAATGATGTTAGAGAGCGCGTTGTTGAAAAAATCCAAAATCTTGCAGATGAACCGCGTCCTGATGGAGTTATCAAATTAAAAGGCTCTGATAACGAGTATCGTATCCGGGTTGGTGATTATAGAGTTCGCTATGAGATTGATGATGAAAGTCAACTCGTGCAACTTTTACAGTGCAAGCATCGGAAAGATGTTTATAAAAAATAAAAACTATTTGTTCTGTGGTGCTATGTTAGGGTCTAAATCTAAATTATCACAAGCATTTTCAAAAATTGGATAAATTTCAGGAAAAGCCCTATCGGTAACTAAAAGATTACTGCCAGTAAACTCAATTCGCAACAAAGTTTCAAACCCCAATTCGTAAAATTTCTTCACCAAAAAATCTAATCCTGGTGTTTTCTCTAGCGCCAGTAGAGCCTTACGATCTTCAGGATGCTGATATTCAAGAGGATTAAGTCCTTCAATTTTCTTGATGCTTACCATAGAATCGAATCTCCATTTACAAACCGATAAATATCAACTTTTAAGCAGAAAAATAGCAAAATAGTCTAATGTGGAGAAACCTATTTTTTCAGAGCAATGTAGAGAATATCTGATAACGATTGTCAAAATAACTACTTATAGATAGCAAAACTTGCATGAACAATAATTTACATATCATAAACTTAATCCCGATATTTTAGCTGGTTCATTATTAGCAGGAAAAAAAATACGAACTTCACCAGGTAATCCACCTAAATTATCATTACGAGCAATCAAATATATTATTTCTTTACCATCTTCCTTGTTTGCTCTCAATCCAACTTTTGTTCGTCCAGGTTTACTAGAAATGATTTGCGCGGGACGTTTGTAGCGATTGGCTACTTCAAATGATGGACTAAAGTGATTTTTAATAAATCTTTGTTCTATTTCTCCATTTAAAAACAAAGAGTTATGGGCAATCACCTTAAATTTCTGAATTCCTAGCTCAATTTTATAACTATATAAAGCATCAAATAATTTATCGATAAGGTCAGAGACAATTTTATCTTTTTCCGTAACTGATCCTTGAGTAATATGCGGATCTTCAACTTGAGTCAAGACGCCATCATGACTTACATTGGATAGTGTGGAAAGTTTAAAGGATTTTTCTTCTGAGGTTGTAGTTTTTTTAATAATCTGAACTAATTCATTTAATGGTTCAGTTTCATTAATTGACTGATGGAACTGTAAATATCGTATTGATGCTAAGAATACTTGCCCTTCAGGCAGTTTCTTAACACCTGGCAGTAAAACTGGAATAATACGCTGGTTATTATTTTGTGAACAGAACATGATGAATGCAGCTAGTTCCCAAATTTCAGGAAATTTTCCAAAACCCTGTAACCCTATAAATAATGCAAAATTACGCGATTGAACAAGTCCATCCTGTACTTTTGTTGGAATAGAATCTCCTGGATGAATTTGCTCCTCATCAATCCAAGGTTTCAAACCTTGCTGTGTGAGTTTTTGAGCAATGGCTCTAACTTCGAGTTTGTCCTTGCTATTGTGAGCTAAGAAGATATCGAATAATTGAGTATTTTTCATCGTGAAACACTCCTGTTTATTCTGTCACCTGCAGAAAGCTACAAATACACAATAGCAGATTCCAGAAAAATTCTGTCTAAGAATTCTGCCGAATATGTTAAAATTCTGAGGACAGAACCCTCAACCTGTATTCCAGCAGCAACAACAGAGACAAGATGGGTTCCTTCTAGGCTCAAAAAGCGTAATCTGGCTTGCTCAAGAGAAATGGAGTTTGAGAAAGCACACCTCATAAACTTGAGGGGCATCTCTATCGTCGCAAAACTCAGATCCAATTCTCCCTCAACTTTTGCGCCGATAATATGTATACCCCGGTGGCTCAACAGTTCTCGCGCTTTTGTATTCGTACACAGCCAAACAATTCGGTTAGCAGAGAAGCTGCGCTCATGGTTCCACTCATCAGATTTGGCAGGGTCATTAAGTTCATCGGTGTTGCTTCTAAAGTCAGCCGTTTTACCTTCAACCACCGCACGAAATAATTTCTCATCCACTTCGGTAAGCACACCGAACTTTTCTCGCGCTGATGTCAACCACTGGTGGTCTGCACTGTCTCCCATCATGACGCTGCCTATTTTTCAGATGAATCAGAGCTTACTCACTCATAACGCGATTTCAATTATACAACTGTTATCTATGACCAGAGATAAATGTTTAAATGTATATCTTGTAGACTTATAGTGAAACACAAGAAAACGTTTCATTACGAGGATTACCTTGTGAGAAAATCAGTTTTCTTGCCTTCAAATTCATTACAACCGTTGATACAGTTCCATTTCCTTTTATGATGGTTGTTTTGGAGTCACCTCTAATATCTTTTGGGAGCGATAAAAACAAACATTAAATTCCATGAAAAAGTTCGCTTGTCCTAACAAAAGTGGTATCTGAGTAGCCTGCGTCCAAGCAAATACCAATCTAACACTCGGAAATTGCCCAACAGTAGCAGATAAAATTAACACTCGTGCTTCAAACTGTGCTAAGTTTCCTGATAATTGAAGCATTGTTGTTTGCTCTTCCCAAACTGCTCCTAATTCAACTCCAACTTGATAAGGAAGCACATTTACCATCGCTCCCGTATCCAAAAGTCCAATAACTTCCTGTGATTTTTCTTTATAATTCAACGTCACTGGCAAAAACGGCTTGAAGCTTGCTTCTCCCAAACTGCTATCAGTTGCAATGAAAGAATACCTTGCTGGATTAGTCATGATTTAAGGAAGCTTCAGCATTCAACGCCTCTAACATAATATTTGCAGCTTCCACTGCATCGTAAGGAGACCAAACTGGATAGGATGCACCAGATTTTATCAAGTTAGTTTCTTCATTTGCCAGTTCGGCAGCCAGAAGTTGAATTACCATGAGCTTATCTACGCGATTGAGTTTGCGTAATTGTTCCACTAACTCAGTAGATACCATTTTTAACCTTAATGTTTACTGATTTAATCTCAATTTTCAGGATAACCTGTAAGATTATTATTTTGTTCAGCTTGTAAGACTGAAGGTATTCTAAAAGCTCATTAGAATAACAAAGGTGTTTTGGCAGAATTGGGATGCTCCCAAATTGAGACATAAGAAAACATTGCGTTACGAGGATTGCCTTTATTATCCCTAGAAATCTATGTCACAACTGCAACGAATCGCGATCGCACCCTCTCAATTACAACAAGAGCAAATCTTGCTCACGCCTCAACAACAACATTATCTGGGGCGTGTTTTGCGCTTGCGCTTGCGCGATCGCTTCATAGCAATGGATGGCAAAGGGAAATGGTGGTTGGCGCAGCTACAAGGAGAAAAAGCGCAGGTTTTAGAACCACTGCCAGTAGAAACCGAATTACCTGTATCAATTACACTAATGGTCGCTTTGCCGAAAGGCAATGGATTTGATGATGTAGTACGGTGTTGTACTGAGTTGGGAGTAGCCGTTATTGCTCCAGTGGTGAGCGATCGCACTTTACTCAATCCCAGTCCTCAAAAACTCGAACGTTGGCTGCGTATTGCACAAGAAGCTGCAGAGCAATCAGAACGCGCCTTTGTCCCTACGATATTAGAACCTGTTTCTTTTAGCACTGGTCTTGTCACAGAGACAGCGACTCATCGTTATATTTGTGAGGCGCGTGGCAGTTATCCTCATTTAAGAGAGGCAATCAATCAAGTGTCTACCACATCTGAGATGATCATTGCGATTGGACCAGAGGGAGGATGGACCCAAAAAGAGCTAGACTGTGCTATTGACGCTAGATTTCAACCAGTTTCTCTCGGTCGTCGCATCTTGCGAGCAGTGACAGCCCCGATTGTTGCCTTATCTATTGTGGCAGCTGAGTTAGAATCGGTGGCATTCAATTGAGTCAGTCAATTATGCTTGAGCAAGTTGCCACCGCCCTTGAGTGCAAAGATTATCACACAGCTGCCAAATTATTGAAACAGTTGCAAAAAGAATCACCAGAAAATCCTTTGGTGCAATTTTATATAGGACGATTCCATGAAGTGATGGGAAAGCATCAGGAGGCGGAAAAAGTTTATCGGCAACTGTTGCGTGATACAACCAATGCCAAAATCTTGACACAAGCACGTCAGGGTTTGCAGCGCCTGCAAGAAATTGAGGAACAAGAACGACAGCAAGCCATTTCCCAAGCAACTGCGGACGCCAGTAACGCGGAACTTGGCGTTCTCGTCTTAGAACCTGTTAGCAATGAACACAAAACCCAAGCCGTGAAACAATTTGCCCAGATTATGCAGATTGACCCCTACAGCGCACGGTTGATGCTACCAAGTCGTGGCTGGCGCTTGTATCGGTCTGGGGCAATAGGAGAACTAAAATATTACGGTGAACAGTTACGAAACTCTAACATTCCCTGTTTCTGGACAACATTAGCTGAAATTAAAAAAATTCAAGTTTTTCAAGTCAAATATTTCCAACAACTTACCCCAAAAGCAACCCTTGTTTGTCGCAATCATGCCAATCAAGTCGGTTCTCTCAGCTTTGACTGGTCAGAAGTCAAAGGACGGGTATTGGGACTGCTACCCATATTTGAGGAAGTTGTAGACAGGGATGCGCGGGGTAAATTAGAACGCAAAACCCAAACCCAAGACTACTTTCATTTTTGCGATTTACATTTACCTGAGAGGGGTTGTATTTTGCGACTTTATGATAATGGCTATGAATTTCAGCAAGGGATAGAAATTGCTCACCAGGCAAGTCAAAATACCATGAGAATTAATTGGAATAACTTACTGAGTTGGCTTGACCAACAATTACCAGAAGCCAAGATTTGGTCAGACTTCACACCTTTTGCCCAAACAGCTTTAGACCAAACAGAAATACTGGGTCACATTCAGTCTCACATTCACCTATTTCGTAGGGAACAGACTAATTGGGACCCAGTATTTCATTTATATAGCGGATTGGCTTTTGTGAAAAATGTTACTCTTTCCCAAGCGTCATCAAATGAACAGTAGGGCGGATATTCTCCACCCTAACAAACATTAAAAAGTTAGCTAGGGGTTTTCACCTGACGTGCCATGTCTAAGAAAGAACTCATGTTTGCACCAGGACGCCGACGACCATTGGTCGTGTTGGGTACGGCGAGATATTTTGGCGCAAAAGTGGTTTCAGCTGGCTGCTGTTGAATTGCTTTTTTCGCTTCAGCTTTTGTTGTTTTAGCAGGTTCAGCCTTAACACCATTTGCAGTTTGTACTAACTCAACTTTAGCTGGTTGTGGTTCAACACTGGGTGCTGCGTCTTTTTTTCCGTTCTTGCTTGCTGCTGCTTGTGCTGCAACAGGTTCCGCTGCTTTCTTAGCTTTCGATGCAACAGGTTCAGCCGCTTTCTTAGCATTCGCTACTGCGGGTTCAGCTGCTTTCTTAGCATTCGCTACTGCGGGTTCAGCTGCTTTTTTAGTACTCGATGTCACTGATTGAGCCGCTTCCTTAGCACTCGATACTGCTGATTGAGCCGCTTCCTTAGCTTTCGATGCAGCTTGTTGAGCTGCATCTTTCGTTGCTTCTACGGCTTCATCGAGTTCCATGTAGTAACCGCTTTTCTTACCACCGAAAAGCCCAATGAAGAAATTCAGAATCCCAGCAATTAAATTTTTGATAAAACCGAACATGATAATTTCTCCTGCCTCTTATACCTGGAATATGACCGCAATCTTTAACAAATCACGGAATATTTTAATTTTTATCAAGATATTCTTGACCCACCTATTCGTCAGTACAACCAAATGATGGTGACAGCTTTCATAGGTTGATTTCTCAACTAAAGTTGTTTTAACAGTAAGTGACTCATGCTCTTAACTCTTGCTCTCAGGCACTTGCCACTTGTACACAGTCAGACCTAATTATTAAATTTTACTGTAACTAAGGGCAATATTTTGAGAGTACGCTTAACAAAACTTAATTTATACTTTTAACAATGCGTTTTGAGTCTTGAGAGCGATGTTGCTCGAACCACTGGAGGGAGTGTCATAGCTTTTTGGCAAATGGGAATCATACTCGACTAGATTAGGTAAAGATAGTACTTAACATTATTTTGTACATGAATAACGTAAAAGAACGGCGAAATCCCGTGTTATTAGTACATGGTATTGATGATACAGGTCGAGTTTTCGATACAATGATTCCCTACCTGAAACAGAGGGGTTGGACTGTGCATGATCTGGATCTAGTGCCAAATAATGGCAATTTAGGTCTTAACACGTTGGCTCAACAAGTCGCTGATTATATTGATGCCACTTTTGAACCAGAACAACCCTTAGATGTCGTGGGCTTTAGCATGGGAGGTATCGTCAGCCGCTATTACGTCCAACGACTGGGAGGAATCAACCGCGTACAGCGATTTATTACCATCTCATCACCGCATCATGGCACTTGGATTGCCTACTGTCGCCAAGGTCTTGGTTGTATTCAAATGCGTCCTGACAGTGTTCTACTAGAAGATTTGAATCGGGATGCAGCGATGTTATCGCAGATAGATTTTACCTCTATCTGGACACCTTATGACTTGATGATTGTGCCCGCAAATAGTTCCCAAATGCCTGTGGGACGAGAGGTGATAGTACCAGTATTGAATCACGCCTGGATGCTGACAGATTCAAGAAGTTTAGCTGCGGTGGCAAAGGCGTTGGTAACTCCGGTTAAGCAATTTAAAAACAAACAAGTTAGCACTGGTAGATACTTTGCTCTTGACAAAATGTCATAAAAATGCATAACAGCTTAAAGGAGCATCGCCCAAGGGGCGGCTCCCTCTGGGAGCATCGCCCGTGAGGGCGCTGCGCTGAGATCAATCGCCAATTTGCGTGTACTCAGCACTGCCAAAAATCGCTTCCGGGTAACGGTAATACTTAAACTCCATTAAATTGTAAAAAGGGTCTTCTAAAAAGAAAGTGCGATGCTCTAAGGGAGAATCCACAAAGCGGTGTTTGGCTTCTTCTCTAAAAAGGAGCTGTTGCTGTTGCGCCTTTGCTAGTAAGTTTTCCCAATCGCCAACTGATGTAAAAATTATCCCAAAGTGTCTTGGATATATACTACGCTGGGGTGTGAGCGGTTCTTTTGTGACGTGAGCGACCAGTTGATGACCGTAAAGATTGAGAATTAAGGCGTTGCGGTTTTCCCGTCCAGGAGTGCAGCCTAAACCATCCACATAGTATGCTTTCGCTTGGGCAATGTCTGTGACGGGAAAGGCAAGATGGAAGAACGTTTGGTTCATTGCTTGTGTCTGTAAGACTGGTGATTGATGCTATCTACAATGTATTCTCTTGATTCCTTGGTTTGTGCGAGATGCGAGTTCTATTACCCCGAACTCTACGGTTGTTAAGATGGTTTGTTATACCTGTAGCAACAGTTAATTCTATGAAAATAAAACCACAGATGAACACTGTCTTGGAAAGTTCTGAGTCTCCTCCGGAGACGCTACGCGAACGGAGGAAACCTCCGCTCAGACTTTCCGCAGATGCACACAGATGAATTATGTGTGTAGCCTACGGCATGGCTTACGCCTACATTTGTGGTTCTAACTTCTCAATACATATTATTGTAAGAAGACACGCTATTAATTAATACAGCACATTGCAAGTAAATGAAGTACAACGCGCTTTGTCTAAAAGCCAGACACTGAGCGAATTTTACTTCTGAGTTCTGAGTTCTGAGTTCTGAGTTCTGAGTTTCGAGTTCTGAGTTCTGACGGATGTATTCTGCTGTATTAAATATTTGCCTGCTGCCTTTGATACAATGACCAGTACAAACCTTTTTGTCGCAACAAATCCAAATGGTTTCCACGTTCAGCGAGAATGCCCTTTTCTAGCACCAAAATCAAATCAGCACGCTTGAGGGGGGCGAAACGGTGGGCGATGAGAAACACGGTGCGGTTCGCGGAAATTCTTTGGAGGTTTTCCAGGACTTGCTGTTCAGTTTCGCTATCCAAAGCACTGGTCGCTTCGTCTAAAATTAAAATCGGTGCTTGTGAGAGAAATAACCGCGCCAAGGCGATGCGTTGACGTTGTCCACCAGATAAAGCTGTACCGCGTTCTCCGACATTGGTTTCATACCCGTGGGGTAATTCACTGATAAAGTCGTGGGCAACGGCACATCTTGCAGCTTCTACGACTTGTTCTGCAGTAATGTCGGGATTACCGAGAGTTATATTGTCCAAGACAGAACCGTTGAATAAAAAATCTTCTTGAAGGACAACAGCAATTTGTTGGCGCAGCGAGGCTAAATCAGCACTTTTAATATCAAAACCATCAATAAGAATGCGTCCGGATTCAATTTGATAAAGGCGTTGCAACAGTTTAGAAAGGGTACTTTTCCCAGAACCGCTGCGTCCAACAATACCAACAAACTGCCCTGGTTGGACTGAGAAGGAGATTCCTCTTAAGACAGGTTCAGTACTCTGTCGATAGCGAAAGAAAACTTGCTCAAAGCTAACTTGACCTTTGAGGGATGGTAAAACTAAACCTGTTCCTGGTTCAGCTTCTGGGGCAACGTTGAGAATATCACCAATACGGTCAACAGAAAGCAATACTTGTTGGAAAGTTTGCCAAAGCTGCACTAAGCGCAAAAGTGGTGCTGTCACTCTGCCAGAAAGCATTTGGAATGCTACGAGTTGACCAATAGTCAATTCCTGCTCAATGACAAGCTTGGCACCAAACCAAAGAATGAGCAAGCTAGAAAAATTGGTGAGGAAATCAGCGATATTACTGCTAATGTTTGAGGTGGTCGAGGCTTTGAAACCCGTGCGGACGAAGCGCGCAAACAAACCTTCCCAGCGATCGCGTGCTGCTGGTTCTGCTGTATGTGCCTTAACTGAGTGAATTCCTGTGATGGTTTCGACAAGAAATGATTGACTATCAGCACTGCGGTTAAAAGTTTCGTTTAGCCAGCTGCGAAGAATTGGCGTTGCTACTAGCGTTAAAGTGGCAAACAAGGGTAGGACTGCCAAGGCCACAAAGGTCAATGGGATATTATAGTAAAACATCAATCCCAAGTACACCACAGCAAAGATGCTGTCCAAAACCACAGTTAACGCCGTACCTGTAAGAAATTGGCGGATTTGTTCTAGTTCCTGAACTCGTGCAACTGTATCTCCTACCCGCCGAGACTCAAAATAAGCTAAAGGCAACCGCATGAGGTGGCGAAACAGCTGTGCTGATAAACTTAAATCTAGACGACGGGCAGTATGAGTAAAAATAAACAGTCGCAGAATGCCGAGGACTGCCTCAAATATTGCTGTTAGCAGGAGTGCGATCGCCATAACATCGAGAGTTGGCAAACTCTCCTGCACCATCACTTTATCAATAACGACTTGCGTAATCAGTGGTGTTGCCAACCCCAACAGCTGTAATGTAAAGGACGCCAGCAGTACTTCACTCAGCAATCCCCGGTACTGCCAAACTGCTGGAGTGAACCAATTGAGGTTAAATTTTTCTTGCTTGTTGATCAGTTCTACTTGCCACAACTGCCCATCCCAAGTCTCTTCAACGACTGATCGTGGCAAGCTTTCACAGGTGTGATTGGGATTTAAGGGATTTGCAACAGTCAGGCGATCGCCCTTCATAGCATACGCTACTACCCAACTACCCTCTCTGCCTTGTGATGCTTCCCAGCGCAACAAGGCTGGAAATGATAACTGTCGTAACTCACTCCAACTGACTTGTAACCGCCGCAGTACAAATCCTAACTTTTCTGCTGCTTCTACAAGATGTTTCGGTCGCTGTCCTCTAAGTTGGCGTTGAACCCATTCGAGTTGGACGGCATTATCTAGCTGTTGCGCCACCATTGTTAAACATGCAGCCGCCGTGTTCCAACTTGAGACGAATGGGTATGTTGACACCGAAGAGGAGGGGGAGACTTGGGGAGGGGGAGACTTGGGGAAAGAATCTTCCCTTGTCCCCCTGTCCTCCTGTCCTCCTGTCCCCGTGTCCTCTTCATTGCCTAACCAAAATCCTTCAATTTGTGGTGTGGAAAATTCTGCCCATACTGCTGTCGTCCAGCGCACCACAACCACGTCTTTACTAGCAGCGACAGCCTTGCACTCCACAGAAAACCTGTTTAACTCACCAAACCAATCTCCTGACTGTAGCGTTGCCAAAGGCTTATTCCCAAGGTTTTCTTCCCGCAAGCGGACTTTTCCAGAAACAATTAAGAACTGGAAACCTTCCGCTTCTTGTGACCAAATTTTTTCTCCTAAATTGTAGCGAAGAGTTTCTGACACCTGTTGCAGTCGGCTTTGTTGTTCAGGAGTTAGCCAGCAAAGTGGTGGTTGATTCCAAGGTAGAGACGCTAGCACACTACTTTCTGAAGATTCCTCACCTAAAAGTTTTAATTCACCTGCAATTTTACCGTTAGTTTTTGAATTTTCTCTGCTAGCCATTTCTCAAACAACTCATTTTGTAGTGCTTGCCTTAGTTGAGTATCTTCTAATGACGCTGGCAGAAATTGTTCTACACGAAACAATCCATAACGTCCTTCCAGTTCTATCGGTCCTACCAATTGTCCGGGACTAGCTATATCAATAGCTGCCCTAAGTGTATCTGGCATTGTTCCCCGACTAACTGGTCCCATCATACCGTTGACAATTTTGTCATCTACTAGCGAATACTCTCGAGCGAGTTGCTCCAAGCTTGCTCCTTCTTCAATTTGGGTTTGTAGTTCTTCCGCTAGTTCCTGACTATCAATAATAATTCGTGAAAGTACGACTCTATCCAGATAAATTTTACGCTCGATGAAATATTCTTGCAGCTTTGATTCTGTCACGACAGCTTTAAGTTTTTCTACCTTAAAACCGTAAGCAACTGATGAGTGAAAGGTATCATAGTCCGTCCCGTTCTTCTGTAGCCATTCTTGGAACCTCTGGGGGTCTGTTAGCTGATTTTTAAGCCGAAAATCAATTATAGTCTGTTCGGTCAAAGCAGAACTGATAACTATATCTTCTCGTGTTTGTAGTTCTTGCTCAATGACGAACTGGCGGAGAACATCCCCAATAAATTGTCCCAATTTTCCTGAGGCTTGCATATATTTTACTGCTTGCCCAAAAGAAATCGGTTTATCATCTACAGTTAAAAATGATGAGGATTCCATGAATCTAATGAGTAGAAAAACCTAAGTATAAAATATACAACTTTTGATAAAATAAATTTGCATTTGAGTTGACATTTTCATGCAAAAACAGTCTGGCAATCTTAAGTAGTCTTAAGTCAGAATCACAACCAAACTTCAAGGGGATTGCTAGAAAATACTCAACATTTTAGAAAAAGAATTAGGTCATGACATTTGCCCATATCCAGGCAAATAAAATTGCTGTAGTTGCGCCTATCAATGTGTTGAAAATATTCACCACTTCATTAGTTAGCCAGTTAAAGCGAGATTGCACTGTTGCCCCGATTACACTTTCTAAATTGGTGGCAATAAACGCCGCTAGAACACACCAAAGGAGACCTAATAAATCTATCAAACCCACTCCCCAACCAAGGAGTGCTAGAGCCAGTGACGCTACAGCACCCGCTAAAGTTCCCTCTAAGCTAACTGCCCCTTCCGTTCCCCGTGGCACTGCTTGCAGCGTGGTAATCAGAAAAGTACTTTTACCATAAGCCTTACCCACTTCGCTAGCGCAGGTGTCAGAAAGTTTTGTACTAAAACTCGCTACGTAGCCTAGCAACAATAAGGTGTCAAGTGTGGGGTGTAGGGTTTGAGGTGTGGAAAGGATTCCCAAATTTGTCATCAATACTCCTAACGCACACAAAGCCGCAGTTAAAGCAGAACCCCAGACATTTTCTGGACCTCTAGCACCCGAACGCTTTTCTGCGATGCCTTCTGCTTCTTTTTGCGCCATACCTACGCGCGTGATCAAAGAACCAACCAGAAAATAGAACATGACAACTACATATCCTTGCCACCCTAGTGTTCCCCAAATCAGGACACCAAGTAAGCAAGCGTGGAATAATCCAGCTGGAGTGAGCAGCTTTTTGGGGACCATCCAAGCCACAACCAGCAAGATAGAATTCAATCCTACTCCAACTAGCCAAGGATTCAGAGAATTAGTGAAAAAGAACATTATAAGCAACTAATCTTCTAAGGAGTATTTTTGCCAAAGTAACAATAGAATAACTAATTTAGAACAGATGTGATTACTGAGCGCAACCCCCAGTTGTAGAAGAAATGTCTGGCATCATGGTATTATATATTGCTGAACATTTTTCTCTTCTCTCCAAATCCCAAAGAGACTATAGCTTATCGTAAATAGGGGAGGAGAAGATTCAGGAATAAATTTTTTCTAGAGATGGCGAAAAGGATAGCCTTTTTCCCCTTATACCCTACTTTAGCTATTCACAAGCAAAGAAAGTGCGTGTCTCCAGTAAGCTTGGCTTCAAAGTTGAGAAGGTAGATCGACAAAAAACCTCTTCACGACCTGAAACTTTCTGCCCTCTTTAAAGAAGAGGGAAAACCGTTTCCGTAATTCTACGTATAGCGCGAGTTTCAATTGCATAAGATACCTTCAGCCTAGAACACAGAACGCAGAATTCAGAATATTCTCGAGTAAAGATTAAGTAAATTTTTTCTATGATTTTGGTAAATTTATACACCAAAATATTTTTTTTCATGAGAGAAAGCCGATATTGATTATTGATGTAATATATACCGTCTGTATACTCCTTAACCTATGTCAGCGACTGTTCCTGGAAAGTCTCTAGAGACTGCTAAAAACTTAAATATTGCTGTCAATCCTCAAGTAGTCAGCGATACATTAGGTGGCAGACATAGTGATTACTACAGCTTTAGCTTGAAAGGTCGTAGCAGTTTTAACCTTGATTGGGAAGATTTGAGCTTAAATGCAAAGGTAGATTTAATTCAAGATGCAAATAGTAATGGTGTAGTGGAAGAGGGTGAACTCATCAAGAGTTCTATTTCTAGTAGCACAAACGCTGAATCAATCAATAAAACCCTAAACCCAGGATTTTATTACATCCGAATCTATACTAATGAAGGTGTAAACACTAACTATAAATTGGCTGTTTCGGCAACGCCTATTGACAATGCGGGAGATGTCTTGAAGGCTGCCCGTCGTATTACTGTTAATTCTAAAAATAAAACCTACAGTGACTGGGTAGGTCTATCAGATACTAACGACTACTACAAATTTAGGCTGAAGACGACCAGTGACTTCAAATTAGGACTCAGTGGTCTGAGTGATGATGCAGATGTGCGATTACTTGATGTTAACGGCAATACCCTTGCCAGTTCCGTTAACCTAGATACCACAAATGAATCAATAACTCGCAGTTTAGATGCAGGTATCTACTATGTACAGGTAAAGCCGTACCAGGGCAGTGAAACTTCATATAACATAAGTTTGTCAGCAACCCCTGTATCTGATAGTGTTTTATCACCAACTCCCACTTCCAGCAACACACCATCTTCCACTTCTAGCGGCACACAGCAGTCCACCACTGCTTCTGCAAGCACAACCCAAACCCTTGACAGCAGTACAGAATATACACAAGGAACTCTCCGGGCAGATACCTTTACTTACCAATCTGCCTACAATCGGACGGTCTTTTCTGGCATTGGCAATGTTGACTATGGTAATGGATCGCTAGACTTACTGGATCTTGGGCTATTTTCTTCTACAGAAGTCACAATCGAGTTAGTAGAGAACACAGGGGGTGTCATGTACAACACTGGCAATGGGACTCGCGTATTTGACGCCATAACATTCAGCAACGGCAAAGAAATTTTGTTTGAGGGAATTGAAGCCATTAAATTTACAGACACAACAATCAACTTATCAGTGACACCTAATGACCCCCTGTTTAATCAGCAATCGAACCTGCACATGATGGGTGTTCAAAGCGCGTGGCGTCTCACAACTGGTTCCAACAACGTACTGATTGGAATTGAGGATACCGGCTTGGCTGCCAATGGTGAGAATCTTCACACCGATTTACGTTCCACTGATAAATTAAGTAACAACTACTTGGATGAAATGAGTAACTCCACTGCCCACGGGACTTCAGTTCAAGGGGTCATTGCTGCTGCTAGCAATAATGGCGTGGGGATGAGTGGTATCAACTGGAGTTCTGATGTTTTCCAAATCGATGTTATGGGAGGTGACGCTGGAGATTACAATTTAGTGAGTGCCACACAAGCATTAATTAATCAGGCAAATAGTAAAGGTCAGCGTCTGGTCATAAACCTCAGCTTGACTGGTGGTAGCTCATCGGAATTTGAGCAACTGATTGCTAATAACCAAAATACAGTCTTGTTTGTGATTGCTGCTGGAAATAGCAACGGCAATAGTCTTGAAAGTCCTGCCGACTTAGCGAGCAAGTATGGCAATGTCATAGCGGTTGGTGCTTCTTGGGGACTTCAAGACTGGTATGGCAATTCAACAACACCCGGACAACGCATCTCCTATCAAGACATAGGATGGTGGGGTTCTAACACAGGAGATGGTCTGACTCTGATGGCACCATCTGAGTACCTCACAACTCAAGCTACCAAATCCTCTGATACTTTTGAGTTCAGCTATGATGAACAGTTCAATGGCACTTCAGCAGCAGTGGCAAACGTGACAGGAGTTGCTTCATTGGTATGGAGTGCTAATTCAAATCTCACTGCTACCCAAATCAAGTCGATTCTATCAGAAACAGCCTACGACTTGGGTAAATCTGGCTATGATACAGAGTACGGTTCTGGGTTTATTAATGCTGATGCTGCTGTTAGGAGAGCAAAGGCTCTTGGACAGGGTGCAGCGTAATTCCATCTGGACTTCTTGAAGAAGTCCAGGATCTGGTTATCTACAGATAAATGAATGGTCATTGATCATCAGATTTCTTACAAAACTCCGGTTTAAAGATATTTTGAACCACAGATGAACACAGATGATTTATCTGTGTAGGCTACGGCACGGCTTACACCTACATCTGTGTTTTTTTTCATAAACATTGATTTTTGCAAGAGGTTTATTAACTAACTACAAATTTTCCTAAATTCTCCTTGCGCCACTGAGCATCAGCTTTGCGATTTGTTCGCAATTCTAAAACCCGAATTCCCTTGGTTGGGAGCGGGTTTAATCTTAAGCGCAACTGCTTCCAGGAAGTTATCAATTCATGCTCGACACCATAAGTAGCAGAGAGTTGAGCAAAATCAATATCTTGCGGAGTTGCAAAAAATTCTTCAAATGGTGGGTCAAATTTAGAAATAGGTAACATTTCAAAAATTCCCCCACCATTGTTATTAATTAACAAAATTGTTAAATGCCCGACCAATTTATTTCTGATTAAAAATCCATTTGTGTCGTGCAATAAGGCTAAATCACCTGTTAACATGACACTGCTTTGCTGGTGATGGGCAATTCCCAAAGCGGTGGACAATGTGCCATCAATACCATTCGCACCTCGGTTGAAAAAGGGTTGCACTTCTGATTGACTCGGTTTCCAAAAAAATTCGACATCCCGGACTGGCATACTGTTGGCAATAAAAATGGGTGTTCTTGCTGGTAATGCCTGAGAAAGTAACCAGGCGGCTTTACCTTCAAATAACTCCTCCATTGTTGCTAGGGTTTGGTCAACAGTTGCCCTCACTTTTGCTTCTATTGCACACCACATTTGAAGATACTCACAGGAGGATAAGGACGTATTTTCTCCCCCATCTCCCCATCTCCCCAATTCTTCTATACTCATTCGCAAGTCAGTTGTTTTCCCGTGCAGAGGGTCGAGGTTTTGGTCGCTTGGATCAATGATCCAACGTCGCCCCTGTGTGGAAGTTAACCAATGACGTAAATCTTTACTGGTGGGCAATTCACCAATTTGAATCACCACGTCTGGTGCTAGCTGTTTTGCTAATTCCTGATTCCGCAAAATGAGGTCATAAGTGGAAATCATATACGGATTGAGGTCAGCATAGTTTCTCACTGGGGAGAGTCCCTCTGCCAAGACGGGGAATTTTAGGGTTTGGGAGAGTTGGGCGATCGCGCGACAATACTCCCGTGGTCTTTGGGGTTGGGCAATACCAGCGATGATGATTCCTCGTTGAGATTTTAACCACTCTTGTAAAGGAGGAGGTGAGGAGGTGGGATGATAGGGAGGTGAGGTGATGGTTGTGATATGAGAGAAGAAGTCTTCAGAGTCAAATTGGGACTGCAACAATTGTAGAGACGCACCATGGTGCGTCTCTACATCTGCATTAGGAATGGGTGCGAGGGGGTCGCGAAAGGGAACATTGAGATGTACTGGTCCAGGTACGGGAGTTTGTGAACGTTCCCACCCATGAATGACTATTTGCCGCAGATAAGCAAGCATTCTCATGTCCATAGAGGGAATAGCTAACTCTGTCTGCCAGTTTGGATAATTCCCGTATAATTTCAACTGGTCTACAGTTTGCCCAGAGTGGCAATCTCGCAATTCTGGAGGTCTATCAGCCGTCAGCAGTAATAGAGGTACGCGACTTTCTTTAGCTTCTATCACCGCTGGGTAAAAATTCGCTCCCGCTGTCCCAGAGGTGCAAACAACGACCGTGGGACGTCCGGTTGCTTTTGCTTGACCTAAGGCAAAAAAGGCAGCTGAACGTTCATCAAGAATGGAAATTGCTTTAATATCGGGTGATTGTTGGGCAAAGGCGACTGCTAGAGGTGTAGAACGGGAACCTGGACAAATCACGACACAGGTCAATCCTAAGCGCTTTAATGTCTCGGCAGCAATCGACGCCCATACAGTATTAATGTTTCTAAAATCAATTGCCATCAATTTTGAAAGTCCAAAAGTCCTGAGTCTTGAGTTTTGAGAAAAAATAGGGGTTTTCTCTTAGGTGCAATACATTCTGACCAAGAAAGGGGTGTAGGGGGAAGAATAGGGGGGTAAGGCTGTCAGGGTTAACAGTGAACAGTGAACAGTGAAACAGTGAACAGTGAACAGTGAAACAGTGGACAAAAAAACTGATAACTGTTTACTGATAACTGATAACTGTGTAGGGGGGAAGAAGGAAACAAACGCGCTCTACGTAAATTATTTTTCTTTTCCCCTACACCCCTACACCCCTAAACCCCTATCCCCCTAAACCCCTATCCCCCTAAACCCTTGGAATACACATCAGCTTATTTTGTCCCAAACAATCTGTCTCCAGCATCTCCCAATCCAGGAATAATGTAGCCGTTTTCATCCAAATGGTCGTCAATAGCCGCAGTGTAAATAGGGATATCTGGGTGTACCTCGGTGAAATGCTCAATCCCTTCTGGTGCAGCGAGTATGCAAACAAACCTAATTGACATCGGATTCGTTGATTTTAGCCTTTCAACCGCTGCTACTGCTGAGTTGCCAGTTGCCAGCATTGGGTCTACCACCAGCACATCTCGCTTGTCCACATCTTGAGGAACTTTGAAATAATACTCGACAGGAATTAAGGTTTTCGGGTCACGGTACAATCCAATGTGTCCCACCCTTGCCGCTGGTATGAGTTCCAGCATCCCATCCAAAATTCCCTGTCCCGCCCGTTGGATAGACACAATCACCAGCTTTTTATCTGGAGCAAGCACTGGAGCATGCATTGGGGCTAGCGGTGTTTTAATCAATTCATATTTTACAGGCAAATCGCGCGTGACTTCATAAGCCAACAGCAGGCTAATCTCTTTGATGAGGACTCGAAATTCTGCCGTGGTGGTTTCGGCTTTACGCATCAGCGTTAGTTTGTGTTGAATCAATGGATGGTTAATTATTGTGACTTGATTGTGCATATGTCTTAGAAGTTTTATATATTGTGCAAACCGCGAAGACGAGAACACTTTCGTACGCAGGTTTCCCCCGCCCTTGCAAAATGTTCGTTGCTAGGGATGCCAAGACAAGATGTATCAGCCATTAGCTTTTTGTCCACGTCGGTTGCTTTTTCCAAAGCTAATGGCTAATGACTAATGACCAATGACCAATGACTACTGACAGCTAGAATACAGTACCGTCGCTTTCTATCTGTATGGGGGGTATACCACCCTTCGGATACCGTTGGCGAATTCCCAAAACATCTAAACTGAACGGGTCAGTTCAACAATGAAACGATTGAGAGCTTTTTGAGCAGTTTTATACCCAGGTGCTTGTTTACCTAACTTCAGTTCAGACAAAACACGGTCACGTAAAATTTCAAGTTCTGCAACCATTGGCAGAGCAATAGACTGTTCTGTAATAACGGGATTAGATGTTTGATGAAAATCCTCTTGTCGTGTATTACACGGAGGAGGTTCGTTTTCTGGTCGAGTCTGAGTGAAATTTTCTGAGTCTAACCGTGTAATACTCGGTAGATTCTTATGCCTAGTAATGTGTTCTAAATAATCAGCCCTGGTTAAGCCTAAGCATTCAGAAGCAATACCAATAGCCTTCCAGGTTTCATCAGTTAATCTCAATGAACGAACTAGACGATAATCTTCATTCTTGAGAGCAAATTTCCCCTGAATATCTCGTTTTAGCATCCCAACTTCCGTGTATGACACCGTCTTAGTTTAACCTGAAAACCAGGTCTCTCACCGAGTAATACACGGAAAAAGCAACAGATTATTTCGTAGGATTTAAATGTTTGGTTCTGCCAGAAGCGCAAAGTGTGAGGAGCGAGTTTTAGCCCGTGGTATCTCCTCCAACCAAGCGAAAACTCGACCTAGATTGATAGCGGCTGCCGTCAGGATATGCTGTAAGTGAGTTTTAGCTAGCCCAATATAACGGCAGTCGCGCATTTCAAATGCTCGGATTCCTTGAGAGATAGTTCCTTCAATACCTGAGCGCAGCCCATACTGTTTTTGAAACTGTTCAGTTTTTTGTCGTTCCCTGGCTTTTTGAAGAGCTTCGTAATCGGATTGCACCTGTATGGTTAACCCACGAGGGTTTGTTTTTGCACGAGTGCATTGAGACCGAACCGGACACGCTAAACAATCACGCTGCCGAAACTCGACGTAAATTACGGGTTTTCCATAAACGTCTTTATTCTTTTTCCAAAGGTAACTACGCTTACCTTGAGGACAATATACGGCTTTATGCTCCCAATCTATTTTAAAATGAGATAAATCAAATCCAAGACCTGCTTTTGCTTGCCATCCAACGTTGAGGGCTACTGGCCCGAACAAATCAATGTTATAGTCTCGCTGTGAGCTAGAAAGCAATTGGGAAGAAGTATACCCTTGATCAACCAAATGCTGTTGAGGTAAAAGGTCTTTCTGCTCCAGAGCTTGATGAATTGAGGGAACAACCGTTTGGTCTTGACTTGTAGCAGGAGTAGATTCTACATGAGTAATGATATGAGGTAAATTTTCATCACAACTTTCTGTTAGATGCACTTTGTACCCTGTCCAGTTGGTAGTGCGCTTAGTACTATTACGCGCTTCTAAGTCGTAGGGTGAGCGAATTCGTAGTGCCGAAGGCGGGCCATCTTTTTCATTGCGTAACTGAATTTTCTCTGTTGGTGCATAGTATTGCTGTAACCAGACCTGACGCAAAACTTCTACGGCTGGCAGTTGTCGCAATTCAACGGGTGCTGTTTGAGAATAGATAGCATCAAGTAAATCAAAGCCATCAGCCCCAATTGTCACAGCCAAAGCTTCTCGTTCTGGAGCCGTTCTGGGTAGTCGGGAATCTTCAAAGCGTTTGCTATAGCGGTCATACCATTCGGGGGGAGCCAATGACTTCAGCCAGGTGGGTGCTATTTCTGCCACAGCATTTAAAGTATACCGCAGGGTTTCTCCCAGATGTTCCAGTCTTGTTAACTCTCTGACCACCGCTAGTATATGAGTTGAGTCAGTGCGCTGTTTTCCTCTTGCTGACAGCAGTTTGAGTTCCTGAAATCTCAACAGCATCTTGTCTAGTATTTGCTGCTCAATACCACCTGAGATCAATCGATCACGGAATTCGCTTAAAATACTAAAGTCAAAACCTGGATCTGTTAACTCCAACGACAAAGCATATTTCCAATCAATCCGTCCTTGCACTGCTTGGGCTGCTTGCCTGTCTGAAAGATTTTCTAAATATTGCATCACCAGTACCATTGCCAAACGCCAAGGTGCAAGTGCAGGTTGACCGCGTTGTGGATAAAGCGATGCGAAATCTTCATCCTGATAAAATACCCCAAGTTCATCACGCAATCGCATATATAAATTACCTTTGGGAAACGCGGCTTTGGCTACACGTACCGTTTCATTGGGAACAGGAGGAATTTTTTCCGGATGTAAGCACATATACTGCCTCCAAAGGTATTTCTTCTAGTTTATTGATAATTGAGGCAGCTAAGTTCATTTTTTGTTACCGTGTATTACATGGTGGAGTGTAGCTCTCTTTATCATGTAATACACCGTAAACTCTCCGTTTTTATGTTAAGTAATATTTCGCCAACGGTATCCCCTTCGTGCGTTCAAGCGCAATTTTTCGCCCAGCTGTCCAAGTTCCACCTTGTAGGATTCTCACCAATGGCAGTTCTTCGGCACTCATGCCCAACTTTTCCCGTATTGTGGCAGCAATGTGATCTAAGAGAATCACGGTTAGGGCACGCCATTCAACAATCACCTCTGATGCAACTGGATGAGGTTGCAGCAGAATTTCCGGGCGTTTAGGACTAATGAGTCCCAAGTCAAGGCATAACCCTCCATTCCGATATTCTGCCAATCCAGTCAGGGCATCTAAGCCAGTTATTTCTAAACCAAGTTCCTCTAGAGGTTCTAGCAGAGAATAGGTCAGCCACTGGGACAGTTTGTGAAATGGCACTAAGCCATCCTCAGCAACATCTGGATGAAACCAAACATCCCCCAGATTAATCCCAGCAACTTCTATTCGTCCAGACCAGATTTCACTCAGTCCTTCCAAAACTGTGCCCAAGACTGTTGCTGCGGCTAGCTGGTTATTACTAGACTTTTCCGTTAAGTATTTTACCAAATTGCCCGGACGGGGATTTTGTTCTCCAAATAAATGAGGTGAAGACAGTAGGGCTTGACCTAATTTTTGCAACAAGTGCAACCGCCCAGCAATTCCCACCAAAGGATTCTCTGCATTGACCTGAAATCCGTCTGCCAGTTCTTGTTCTGTTAAGGCTTGCAATCTTTCAGCATTAACTTGCAAAGGTGCTGTTTGCTTGTTACTAGAAAAAGTTCCGTCACAAAACATCTCAAAACTGGCAACTGCCAAACCTTCAGAACGCCTAAAATCTAGCTGCGTCTCTTGCTCGCAATAGGACCAACTCTCCCCGGCACCAGCATCCAATAAAACACTGATAATCGCCAAATCAAACTTGGCAACTGCTTTCTCCAAAGGCGTTAGCCCTGCTAACTTCTCATCCAATTGAGATAGACGCGCTACACCCCCAGCCTCAAAATGCCGCCAACGGCTGTGAAAAGGAATTTGCAGATCCGGGTATTGTTCCTGTATTATCTCAATAACATAATCCGCTACTTTTGGCAACTGTGTCAAATCGCAACTAAAGTGACGCGACTTGCCTTCAACTACCAACGCAAACATCTGCCCACAACGCTCCCGGATAGCATGAGGAGAACGCAGATAAGCCACCAACTCTCTATTATCTCTCCTCTGCGACCTCTGTGCCTCAGCGGTTTCCATCTCCATTCTTACTCACTCCTGTATTGATACACCCCTTAGAGTCCAAAAAATTCTGTAAAGACGTGCCATGGCACGTCTCTACAACTTGTGACTCAATCTACTAAAGAACGTCCCTTAACCGCAGCCAAACTGTTGGCATCTAACACCTCTCCTGTGGTGTAGTAACCAGCTGCCTTCTTCGCCTCTATCTCCACCCGCGCATCTTCGGGAATCAACTCTTCTGGAAGTGGTATTCGTTCCATAATCTCAATTCCCGACTGCGTAATGGCGTTGTACTTCATATTACTCATCGATACCATGCGGTCAATGCGGGTTATGCCCAACCAGTGCAACACATCGGGCATTAGTTCTTGGAACCGCATATCTTCCACGCCAGCCACACACTCAGTGCGGGCAAAGTAGGCATCAGCGCGATCGCCCCCCTCTTGACGCTTGCGGGCATTGTAAACCAAAAATTTCGTCACCTCTCCCAAAGCACGCCCTTCCTTACGACAGTACACAATGACACCTGCACCACCCTCTTGTGCTGTTTGTACGCAAACTTCAATACCGTGTACCAAATAGGGGCGACAGGTGCAAATGTCCGACCCAAACACATCGGAACCGTTACATTCATCATGTACCCTTACTGCTAAAGGCTTATCGGGGTCAGTAAGAGCTGCTACATCCCCGACGATATACACAGTCACACCTCCGATTGGTGGCAAAAATACCTCCAAATCAGACCGCGTCACCAATTCTGGGAACATTCCCCCAGTTTGTTCAAACAAAGCACGTCGCAACTCTCCTTCTTTGATTTGGAATCGCTTGGCAATACCTGGTAAGTACCACACTGGCTCAACTGCGGCTTTTGTGACGACTAAATCGCCACCAGGTTTCATAATCTTGCCATCAACCTGTAAGCGTCCTTTGACCACCGCCTCTTGTAATTCAGGTAAGTTGATGTGCGCCTTTGTAATGGCGATCGTGGGACGAATGTCATATCCCTGTGCGTAGTATGATGCAAAAACCTCACCAACAATCGCCCCAAATGGGTCAAGCGAGACGATTTTATCTGGCTCAAACCAGCTGGGGTGTGGTCCTATGTATTCTACTGGAGATGTGTTGGTAAGATCCGCCCTGTGATCTGACTGAAGTGCTCCGCTAGCCACCGCTAATGCCCGATAAACCGCATAACCACCAGAGTGAGTGCCAATGACGTTGCGGTGTGCTTGCTTAGTCAGAGTGGCAATCACTGGACCGCGTTGCATTGGATCAGCTGCTCCCCATTGGATGGGAATCGGTTTGGGACCAAAGCGACTGGGATGCGAAGTGAGAACAATATGCTTGGAAACGCCTTTTTGCTTTGGCATAGTCGTTTCTTTTTCTTTTACTTTATTATTAATTCTTAGTCATTAGCGATTTCTCTACAACTACCAAGAGGTTGTGAATTGTAAAAGTATGGCATAGTAATGACCTCTCACTTAATGACTCTAAATATGGAATCAAGGACTAATCGTATTGCAGACTACAGAAGATAGCAAATTAATTGCTCATTTTCCATTCCATTGTCTAGAGTTCTGTAAGGATTTTTTTGAATTTTTGAAATTTTAGTCAATACTTAGCACCATTTAGTGACTTATTAGATAATAATGTGCGAAATTTGATCCAAAGCAACTATCACCGACCTCGAATTCATGGATTCTTTATTTATCAATTCCTTACTTGAAGACTTGAAAAATCCCGATGAAACAGTCCGCGACCAAGCAACCAGGAAAATTTGGCGCATTTGGTTTCAGCAAAAGGGAGTGCATGGACTGTCCATGATTGAACGCAGTCAAAAGTTAATGGATTCAGGAGAAATGACTGAAGCCGAAGCTGTACTGACAGAACTCATTAACGAGCAACCAGATTTTGCCGAAGCTTGGAATCGCCGAGCTTTTCTTTACTATACCAGTGGCGAGTATCGAAAGTCTTTAGCGGACTGTCAAATGGTCATCCAGATCAATCCAGTACATTTCGGCGCGCTTCACGGTATGGGCTTATGTTATGCCGCAATGGGAGAGTATATTGAAGCTATCAGAGCATTTCACTATGCTTTGGAAATTCAACCTTATTCCCAAATTAATCAAAAATTGATTTTGGAATGTACGCTCCGATTGAACTGACACAGCAAATCAGAGAAAGCAAAATTTTAATATGAATCCGTCACCACGCTCATCAACAACAATTCATACCCTGAGTCTCGCCAGTTTATTCAGTATGCTGAGAGTGTTCATTACCCAGTTGTTGATGGGGGTGCGGTAGATTTTTTTGCAATGGCATTGATGTTGTCAATGCCATTGCAAAAGAAATTCTCAGAACCAGACTGGCTGCAATCTAGCAACATATTTAATAAAATTGCAAATATGACAACAACACCTGTGAAATCATTCGACTTGGATGCCCTGATTAATTCTCTTAATGGCATTGAAATTATCACTGACCCTACTCAAGTAACAAAATTATCGCAAGATTATCACACCTTCAGCCCAGTACTCGTACCCAAACTAGAAGGAAAAGTTGGGGATATGGTTGTGCGTCCTGCGAACGAACAAGAAGTGTTAAAAGTCGCAGCAGCATGCGTGAAACACAGAGTCCCCGTAACAGTGCGCGGTGCAGGAACGGGAAATTATGGGCAATGCGTACCGTTACATGGAGGCGTCATTGTAGATATGACGCGGATGCAAGAAATACGCTGGGTAAAACCAGGAGTCGCGCGGGTTGAAGCCGGAGTCAAGTTGGCAGCGTTGGATAAAAAAGCACGAGAAATAGGTTGGGAAATGCGGATGGCACCCTCGACCTACCGGACTGCAACCATTGCCGGATTTGTTGCAGGTGGTAGCGGCGGAATTGGGTCGATACAATATGGTTTATTGGGTGACAGGGGAAATCTTCTGGCTTTACAAGTCGTGACAATGGAAGATGAACCCCGTGTTATTGAACTGCGCGGCGATGATGTACAAAAGGTGAACCATGCTTGGGGCATCAATGGTATTATCACTGAAGTAGAAATCCCATTGGGACCCGCTTACCCTTGGGCAGAAGTGATTGTGACCTTCTCTGAATTTATGACAGCGGCAAAGTTTGGTCAAGCCTTAGCCAATGCCGATGGGATGATTAAGAAGGAGATTAGCATCTTTGCATCCCCCATTCCACAATATTTTGCAGCCCTGCGGCAATACATCCCCGATGGAACTCACGCCGCTTTACTGATGCTTGCTGAACCGAGTTTGGAATTATTACCAGGGTTAGTGCAACAATATGGCGGCGAGATGACATATCAAAAACCAGCGCAGGAAGCAGGAAAAGGGACGCATTTAGGTGAATTTACCTGGAATCACACCACCTTACACGCGCGAACTGAAGATACTTCCATCACATACTTGCAAAGCATATTCCCTGTAAATGTAGAGACGCGCCATGGCGCGTCTCTACAACTGGTAGAGCATCTGTATCACCACTTTGGAGATGAGGTGATGATGCATTTAGAATTTATTCGGGTTAACGGTGCAGCAATTCCTGCGGCTTTGCAACTGGTGCGCTACACAACAGAAGAACGCCTCAACGAAATTATCCGCTATCACGAAGAGCGAGGAGTGTTTATTGCCAATCCTCACACATATATTATTGAAGACGGGGGGAGAAAAGTCATTGACCCTGAGCAGTTGAAGTTTAAAGAAATGGTTGACCCCTATGGGTTGATGAATCCTGGTAAGAGCAAGGTGCTGGAATTTAAAATTTAAACCGCAGATATAGGCGTAAGCCGTGCCGTAGGCTACGCGGATAAACGCAGATGAGATTAAACTATTAGACATCTCCAGAAATTAATTGTGCGTTGACCATAACCCTTGTAGAGACGCGCCATGGCGCGTCTCTACATTGTTTTTCACCAGATGTCTAATAATTCAATATATATTAGACATCTCCAGAAATTAATTGTGCGTTGTCTACAACCTTTGTAGAGACGCGCCATGGCGCGTCTCTACATTCTTTTTCGGAGATGTCTATTGAACCCTACACCCTTCTTCTTGACGGGGCTATCAAGCTCCCGCTAAGTTTTAGGTATTAAGTCAGTAAAGCGCACTCCTTCAAAATCCACAAGTGCTATATCGTGAGCAAGTCTTTCAACCCCTGCTCACGAAATTTAAATACTTAACACAGGACTTACGCAACTGGCACACATATTTTCTGGTATAAGAGTCATAAGTCTTGGGTCAAGGGTCAAAAATCAAGGTTTTTGGAATGCCTGACTTTTGACTTTTGACAACCTCCAAAGAAAAAAATATGACACTTGCGTAAGTCCTATTAACAATTAGACGAGATATCTTTTTTCCACTAATCAAACATCATTCCCCGGACGCCACGCACCGAGTAACGCAGCAATACCAACTGCCGCAACCGCAATCGCACCCCATTTCACCGGCGGATTCATTTCCAACCAATCCGAGACAGTTGGTATCACCAGGTGGTCAAAGTCTCCCTTTATGCGATCATACTCTGGTATGGTAGGTGCAAAAAGATTGTCTGGTCCTTCTTCTGATTTTGGTTCGTTGGTGTGTTGTCCTGGAATGCCGACAACCGCTAATATGGAATCTACAAGTTCTGGTGAAACGCGCTGCAACACATCCAGTATCCTGCCCACATCCCCAACGATAAAATCACGGGTCGGATGTTCGGCAGTATAAAGAATGGCATCTACAACAACATTGGGTTGATAATACGGTGGTATCCCCGTAGGCTTAACCCCTAGTTTGGTGCGAACTTTGTTGTAGTAAGGCGTATTAATGACCGCAGGTTTTATTGATGTGACACTGATGGGCAATTTTTCGTGTTGCAATTCAACGCGCAGTGCTTCTAAGAAACCTTCTACACCATGCTTGGCAGCAGAGTAGGGACTTTGCAGTGGCAAACTGCGCCTACCCTCCATTGAGGAAATATGAATTAATGCCCCGCGTCCCTCTTTTTTGAGATGAGGTAGTGCTGCCATTGCACCATGTACCTGTCCCATCAAGGTAACATCAATGACGCGTTGAAACTCCTCTGGTGTAATTTTCTCAAAAGGAGCAAGTACACCTGTTGCCGCAGCATGAACCCAGGTATCTAATCTTCCGTATTGTGCTACGGTTTTGTCTGCGATCGCCTTAACTTGTTCAAAATCGCTGACATCTGCAATGATATATGTTGCTTCACCGCCAAAGCGTTGGATTTCCTCTACCAAAGACTGTAGTCCTGATTCGCTGCGTGCAGCAACCATGACCTTTGCACCACGTTGGGCAAATCTTAGCGCTGCTTCTCTTCCTATGCCACTGGAAGCCCCAACGATGGCAACAACCTGTTGATTAATTGGCTTTAATTGCATGATTTATCATCCGTACCCTCTCCTTTCTGTATTAAGCTTTATGAAGCCAATGTTCATCTTTCGCAGGTGTGAGCTAGTGGCTTATTTTTAGAGGTTAGAGGCGATGCTCCCAAAGGGAGCCGCCCAAAGGGCGATCGCTCCATATTGTACACAAAGACAATTTCTAATACATAGCTGATAAATACACTGGAATTTCAGAAACCATCCGATAGCTAACCGTTACACTTTTTCTAGCAGGTTACGTTCAATTTTCGGTGGTGGAATAGTCTCAGATTTGGTAGGTCATTAGATTAGACATGAGACATTTGTGATGGTGCTGGAATAAAAATTAATCATAAAACAACACTAAAGAATGATGACAATAATGTTGTTATCAAATTAAACCACATACGACACGCACTCACAGATCACTTGACTTTTGACTTTTGACTTTTGACTTCCCCGTTCGCGCAGCGTGTCCGTAAGGACTCAGGGGCTGACCCTCTCAGCCTAGTGAAAGCAACTCATGTTTAGACTCAAAATCTGTAACAGCGCGTCTTGGTGTTGTAGCTAAGAAAAAATTGAGCAGTCAGAGCGATCGCCCAAAACAAGCAATGGAGTCATATCCTCTGTTCAATGTATACATGAACCAACATGAAGAACTACAAAAACAGTACAAACTGCTAGACGAGAAAATTCTCCGCTTGCGAACCGCGAGGATTATTGAGACAGACGCTTTAGTGCTGTTCAAGTTGGATAATCAGATTAACGAGGCAGAAGAAGAACGCCGTAAAATCGCACAGGAGATTGATAATCTAGAGTCAGTAGCTTGTAGTGAAGAGTTATACCGTGCTTTATTGAAATTAGGCTACCGGGAACAAGTACGCTCATTCCTCAGATTTCTCAAAGCGCAATCAATAGGGGCTTTTCTGATTCACGGATTACTAGATCACGGACAACGTTGGTTACTGAATCGGTTAGTCACACAGCATATTCGCTTCGGTACAATGGGCAAGATGGTGCGAATTGAACTTGACCGTATAGGACGCAGAAGAGATATTTCTGCCTTGTGGCGCGAACTTGGTGGGCGTGTGGGCTTGGGGAGACAACACTTACCCCCAGAAATTGCAGAACGAGTTTTTCAGTGGTGGAAGACACAGAATGTCATCCTTGTCTTTCATGGTGTGGATTGTATGCCAGAAGGGTACTTGCAAGAGCTACTCCACGATTTTTGGTTGCCATTAGCGACTCAAGCACGAGAGGTTGTATCTCAAACAAAATACCAGTTACTCATGTTTTTAGTAGATTATGAGGGCTGTGTGGGTTGTCAGGATACGATGTTCGTTGAACAATTAGAGCCAACTTGGGAACCAAAAATTCCTATCAAACTACCAACTATAAATCCGTTTGGCGATCGCACTCTCACTGACTGGTTTGAGATGGTTGAGACAGAGTTCCACACATTACCTCTGGTTGAACTCATAAATGAAATAGAAGATTTAGTCAAAGAAATTTTGGAAAATAGTGATAATGGGGTTCCAGAACTAGCATTTTTAGAAATTTGTCATCGGTGTGGCTGCAATTGGTATGAAGAAAGGGAAAGATGGTTAAAAATTTAACTCATACACAACTTGAATACACAGGCAAAGTGCAGCCGCACTTGGGAGAACGAGATGCAACTGGGCAACTGTTGTATCCTTACTTACCAGATGAAGAACTGATAGAAGCTGTTAACCTGGCAATATACCTCGAACGACCACTCCTGCTGAAGGGAGAACCGGGATGTGGTAAGACAAGATTGGCTCGTGCAGTGGCTTATGAACTTGGTTTACCGTTAGAAGCTTGGTACATCAAATCTACCACTCGTGCCAAAGATGGTCTTTATAGTTATGATGCGGTCACGCGCTTACGCGATGCTCAACTTGCAGCAACAGGTCGTATCATCAAAGATGAGGAAATTCCACGAATTAGTGATCCGGCTACCTATGTGAAGTGGGGACCATTGGGACGTGCTTTCCAGAATGAGCAGCGGACTATAGTATTGATTGACGAAATTGATAAGGCTGACATTGACTTTCCCAATGACTTGTTATTAGAACTTGATGAGCAACGGTTTATTGTCGAGGAAACAGGACAGGAAGTTCAGGCAAAAGCACCGCCTATCGTTTTTATCACAAGTAACGACGAAAAAGACTTACCAGATGCTTTCTTGCGGCGGTGTTTGTTCCACTACGTAGAATTTCCTAGCCCCGAAAGATTAGTAGAAATTGTAAAAAACCACTTTCCTGATTCACCCAAGGCGTTGGTAGGTAAAGCTGTGGTTCGCTTCTTAAATCTGCGGGAGGAAATGCGGAAAGATAAAGGAGAAGGTGGTAAGAAAGTGAGTACCAGTGAATTGATTGACTGGTTTCGGGTGCTGCGCCGTTACCCAGAAGATGAGGTTCTGGCAAAATTGGATGGTAAGCTGCCATTTGCTGGTGTATTGCTGAAAAGTTGGGATGATCATATTCGTCATATGAGGCAGAACCGTGGACGTGAATGAATTGCCACTCCAAGAACTCTTCACTCGCCTACGGGAAGCTGGCTTACCACTGGGTATTGATGAGTATCAGTTGGTTTTGCAAGCTATGCAAGCTGGTTTTGGGATGGGTGATAAAGCAGCTTTGAAGCGTTTGTGTCAGACTTTGTGGGTTAAATCTGCGGAGGAAAAGCGGATATTTGAGTATCACTTTGAACAATTGATAGGCAGTGATGCTGTTGTACTAAGTTCGGAAACATTGGTAAAGTCAATTGAAAAGCGTAAGATTGACCGCATTATTGACTATTTAGCGCTGGCAGGTGCTTTTATTATTGGATTTTGGATTATTAGTTCGGGTATTGGATTTTTTATGAACAGAAATCCAACTCAGTCGAATAAAAATCCAATACAGCAGATTGTAGAGCAAATTTGGTCATCCGGATCAACTACCAACCAAACTCCAAATACACAAGCGAATCAAAACCAAAATCAAACGACACAGATTAATCAAAACCAAAGCCAGATAAATTGGAATGCGATCGCCCAGATAACTAAGACTATTGTATTAGTATTAGTGAAGGGGACAACTGTGACTGCTTTTGTATATAAATTGTATACCTGGGTAGATAAGCGGGTGCTCTCTAAACAAAAAGTTGGTAATGATAAAAGCTTTCCAGAAGCAACTCCAAGTGCGCCATCTTCCTCCGTTCTGCCTGCAAAATTGACACAGGCAACAGAAGATGAAGTGCAAGTCGCACAAGCAGTGTTACAAGCTACCAGTAGAAATGAGGAAATTCTTCACAGTCGCTTTCTTCTGACATCTGAATATTTTCCTATAACCGAGCGGCAAATGAAACAGGTATGGCGCTACTTGCGCCGCCCAGTACGCGAAGGACAACCAACAGAGTTAGATATGGAAGCAACGGTTAACCAGATTGGACGCCAAGGTATACTGTTCAAACCTGTGTTAGTTCCACGTCGGGTAAACCAAGCGGATTTGCTGTTACTCATTGACCAAGATGGCTCAATGGTACCTTTTCACACACTATCACGTCGGCTAGCAGAAACGGCTTTGCGCGGAGGTCGTTTGGGTAAAGCGGGCATTTACTACTTTCATAATTGCCCCATCGAATATCTCTACCACGATCCCAACCATCAGCAAGCGGAGTTAGTCAGCGATATCGTTACTCATGTTTGTTCCAATAGGACAGCTGTGTTGATTTTCAGTGATGCTGGTGCAGCCCGTGGCGGATATAGCGAGGAGCGCTACGAATTAACTAAAGAATTTTTTACCAAGCTAAAACAAAAGGTGCGTTACATTGCTTGGCTTAATCCTATGCCACACTCACGCTGGAACAAAACAACAGCTGGCGAAATTGCACGTCTGTTACCGATGTTTGAAGTCAGCCGCCCAGGTGTACAGGATGCTATTAGTGTGCTGCGCGGACGCCCAACGAACTTTGAGGGGCGGAAAAAATGAGCAAAATGAAACTTGAAGTTGTTAAGCGACGCATTGAGTCTTTTGAAAAACGCTTTGGAAAAGTACACTTGTATTTGGCATATCATGCTGCTTTTCCCTTATCACTCACACCTGACTTGTTATATCGTCTATGGGCTAACTTTCAAAAG
The DNA here is from genome assembly GCF_000315565.1 of Mastigocladopsis repens PCC 10914. Classification (NCBI taxonomy): domain Bacteria; kingdom Bacillati; phylum Cyanobacteriota; class Cyanophyceae; order Nostocales; family Symphyonemataceae; genus Mastigocladopsis; species Mastigocladopsis repens. Next base: position 5,240,149 of record NZ_JH992901.1, on the reverse strand, counting down.
GATATTCACAGTGAAGTACTAGGCATCCCTTGGATAGCTGTAGCAGATCTGCTGCTTTCTAGCCTGTTTAATGAAGTCGGGCATGAACTTTATGAAATGGATTTGGCAGTGCGAAATGAGCTGTTGAGTCGATTGAAGGAAGATGAAAAGTTTGCTCAACAGCGGATTAATGAACTGTCAGACTTCTTACTTGAGTATGTACAGCAGCAGCTATTGAGTGATGATCCCGATATTCAAGACTTTGCCCAGGCTCAGCGGTGGGTTGCTCTAGCATACACCCGACCTAATGAAGCTGCTCGTGAACTAGCATTAGCATTCTCGAAATTGGATCATAAGGATAAAACGGAACTAGTGCGGATGGCTTCATTGGCGGAAACATTTGCTGAACCATTGACTGAATTTCAGCCACTCCTAATTTACGCTCGTGGGATGGAAAAGTTTGCCCGTGGCAATTTGAAAGATGCAATAGATCGACTCAGAGAAGTCCCTAAAAAAGGAAACGTTTTACAAGTTGCTGGAATAGATTTGTCTATTCCAGAACAATTACAGATTCCTAAGACTAAAAGACGATCCCATCTGAACATCCCTTGGTTCAGCTTGCTTAAGTTTCTAGGGACAAGTGTAGGGGTAACTACTCTGGTGGTATTCATGCGCTTCTGTGGAATATTTCAGGCATCAGAACTTTGGTTTTTCGACCAAATGATGCAATTTCAACCAACTGAATCGCAAGACGATCGCTTATTAGTTATTGAAGTCACTAAAGAAGATATTGATAAGCAGGAGGGAATAAAACGAGGCTCCCTAACAGACAAAACATTATTGACTCTTCTCAAAACACTGCTAAAATATCCGCAAAATCAACCTAAAACTATTGGGCTAGACATTTATCGTGATTTTGCAACAGAAACAAAGGAATTCTCTCAACCTGAAAACAAGAAATTATCTAATCTTCTCAAAACAGAATCTCGCATTATTGCCGTTTGTAACATAGGTGATCTCAGTCAAAACAATAAAGGTACTGCACCACCACCTGAAATTCCTACAAAGCGATTAGGATTTAGTGATTTCCTATCAGATAGTGAGGGAATTGTGCGTCGCCAAATTTTAAGCATTGAGACACCAAAAAGCTCCCCTTGTTGGTCATCTAAAGAGCCAGTGAGTAATGCCTTCAGCCTTGAGTTAGCTCAACATTATTTAGGCAAGCAGTATGAAGAAATAAAAGATAGAAGTATACGTTTGCGCTTAGGTGATACTACATTTGACTTGCTTGATGGTCGTCATCGAGGTGGATATTCATTCTGGACAGATTTAGAAGGGTATCAGGTACTACTAAACTATCGTGTTTCATGTTCAGAAAAGAAGAAAAACGATTGTTCTCCTCAATATGTTGCAGAAAGAGTTACGCTTGATGACGTTAACAAGTCTGATTTCCTGACAAAGTACTCTCTAAAAGACAAAATTGTTTTGATTGGAGTGAGTGATTATTCTTACGAAGCTCCTTGGTTCACTCCCTTTTCATCAAAAGGTCATGCACCAATACCAGGGGTTATTATACAGGCTCAGATGGTCAGCCAGATTGTGAGTGCAGTTTTAGATAAGCGCCCTCTATTACGAGTTTTGCCTATTTGGTATGAGATACTTTGGATTTTATTTTGGTCACTGCTTGGAGGAGCGATCGCTCAGTTGCGTTTTTCCAGTATCCCTCAGTTGAGTCTTTCAACTGAGGGTTTAATTATATCTGGAGGATTTGTCTTCATTGGTTTGTACTGTTCCTGCGTTATTTATTTCATTACCCCTAATAAGTATTGGATGCCCTTTGTACCTTCTGCTTTAACCTTCCTTGGTACTGGAGGAGTAGTAATCTATGTCAGATCTTTGTCCAGTGGTAGAGTTTTAGAGCAATAACTCTCTTTCCTCAAGAGCAAATGCTAAAATCTGCATCACAGTGATATTCTATACTCTATGTTAAAACACTGAATTCGTGAAAACTGACAGTATTTTCTATCGCCTATTTCAAGAATTTCCCAGCATCTTCTTTGAACTCATTGGTGAACCAGCAGAAGAGGCTAACGCTTACCAATTTTCATCCGTTGAAGTCAAGCAAACAGCTTTCAGAATTGATGGTGTATTTCTTCCTGCTGAAGAAAGCGACAACCCATTTTATTTTGTGGAAGTCCAATTTCAAGGAGATTCAGGAATTTATGCACGGCTGTTTACAGAAATCTTTTTGTATCTGCGGCAAAATCAACCACAAAATGACTGGCGTGCTGCTGTGCTATATCCTACCAGAAGTCTGGATACAGCAGATAGAAAACATTATCGTGAATTCTTTACCAGTCAGCGTGTTAGCGTTATCTACCTTGACGAATTAGGTGAAGCTGTATCTTTACCAATTGGCGTTGCAACTGTCAAGTTAGTGATTGAGAATGAAGATACAGCAATTGAGAAAGCAAGGGAGTTGATAGATAGAACTCAACAAGAGATAAGCTCACAACAGCAACAGCAGCAATTACTACAATTAATAGAGACGATTTTAATTTACAAGTTTCCGACAATGAGTCGAGAGGAGATAGAAGCAATGTTTGGATTAAGCGAGTTAAAGCAGACAAAGGTTTATCAGGAAGCATTTGAGGAAGGCAAGCAAGAAGGAGTAGAAGAAGGTGTCCGTCGGGAAAAGTTCAGAACAGTACCTCTGTTGTTAAGATTAGGGTTGACTGTGGAACAAGTAGCACGAGAGTTAGATCTGACTGTAGAAGAAGTGCAAGAGGCAACACAACAGCAATCTTCCAATCAATAAGTCGAGAGAAGATAGAGATGATGTTTAGCTTGAATGAATTAAAGCAAACACGGTTTTATCAGGAAGCATTTGAGGAAGGCAAGCAAGAAGGTGTCCGTCGGGAAAAGCTCAAAACAGTACCTCTGTTGTTAAAATTAGGGTTAACTGTAGAACAAGTGGCACAAGAGTTAGAGTTGAGCGTAGAGGAAGTGCAGCAAGCAGCGCAGCAACAATCTTCTTCTTGAAAAACAAGAACCCCGACTTCTTAGAGAAGTCGAGGTTCTGAAGAGTAGTTAATTTTCATGAAACGATTTGAGATTTGCTATTTTTTAGCAAGCTTTTTCTTGAAAACTGGTATTTGTCCCTGTGCAAGGTTTTCCATTTGAATAGCAACAATACCTTCATCAAAAGCTCTTTGAAAAATATCTTGATTATCTAAATTTTTATACCCTAGACCATCATAAAACCCCTGAGCAAATATAATCGCCGCTTGGTCTTTTATAGGTTGGTTCATCCCAATTGTATAGTTAATATATTGGCTAATTGCCTTGGCAGCTTTTTCTGAATAACAAGCATTTAACAGCACACAGTTTACATATTCAGCGTGCAACTTAAACAATGCAGCCAACCCTTCTGGTGATACAGGTTTGTGTTTTCCTCCATCATCCTCTAACACCAAGCTACCATCCTCCATGCCATGACCACAAAAATGGACGATTTGAGGATGTACTTCTGCGATCGCCCTACGGATATCTTGAGAGCGTACAGCAGTTCTGACATCAATTTCAAATAAATCGCGTCTTGTCGCCCGTTCGATAGCTGTCCTAATTTCCCGCATCTCTTTGTCTAAACGCAAATCATGCGGTTGCGGAATTGCTGCCAAAATCAATATTTTTTGCTGTATCTTTTTAGAATCAAATTTTGTTGAAAGCGGTGCAGATTGTAACTGATTTTCAATTTTATATAACTTATCATCAAGTTCCTTAAGCGTACGCTCTTCTTCTTGAATCTGCTGTTCATATTGAAACTTACGTGATGGATCAGTTTCAATAATCAATGCTTTTTGTATCCTTTCAACTTTCTCACTTTGGAGTTGATACAATTGTTTAAACGAGTTTCTTTCTCGTTCCAATCGACGCCGTTGGTCTTCTGTTATCATATTAAGTACTTATGAAAGTATGAGATTGGGTTGTAGCTACTTAATCTTTCCACAAAGCAATACCACCCAACAAACCAGTTATATTAGGAATAATCTTCACATTTGTCGGCAACTGAATATCTACTCTTACCGCTTCACCACCGCCAATATATAGGTAATCGTAATTGAATAAATGTTGCAGAAATGCGATCGCCTTTTCTAAGCGTCTGTTCCATTTCTTCTCACCTACCTTTTCCAAGGTTGCACGTCTTAGCTGTTCCTCGTAAGTCTCGCCTTTGCGAAATTCATGATGTCCCATTTCTAAATTCGGCACTAGTTTACCATCTACAAACAAAGCGGAACCAAAACCCGTACCCAGCGTAATTACCAATTCCACGCCTTTTCCAGAAATCGCGCCTAAACCCTGCATATCAGCATCATTGATGACTCGCACAGGTTTGTTTAAACGATTTGACAATGTTGTCGCCAAATCAAACCCAATCCAATCTGGATTTAAGTTCACAGCTGTCTGCGTTACCCCACCGCGCACCACACCAGGAAAACCGACCGAAACACGATGAAACTCACCTTGAGTCGCTGCTAGCGTTACAATTGCATCAATCACAGCCTCTGGTTTTGCAGGTTGCGGTGTCTCTGTTCTCGCCCGTTGAGTCAAAGGTTTCCCCGTAATATCTAATACCAATACTTTTACACCACTCCCACCAATATCTACTGATAAAGTGCGGATAGCTCCATTATTTTCAACCATTGAATTTTCTCTCATTAGTGTTTGCTAAGTGGTTGATATCTTCTAATGTATCTAGGAAATACAGCACTTCTAAATAAATTGTGAACTTGCCCATTATGCCTGATAGTGGGTAGTAGCCAACAACTAACAACTATCCACTATCAACTAACAACTATCAACATATATGCATAGCTTTATTCCTCCACAACGCTTTTTTCCCTACCTCACTTGGACTGATATCCAGGCAATGCCAAACAAGGAAAATGTGGTTCTTATTCAACCAGTCGGAGCAATTGAACAGCATGGTCCTCATCTGCCGCTGATTGTTGATGCTGCAATTGGTGTGGCGGTACTCGGAAAAGCATTAGAAAAGCTGGATGAGAGCATTCCGGCATATGCTCTGCCAACTCTGTATTATGGGAAATCAAATGAACACTGGCATTTTCCTGGTACAATAACTTTAAGTGCTGAAACTCTGCTGGCAACCCTGACGGAAGTTGCAGAAAGTGTTTACCGTTCTGGGTTTAGAAAGCTGGTGTTGATGAACTCCCACGGCGGACAACCCCAAGTTATGGAGATTGTGGCGCGAGATTTGCATATCAAGTACAGTGACTTCTTGGTGTTTCCGCTGTTTACCTGGCGAGTTCCACATATTACCTCGGAATTACTGACACCAAAGGAGAAGCAACTCGGTATTCATGCCGGAGATGCGGAAACGAGCATCATGTTAGCAATTTTACCAGAACAGGTGAAGATGGATGCTGCTGTTGCCGAGTATCCACCAGAACAACCAGCAGGAAGTTTGTTGAGTATGGAAGGGAAGTTATCTTTTGCGTGGGCGACACAGGATTTAAGCAAAAGTGGTGTGGTGGGAGATCCTACAGTTGCAACTAAAGAAAAAGGCGATCGCATTCTCGAATCTGTGTCTGGTGGCTGGGTGCAAGTTATAAAAGATGTGTATGCTTTTCAACAGCCACAACCTGAATAAGTGTTAGGCGTAAGCTGTAACGCATCTTATAACTATTACGAAAGGAACTGATCAGATGAAAATTAGAGGAATTAAACGCGGTAAAACCATTGAACTATTAGAGCCTATGGATAGTATACCAGATGGAGCAGAAATTCTAGTTGATTTAGAACCTTCTTCCACTAAAGGTGCTGAAGTTAAAAAATCTCTAACGGATGAGGAGAAACTAAAAAGACTCAATCAATTGTTTGGCGTTTGGAAAGATCAGCCTGGGTTAATATTGTAACTAAAAAAAAGGCGATCGCATTCTCGAATCTGTGTCTGGTGGCTGGGTGCAAGTTATAAAAGATGTGTATGCTTTTCAACAGCCACAACCTGAATAAGCTGGTAAACATTTTGTGAGAATGGTGTGTAGACTATTGGCATCAGAACTATAGTAATTTACCGCACAGAATATTATACGATCGCACAATCCAATACAGTCATTATGGTTGCGATCGCCTTAAGATGTCCGCTCCGTGCGATCGCCCAACTACCAATTCAAAATATCCTACCCGTCGCCTGAACTTCAGTCAACGAAAGCCGAGAATCTGTCAAGCTGCTTGAAAAACTTGTTCGGCGGTTAACGCCAGTTCTGGAAATGTCGGAGATTGAATGCGCTCTCCTCCTCTAAACTGAGTCACTTGATACTCACCTTCAATCAACTGGTACACTGAGAGAGTCGGCTGCTTGGGGTTGCCAATAAACGCTCGTCCGCCTAATGCTGCGTAATCCACAATCCAGTATTCAAGGATACCCATTTCCTCGTAGTCAGCAAGTTTTTTGTGATAATCGTCACGCCAATTACTGCTAACAACTTCAACCACCAAGGGGATTGATCCTGCGTCCGATACAGTTGACGCTTGTTTCCACAGAGGTTCGTTGATGAGATGGGGACGATTTAATAACAGCACATCTGGTGAATAAGCTGATTTGCCGGAAATTGGCTTAATGAACGCGGTTTTGGGGATGAAATAAGGAAGATTCAAGCGACAGTATTCTACGACTATTTCTCCGACCAAAAACCCCACAACCTCTTCATGATCGCCTGTTGGTGATGGCATCTCAACAATGACTCCATCATACAATTCATAGCGTCGTTGCGAATTCTCTGGATACCAGGCAATAAATTCATCAAAGGTTACTTGTTTGGTTAAAGCTTGAGTCACTTGTCCTCCTTTTTCGCTAGTTCCAGGTTGAGCCAGATGCACCATACATACATTGAGAATTCTTTTATTTTAGGTGAGTTTTTCCTGTTAATAACTCTTGCATCATTCCCTGTTAGAGGTTTTTATATTTACCAAAGCGATTTAATATTTTGTATGCCTCTACCGTTGCCAATGACAAGAACTCAAAGCTTGCTTGTGTTTATGCTGTTAATTTTGTAAAAAATAAATTTAGATCGCTCCGCTCCGCTACGCTTGCACAGAGTAAAGGAAAGAAGAGAAAAGGGGAAAAGTGCAAAAGTGTCAAGGGCTAAAAAGTCCTCCCGAACGCGCAGACAACACGAAAACCAACATAGTCGTCGATGTCGTCGCGCTCCGCCCTAAGGTCGAGGCGAGACGCGGAACGGCAGAAGACAGGACCGTCGTACCAGGAACCGCCCCGCAGCACTTGTATTTGATTATCATTCTCAACCCACGCCCTGCCATCAACAGGCGCTCCTTTATAGTTGTCATGCCAATTATCTTGACACCATTCCCAGACATTCCCGTGCATATCGTATAATCCAAACGCGTTGGGCGGAAAACTTCCTACTTCTGTTGTTTGTTGTCGATATTCGCCTTTTGGTGCAGAAGCGTAAGTGTAGTTACCGTTATAATTTGCTAAATCCGTTGTCAGAGTCTCACCAAAGTGGAAAGGTGTTGTCGTCCCTGCCCTACAAGCGTATTCCCACTCTGCTTCACTAGGTAATCTATAGGTACGTCCTGTCTTTTGGCTGAGTTTTTTGCAAAAATCCATTGCATCATTCCAGGACACTTTTTCTACAGGACGTTTCGCTCCGATAAAATTAGACGGGTTTTTACCCATCACTTGCTGATACTGTTCCTGGGTGACTGCAAACCTGCCCATAAAAAAAGTAGGCACCTTTACCGTGTGCTGTGGTCCTTCACTTTCCCTTCGACCGTTTTCTCCTGGTGGCGAACCCATTGTAAAAGAACCAGCAGGAATCTCAACCATCTCTAGAGTTACGTTATTACCCAAGTCCTGGCTAAAAAACTTTGCCTGACCTGGGCGGCGATTAATTTCCTTTCCACGTTCATCTACCGTCACTACTTCAAAGTTAAAACTTTGTAGCGAAATAGGTTTGTAAATTTCATGACCTATCACGGCTGTCACTAAGCCTGCACCTCCCAAGCCAGCCAACTGCAAAAACCGTTTTCGGCTTATTCGCAATGGAGTTGTAATAGTTGTGGCTTGTTGCTGCCGGCGTCTTTCTACCTCCTGTTGCTTCAGCTGTTCTGCTTGCTGCTGTCGCCGTAATCTCTCTGCTTCTTGTTGCTGCCTTATTCTCTCTTCTTCCTGACGTTTTCTGTACTCCGCTTCCTTCTGGACAATAATTGGCTGTTCAATCTGCGATATTTCTTCATTACTAAGTTGCAGAGATTGTTGTAAATTTCTTAACCTCCCACGAGTTGACTCACCCAGAGGAAATTCTTGCTCAATTGCTTTAGTGAAGTCTTGTTTGTAACGAACTAAATTCTGGCGGTGCGCTTTCGCCTGTTGAGCAATTTGTGATTCTTGGGTGGGTTCAGAAGTTACTGACCTCTCTCCGCTTCGCAACGAAGTCATAGGCTCAGAAATTGAGATTATAGGTTCAGAGCTTCCTCGTTGGCGCAGGACAATCCTTTCAATAGCATCAACTGCATCCCAATCACCACGAGATGCTGCCAAAACCCTCACCCATAATTGTTTTGCTAATGACAAATCCCCTCTATTTTCAGCTAAAGATGCCTGGTACTTCAATGGTTGTACATCTTTGAGAGTGGCAGATTGCTCCAACAGAATATAGTACATTTTGTGGGGCGGCTCTGCCTTGAGATAAGGATTCTGTTTGGGCTTCCTATAATCAGCATTAACTTGTGGAACTTGACGCTTCAAATGTTCATAGAGACGTTCTACTGTGGCACAATTCGCTTCTCCCTGTAGCCGCAGTCCTGCTAACAGCGTATAAGTAAATGACCCATGTTGTAATTCATCAATTTCCCAAGATTGTTGATGAGCAGTGCAGGAATAGAATGTAATCACTCCCTGATGCTCATCTATCCCAATTCCTAATCCCCCACGACTTCCTTGATCTCGGCAAGCATCTAAAAACAATACTACGTTATCTGCTCCGCTACGGCGTAATCGTTGTGTTATGTAATCAACAGAGAGAGCTGTATGTTCTACATCTGTTGGATCACTGTCCGAAAGCATGAGATAATCTTGGTCTGCCGAACGCCTACCATGACCAGCAAAGAAGAACCAGAAGTTATCTTCTGGTTTTAACAAAGGTTTTTCAGTGTTCTCGAACTGTGCTTGCAAAAATCGCCGCAGGCGACCAAAAGTCGGTTGGGTTTGTATGGGTGGAGTGGTTGGTATGGGGGGCGAATCTTCTGTAAACAAGAAAACTGACTCAAACTGAGCTTCCTCTCTCAGCCACTTAGCCATCACTTCAGCATCTCGCTTGGCATACTTAAGTGGTTGGAGGTTATCGTAATTGTTTATCCCAACAACAATTGCCCAGTTCTTGCCCATTTTAACTTAGGTGCTGATTATTTTCGCTTAAATTTAAAGGTCATAGCGCCTTTACCCCCAGCTTTACCACCAACGCCAAACAAGCTGACTTTTCCTTCTCCATTGATTTCCACTGATAGCTGAACTTCATCAAGCTGCATTTTGGAACTAGGTTGGTCAGCTTCATCAAGTATTTCTTTCATTGCTTGCAGAAATCCTTGCATTTCCTCCTTAAGTTTGGTGACTTCTACTGCTCTGTGTTTCGTGTTGACGGCTTCTTCAGTTCTTTCAACTTCCCTTGTCGTTTCTCCTAGTCTTCCTCCTATATCATGACCACTTCTGGAACCAGTTGTCGTCTCTGTTTGGGATGTTTCTTCAACAATAATCCAGATTTTTTCAGGGGTTGAGATTTCTTGTGACATAGGATAAGTTGTTAATCAGCTTTTTGAGATGACTAGTCCAAACATTGTCATTATGAAGCTCTTCATACTAAGTCCGGATCTAATGCTCCCTTTATAATTTAGTCCGCGTAGGCGGACTTTGTTTGTGTAGCCGCGATTTCTAATCGCCTGGACTAAAAGGGGCTTTGGTTGTGAAAACCAAGGGCTATAATCAGTATTAACACGTAAAATTCCAATAAGCAAAGAAAAATCAGCCTATTGGAACAGGACTTACGCAAAAATAACGTAATTCCGTCATTACGAGCGATAGCGAAGTAATCTCCCCTGACGCTGGGATTGCTTCCCTACACTCCGTTCCGGTCGCAATGACAATATCGGTGTTGCGTAAGTCCTATGGAAGTTGATAGTGGCAGCAAGAGAATTGCTAAGGGTTGAGCGATCGCCTACATTACAGTATTAAAATCACCACATTGACACAACTTGTTTCCCAATCAAAGCTAACGCTACACTAATCATCACAATCAGCGTCACCTGACGACCAGGAACTAGCCGTTGACTTATACTGTTTGATTGTTCTTGTTCTTGACGTTGCTTCCAACTCATCAGTGCAGGAATAATCCCACCCAACACTGATATACTGAACGTCCCAGCATAATCTAAAGCAGTCAAGAAAATACTAGGATTGAGCGCCCCTATACTCATAGGTGGAATAAGAATGAGTGAATACACTGGTAGGCGCGATGGTTTGTGAGGTGCAACAGGTACAATATCCTGAAAGAAATCTAGCAAACCGTACACAAATCCAATAAATGATGTCACAATAGCAAACTCAGAGAAAAAGGATACTAACACTCCTAACTATTCTCCCGCACCACCATCGCGTAGAATTTGCAGTGGGTCAAAAGTTCCACCTCCAGAAATGCCCTGTATCATATCAGGACTCACGCTTCCCAAAATCACAGCATTCCAAGCCAAGAACATGATCAAGGGAATCGCAGAACCAATGACAATGCTTTGACGTATCTTGCGGGCATCTCCTTCCAGTTGAGTGGCAACTGTTGGCACAACGTTATGGTAAAATAGCGCAACCAGCATGACTGGAACGGATGCAGGAAGGGCTGCCCAATCTTGAAATAAGAAAGAGGCAGTTTTAAGATGTGTTACGCCTAGCAATAAAAGTCCGAGAAAAGATGTTAGGACAATTGCCACAAAGGCGCTATTTAATTTCTCCACAAATCTTTCTCTGCCAAGATACATAATGCCGCCAAATATGAGGGTAAACGTTGTTGTCCCTACCCAAGTCGGCAAAACATTCTGTAAACCCAGCACTTTTTCAACAGCGGAGACTAAAATCTCTCCACCTTGAGCAACATACGCTACAAGTAAGGCGTAGTGCAAGAACAAATACGCACCAGCAGCAAAGCGCGCACTCAGCCTCCCAAGCGTCCTCTCAACCATCACCAAAAAACCTAAACTCGGACGCCCCACAAAACGCATCGTGTTTAAAGTGACTTCTGCAATCAAAAGACCAGAGACTAAAGCGTACAGCCAAACAGCAACAAGTAGAACTGTTGATGGCACAACACCAGATGGCAGAGTCACTGCAGGCAATGCGAGAATACCAGCACCAACCGTCGTTCCAGCAACAAGAGCAGTACTTCCTAAAACACTACCTGGTTGATGATTGAGCTTATTGTTATGGAGTTCGAGGTTAGAAAACAATCGAGTGACTTGTGGGGTATCCGACTTGAGAACAGCCTTCATATGGGTCTTGCCAAGATACTCACATTCTGAAACAATTTGAAACAGAATATTAACTAATTTTAACGTATTTTAGCAAAAACTCTTGCAAGACTTCCTCATGGTGCTGCCTCCCTGACTTGCTCTACTCCTGTTGTTTTTACTCCGGTAACTGATATTGTCCAACGATGCGCTTGGCAAACTCTGGAACGTGTCCCTCTAATTTCTCTGGGTGATTCCGCTTCACATAGAGATAATTACGAGTAAAGTGAGAATCAATCGAGAAACGACCGTACTCCAAGCCTTTAGGACCTATTCTTTCGATAACGACACCCATAAGTTTTGCTGCCCACATGGGGAGGGTCACACCTTTATCGTATGCAGGTATACTTTGTTGGATTGCTGCTTTGCGATCGCCCTTCGACATGACAGGCTGGGTTTCCAGTTGGTCTTTCACCAAATCCAGCATTTCCTTGCCTTGTTCATTTCTTACCACAATCCATTGCCACCCGAAAGGTGCGCCCATGTAACCCACCACCAAATCTGCTAGAGAATTAACATAGTCAAAGCAACTCATGCACGAAGGGGCAAAAACATCTTTGAGTTGGTTCGTTTTCAGTCCAAAAAAAGGCACTGTTTCGCTTGAACCATCCTCATGTTTGAAGTGAACCCGAAAGTCTTGCATGAATTCGTAATGCACGACTGTGTCAGGCGATTTGCTGGTGGTTTCTAAGAATTTTTGCAGTCCAGCGCGGTTAACATTATCTACACAGGGCGTACCTAAAACGTAAAGTTTTTCTAAGCCAAGTTGTTTTTCAACAGCTCGTAATGCCTGAATTTGACACCCAACACCAATCACCAACAGTCGCTTCAACCCGGATTTTTCCACCTGTTCCAATACTGAAAGGTTTGGTGAAAGTGTTGGTTTATTTACCTTAGCTGCCAGTATTTCTTCTGGGGTACGAGCGATGACGGGCATAGGTTGAAAGCGGTCTTCTTTGGTGTTTTGTACACAAACAACACCTTCTACAATGCCGCGATTGAGCATTTCAATAGCAATGGTACTTACAATTCCCGTCCATTGTGCCCCAGGAATCGGCTGCTGTTTCCGCGCCGCCATCATGTCTTGATGAACACCAAAGTATAACTCATCAGGATTTTCTAAATCACGGGAGCGAGTATGCGTCTGTTCTTCAAGTTCGTCTATTTGTTGATTGATAAAGGCGCAAGCTTCCTTGACATAGTGAATATAGTATGTATCGCACAGTCCGCACTCGCTACAGAGTTCTTTAGCAGGGCGACGGCTACCGGGTTTGAGGGCTTTGGCTTTTTGGTGAGGAGACAACGAGGTCATATTAAGAGCAGTTTATTAACTAGAAAAATAAGATATCCCAAGGCTTTACTTTACACAAACTTTAGAAGCATTAAGCAAGTGTTCATTGATTCTTACGAAGCTGTAACAGTTCACTAGCCTAAACTAGCGGTGGTACAAATTGCTGTTTAAAAGCTTGACAGGCTAAAGGAAATATAGAGCTATGGAACAACTGTTTCACCGCATTAGCCAAATGGTTAAGGCTGAACTAAACCATATTAATAGTGAAATTGACATAGATAAATATAAAGGTGCTACTGCTACTGCGTTTGCGGCGATAGGAGGCATAGCTGGTGCTTCTATTGGCAAAATAGGAATATTGGCAAAAGGTGCTGGTTTTAGCGTTGGTGCTGTTCCCTTGACTGCTGCTGGTGCCTTAACTGGTCTTGCCTTATATGAAGCTATCAGAGCAATAGTAGAGGGGGATGCTTCGTCTGCTGGCGCAGCAGCAATTGGATCTGCCGCAGGTGCTGGTGTTTCTGCTGCCATTGGCGGTGTAGGAGTAGCCATAGGGGGAACAGCCTTTGGTGTTGGCATGGCTTCTATGGCAGCTGCTGGATCTGTCGCTGGGCTTAGTATAGCTGCTTTGAATCAACTACTTCAACAAGGAACTGACCCAGAAAAGCTGCTAGACTTGGCTATTGAGGATATGCAGGAAGACTTGCTCAAGTTGCGTCAGGCTGTAATCCCAGTCATAGCGGCTCAAAAACGCACTCTGCAACACTACGAACAAGCCCAAGCTGAAGAGAAAAAGTGGCAACGCCGCGCTTTGCTGGCTGTGCAAAAAGGCGATGATAATCTGGCACGGCAAGCACTGGAGCAAAAGAAGATTTTTACTGAGAATGCTAATACCCTCAAAGTTAACTTGGATGAGCAAACCGCTCTAGTGGATAGCCTCCAGAGTAAGCTATTCGCCTTTGAAACTAAGGTTTCTGAAGCAAAGGCGAAAAAGGCAATGCTCAAGGCGCGGATAGCCGCCGCCAAAGCCGAAGCGCAACTGCACACTGTTGGGCGGCTGGGTAGTAGCAGTGCGATGGCTGCCTTCGAGCGAATGGAAGAAGAAGTCTTGCTGCAAGAAGCTCGTGCCCAATCGGCAGCAGAATTGGCTGGTGCGGATTTAGAAAGCCAATTCGCCGCTTTGCAATCTAGTGGCAACGTTGATGATGAATTGGCAGCTTTGAAAGAGCAAATGGTACACGGACTTGCCACATCGCCAAAACAAGCACAACCTTGTGAGCAAGTAGTTGATCAAGAGTTGGAAGCGCTGCGAAAACAATTGGATGAAATGTAACTAATACATTCCTTATCCGAAAGGTTTTAAAAAGCTACCGAAGAGCGCACCTTATACCTTTAAACAAGCTTTAAGAAAACTAAGAAAAATTTCATTGTTTCTTCCCCAAGAGCAACAGTTCTCTCATTTAGTTTATATGTAATATTTTTGAGCATAATAGATAAAATAGTGACAAAACATCCTCCCAACCCACTGCAAAAACTGGTGCGTGGCGTAATTCGGGATTTGATTCATCAGGCTAATAGTCAAAAGTCTGATAAACCAAAAAAGACAGCTGGTATTTCCGCAACAGTAGGTGGGATGGGATTAGCGGGAGGATTTGGAGCAGTCGGAATTGGGACGGCGCCTGTAGTCGGTGCTGGCGGTGTCGTTGGTGCAGCGGTATATGGCGCTTTCAAGGCAATAGCAGAGGGAGATGCTGTTGCTTTCGGTGCTTTGGGAGTTGGTGCCATAGGCGGCGCTAGTGTTTCTAGCGTTGTCGGCGGTATGGGATTAGTTGCACCCAAAATAGGTTTAGCTGTTGGTATTGGGACAATACCTATGGCAGCAGTTGGTGCTGTGGTTGGACTCGCTGCTTATGGTATTGCCAAGCTACTGGACGAGTCTGGAACTGCGGAAACTCCAGCACAGGTTTTTGACCGGATGGAAGAAAAAGTCTTGCAGATGGAAGCCTATTCCGCAGCAGTAATGGAGTTAGAGGCATTTTTATCTGGTGAAAACCTCAACCAAAAATTTGCAGCCTTGGAAGTTGAGGATGAGTTACAGATGCTTAAGGCTGAAATAGACAAAGAAACTGAAACAAACTCCTCCCCATCTGTAAAGTCTGAAATTTCTGCCCCTAACATTGAAACAAAAGTAGTATCCCTAAACACTCAGCTACCCGAAACTTGGAGATGTGTACAGACTCTCAAGGGACACACAGCCGCAGTAAATGCGATCGCCATCAGTCCTGATGGTCAAACTCTAGCTAGTGGAAGCAATGACACAACTGTTAAGCTGTGGAACTTGAAGACAGGAACATGGCTTTACACTTTCGCTGGGCAAGAAGAGGCTGTTTTATCTGTTGCTATCAGTCCCGATGGTAAGATACTTGCCAGTGGCAGTGTCGCTCGCAAAATCAGCTATTGGTATGTAGATACAAAAAAATTTCTCCGTACATTCTTTTATTTGAACTCTCCCTACAGTCATACTGGCTTTGTTTACTCAGTTGCCTTCAGCCCTGATGGCAAAATTCTTGCCAGTGGCAGTGGCGATAAGAGTATTAGACTATGGGGACGATACACAGGAGAAGTAAAACGTACCTTGAATGGACATTCAGACACCGTTTTGTCTATTGTCATCAGTCCTAATGGCAAAATCCTTGCCAGTGGTAGTACCGATCAAACTATTAGACTTTGGGATTTAAACAATTGGGGACAAAGCCGTATTCTTACTGAACATTTGGAAGCAGTTAATACAGTTGTTATTAGTCCTGATGGTGAAACTTTAATTAGTGGTAGTACAGACACTACAATCAAACTGTGGAATCTTCACAGTGGCGAATTGCTTCACACTCTGACTGGACACTCGACGGCGATTGTGTCCCTTGCCATCAACCCTGATGGTCAAACCCTCGCCAGTGTTAGCACAGACGGTATCATCAATATTTGGAATTTACGGACTAGGAAACTACTACAACAACTTTCTGGACGAGGTTGTGTTGCCTTCAGTCCTGATGGAAAGACATTGGTGAGTGGGGGTGAAGGGGGTATCATCAAGATTTGGCGTCAAATGCTTAGTAGTGATAAATCCATCCCTGAATCTGTGCTGTTTGGGCAATGGTGGGAAGTCTTGGGCGTAGATAGAGCTGCTTCTCCAAAGGATGTTAAGGGTGTTTACCTTAGATTAGCAAGGCGGTATCACCCTGATGTAAACGGTTCTACCAATGCAAAAGCTGCAATGCAAGCAATTAATCAGGCTTATAAAGAGTACCGGCAGAAAGTTAACGCTCTAAATTTGATACGTTAACGAACAATTTTTTACTCAATCGCTTTATAGGAAATATGGACAGTGCGATCAGCGTTGGTAAATGTCCCGTTTTCTCACCCCAAATCAGTGCAGGCAACACCACATCTGCTGGTTGAGCGTTTCCGTCTCACATAAAGGAAGTGATGCTTATTTATACTTATCTAGAAAAAACTTAGGAGAAATAGACAAGAGCTAATGTAGCTACGTATATACACTCATTTTTTACAGAAATTTTACAATAAATTTTAAATAATTTACGGATTAACACTGAACAAAAATAGTTTTCTTGGGCTACTATGTATATATGCATACTAATTTATTTCATTTTTTTAGTTAAAAATAATGAAATAAATCATAAAGAATTTTTAAGTAAGAGTTCTAGTAGGGTGGGTGTGTCTAATAATGAGTTTTGTGAAGCCAATTACAACCTTTCTCATCCATTGTAGTAATTGGTACATAATGTGATTCGAGATGAAATTAGTCTCGCTCAGGGTCAGAAGGCTAGTCAGTCTAAACAGTCTGAGATTTAAAAGTCCGCTTTTAAATCACAATTTACATTGAATCAACGTAATATAATAGGATTCTCCTGTAGAGGAAGTACCCAAGTTGTGCCGCCATTATAGAAAAGCGGTATGTATCTTTTTTTAGGGTGTACTTTTATGGGTGTCTACACTTACTTATATTCACACATCACTAACTGTTACAGTTTTGTATGCAGAAGGCTGCTACTACTTTCTCGTTTTTCCAGAAAGCAGTCAGCCTAATGGTTTAACGGATTCTCATTCTATGAAAATACTAAATAATGGGGTATATCGCGAATAGGTCTCGAACGCTATTACACAAAGAGTGGATTTAGCTTTCGCTAAACTGCTTCGTTACTATTGCCAAGGCAAATTATAAAGATTTTTTGCTGTTTCAAAAATTACTTGTTCTTCACTTGTGTTGCCTGTGAATTTTTCTCTCAGGCAGGGAGGGCGGAAAACCTGTATTTCGCCTCTACTCTTGTGCGCTTTATTTTATCTGTTTTACTTTTAGAATCTCATGCAAAGCAAATTGATGTAAAATACACAGCGCTTGATAAGAAGTGAGAGGTAAAATTTAAAAATCGTATTGCATCTTGTGAAAATTTGTTATAAATTCTTATCATATGGGCGTGGGCACATCATTTCATTCATAGTCAGAATAATCTCTAGCTGTTTTAAGTAATTTTACTTA
Organism: Mastigocladopsis repens PCC 10914; assembly: GCF_000315565.1. NCBI lineage: Bacteria > Bacillati > Cyanobacteriota > Cyanophyceae > Nostocales > Symphyonemataceae > Mastigocladopsis > Mastigocladopsis repens. Next base: position 5,222,735 of record NZ_JH992901.1, on the reverse strand, counting down.
AATAACATTTGCAAAATATCCAAACATTACATAGTAGTTGAGATATGTATTTGTTTGGTAAAACAAAAATTGTTGGAGTTCAAACAGAACAGCAATGATGAAAAAATAGAGTTTATGTGACTGTTTGATGTGAAAAAAACGACGGCTTTCATTTACAAAGAGATAATTAACAGAAAGAAAATAACTTTCAATTAAGCCGCGAAAAATGAGCAGCCAGAGCCGTAGTTGCTGCGAACATCTTGTAGCGGACTGTGTTTGCTATTTAATAAATTCAGCATTGTTATGATGAGAATAGCAGCCAGAAGTTAATCATTGGTGCATCTACAAATAAACCACAATCTACTAGATAAATGGAGTTGTTCCGGCAATGCAATTAGATGACTTGGTATCGAGTGACAGTATAGAACAAGAAGCATGGAGAGCACTAGAAAGCTCAATTCTCTACTATGGAGGTCGCCCTGTAGGGACGGTAGCTGCTTATGATGTAACGGTAGAGGCGCTGAATTACGACCAATGTTTTGTTAGGGATTTTGTATCTTCTGCTCTAATTTTTCTCATTAAAGGTAGAACAGATATTGTCCGCAACTTTTTAGAAGAAACCTTAAAATTACAGCCTAAAGAAAGGCAATTGAATGCTTACAAGCCGGGTCGGGGTTTAATGCCAGCTAGCTTTAAAGTTGTATCTGACGCTGAGGAAGAATATCTAGAACCCGATTTTGGTGAACACGCTATTGCGCGAGTCACACCTGTTGATTCCTGCTTGTGGTGGGTTATTTTATTGCGTGCTTATGTAGTTGCTTCAAAAGATTTTTCTCTGGCTTATCAACCTGAATTCCAAAACGGTATCCGATTAATTATGGAACTGTGCTTGGCAACTCGGTTTGATATGTACCCAACACTTTTAGTTCCAGACGGCGCTTGTATGATTGACCGTCGTATGGGTATATATGGACACCCGCTGGAAATTCAAGCTTTATTTTTTACAGCATTGCGTGCTGCTAGAGAGATGTTGATTTGTCAAGGTAACGAAGATATGGTGACAGCCATAGATAATCGATTACCGCTTCTACGCGCTCATATTCGCCAGCATTATTGGATGGATCTTCATCGGTTAAACAAGATTTATCGCTTCAAGAGTGAAGAGTACGGCAAAGCAGCTGCAAATCCCTTCAACATATATGCAGATTCGCTTCCATACTATGAATTGGACAAATGGCTGCCTAGAAAAGGTGGTTATCTTGTTGGTAATGTTGGACCTTCACAGCTAGATAATCGCTTCTTTTCTTTAGGAAATTTGATGGCTATTGTCTCAGATCTCGCCAGTGAAGAGCAATCACAAGCAATTATAAATCTCATCGAAGAGCGATGGGATGACTTGGTGGGAGATATGCCCATGAAACTTTGTTTCCCAGCTTTGGAAAACGACGAGTATAGAATTGTCACTGGATGTGACCCCAAAAATAGACCCTGGTCGTATCATAACGGTGGAAGTTGGCCAGTCTTATTGTGGTTGTTGTCGGCAGCTGCTGTGAAAACCAATAGAATGGAGCTTGCACATAAGGCTATCGAAATTGCCCAAGCACGCTTGCATCTTGACGAATGGCCAGAGTATTACGACGGTAAGAAAGGACGACTGATTGGCAAACAAGCCAGAAAATATCAAACCTGGACAATTGCTGGATTCTTGTTAGCAAAAGAATTATTGCGAAACCCTACATTTTTACCTTTAGTAACTTTTGCTCCATTTACTGTAGAACCTGCTTCGAGAGCTTGTGAGTTTGAACTTCCCAAGGTTGACACTATATTCATGGGATAAATCTTGTAATATAACTTAAAGTTCATTCTCATTAAAAAGAATCTTCCTCACACTAAGGTGCGTTACCCTCACGTAAGCGCACCTTATTAGTTCCATGCATTTCAATTGCACCGGCAAAACCGCTAGGATACAGGAGACTTGCTAGCATTGGCTTGTTCAATTTTAAATTTTGTAGACGCCCGAAGGGCTTCTTGGAAGATATTTTGATTTGCTTATCTCCCCGTCAACTAGCTTTTATTGCCTTGCGGGACGTTCACAAGGGCGCTTATGCTGATATTGCCCTAGACCGAGTGCTGCAAAAAGCAAATTTACCTGATACTGACCGCCGCCTAGTCACAGAATTAGTCTATGGTTGCACCAGAAGACAGCGTACCCTTGACGCCTTAATCGACCAATTGGGTAAAAAGAAATCCCACCAACAGCCGAAAGACCTTCGCACCATTTTGCATTTGGGCTTATACCAGTTACGATATCAAGAACGAATTCCTGAAAGTGCTGCTGTAAATACCACTGTTCAACTCGCTAAAGAAAATGGCTTTTCTGGACTAACGGGTTTTGTCAATGGTCTGTTGCGGCAGTATATCAGAGAAGTAAGCAAAGTTGGGGGAGAAAAGACTTCCTACCCTGACCCTCTCAAATTACCAAAAAACCCAGAGGAACGCTTGGGTATTTTGTACAGCTTTCCTGACTGGATTATTCAAGTTTGGGTAGAACAATTTGGTTTAGCACAAACAGAACAACTCTGTTTATGGATGAATAAAACTCCAGCCATTGACTTGCGGGTCAACCTCCTTCGCACCTCTACAGAAGAAGTTGCGGCGGCTTTAACATCTGTTGGTGTTTTGTGTCAACGTGTTCCTCACCTACCGCAAGCTTTAAGATTGATCAGTAACGCTGGTTCTATTCAAAATCTACCTGGTTATCACGAGGGTTGGTGGACTGTACAAGATAGTAGCGCTCAGTTGGTCAGTCATTTACTCGACCCTCAACCAGGTGAGGTGGTGATTGATGCTTGTGCTGCACCAGGGGGGAAAACAACTCACATTGCAGAGTTGATGAGGGATGAAGGTAAAATTGTAGCGTGCGATCGCACTCCCTCTCGTTTAGTAAAACTCCAAAAAAATGCTCAACGGCTGAAGTTAAAATCCATTGAAATTTCCACTGGTGACAGCCGGAATTTGCCCTATCAAAACACTGCTCACCGCGTACTGGTGGATGCTCCATGCTCCGGTTTGGGTACTTTGCACCGCCATGCTGATGCTCGTTGGCGACAGACACCAGAAACTGTGGAAGAACTCTCTGTGCTTCAGAAAGAATTATTATCACAGACATCGTCTTTTGTCAAGCCTGGTGGTATACTCGTTTATTCCACCTGTACCCTGCATCCAAAAGAGAATGAAGAAGTGGTTTCGTCTTTTCTAGCTGAGAATCCAAATTGGGAAATTGAGCCTCCTAGTGTTGATTCCCCTGCTAGTGCATACTCCACCCCACAAGGATGGATTAAAGTCTTGCCACACCAACAGAACATGGATGGCTTTTTTATGGTGCGCTTACAGCAATTTTCGGGTAAATAGACCACACTGTAAGGGCGAACGGCTATTCGCCCCTACCAAAGATTGTGGTTCAAATATATGAAAAACGCTTCTTGGTTCAGCCTAGACCAGCGGTTGTGTCCAGCAAATAAAAATAGTTTGCTTCCCGAAAGTACCTGCACACTAAAATTGATCGCGTCTAACAATAAATGCGATCGCCATCGCTTCACGAGTGTGTGTTACCACTGACACACTATCAGGCTGACGGCAGCTGGTATTGCTGCCGTCAGCCTCATGTCGTATTGTTCCGGATGTAGCTGGTGGGCTTTCTGCTTCAATTTTTGTAAGCTTTTGTGGTGAAGGGGAAATAGGGAATGGGGAATGTGGAAAATAGGTAAGAAGACCAATTCCCAAGTCCTAATTCCTTGAGGAAAAATTAATGGTTAATAATTCCAATGTGACAAACTTGGTTAAAATCCTAATTGGAGCAGCTTGGATTGATGGCAGAATTCAGCCAGAAGAGAGAGAATATCTTCGCAAAATCGCTCAAGAAAAGGGTGTAGCTAACGAGCCAGAAATACAGCCTTTGCTGTATGAATTGGTTGCTGTGCAGCCAGAACAGTTTTACGAGTGGGTGAAGGAATATTTAGGCGATCGCCCTAGTACAGAAGATTGCCAAAACCTGATTGAAGCCATCAGCGGCTTAATTTACAGTGATGGTGAAGTGGCAACAGAAGAAGCAAGACTGCTAACAAAATTACAACAATTGTCAGGCACAAATGATTCAACCGAACCTGGGTATAATGGCATTCTCAAACAAATTCAAAAGCTTTACCGTCGTTGGGTTGAGGTTCAGAACTAAAAAAGCTCTGAGTTTTGAGGCATAAGTCCAACACATACCTGCGTTCTGAGCAATGAGGAGCTTTTTGCCTGGGGAGGTTTCCGAACTTGAAGAGCGACTGCGTTGCCCAAAGAAGTTGTAAGGTCCGAAGGAGATAGCAAGTGGTATGCGACAGGCGTTCCTGAGTAGGTCTTGTCTTTGTGCCACTTATTTTTTTGTTATCAAACTAAAAAAACAGAAGCTATGATACTCAGCGACGTCAAAGCCGCAACAAGGGAAACCTGCTAACGGCGCTATCTCCTCAGCACTCACAACTCAGGACTATCTAAGATTTCGGCTCACCCAGTCCTGGAGTCTCATCTTTGTCAACTTTAGGCACAAAGTCAGGACGGTCTTTATCTTCCCAACCGACAGGGCGCTTAGAGTTGTACCAAGCAATTGAGCCAATTGTGACAGCAGCAATAAAGCCAATAACATACACAGATGTGAAAGCCCAAGGAAATTGGTATGGTTCTTTGGCTGCTTGCGCTGCTGCTTCCATGAAAAGATACATAAGTATAACCTCCTAACAGTAAGCAACACTACTTAAGACCCTATAAAAAGAGCGTACCACCAACATCGACCCCTGGGGAGAGAGGGAGAGGAGAAGTGATGGAATAGGGGGTGTTTTATTCCTTAATTAAGGCGGTTTTAACTGTTTTGCGGTAAAAATAAAATAAACTATTTACTGTTGTCCTCGATTTTCTCAAGAGCATCAGGTTTGTGGGCTGCTTGTTTCCCAGTTTTGTCACTTTTAACCAAGTACTCAGGGTTATCTTCTGAGGCTGCAACGTGATGTCCTTTGATATCTGTGGCTGAGGTGAGTTTCTTTTCCACCTTACCAGTCGTTTCTCCTTGCGATGTATTCCATTTAACCTTATCGCCTTTGTTCAACTCGTCAGTCATGGGTTTTTGTGTTTAATGTTTTACACCGTAAATTATGTTTATGGTCTCAAAGGAATTAATCTGTCAATTGACGGAAAAGGTGAGATAAAACTTTTGTTTGTAGTGAGCGATTTATCGCTCTGTATAAGATTTTAAAGGGCTAAAGCTCTAACGCGCGAGTTTTTATTTAATTAAGCTACTTATTTTAAGAGGCAAACTGATTCAACTACCCCGCCCTGCCTAACGGCTGAGGACGGGGATTGCTAAGAACAAACTTAGCAACGCAAGTGTTGAATAGCCCACTGAGACTAACTGCGGTTAAAACTTCCAAATACTTCCCCAGTTTGGAAATACTTTAAGACCTTTTGTTAGGTCGTCGGGCCCTTGCCAAGACATCTGTAGTTAGTTGGGCGAGGGGACATCAACTCTGAAAGGAGAATTATCTTAAATGCGAATTCCGGTAATTTCAAAAGGTGGCAAACCACTCATGCCTACGACTCCTAGTCGTGCTAGACGTTGGATAAAGGATAGTAAAGCAATCAAAAAATGGTCAAAGCTAGGCGTATTCTACGTACAGTTAACCGTTGAACCAAGCAATACCAAGACTCAACCTATTGTTATTGGACTAGACCCTGGCAAGCTTTACTCTGGGGTTGGCGTCCAATCTTCCAGATTCACGTTGCTGATGTTGCACCTTGTCTTACCATTCAAAACCGTAAAAGACAGAATGGAGCAAAGAGCGATGATGCGACGTGGTCGTAGAGGGAGACGCATCAACCGCAAGTTGCCATATATTCAACGCGCTCATCGTCAAGCACGATTTGATAACCGCAAACAAAAGAAAGTTCCTCCTAGTATTCGTGCTAACAAAACGCTTGAACTACGGGTATTGAGCGAAATAGTCAAGCTTTATCCAGTTCAAGGCATCATTGTTGAACGTGTTATGGCACGAGGGGACAAAGGATTTAGCCCTGTCATGGTTGGGCAATTATGGTTACGTAAACAAGTAGAAAAGCAATTCAGTATTGAGCCGTCAACTATTCAGGGGTGGGAAACTTCTAACTTGCGTAAACAGTTAGGATTGCCCAAAGACAAACAAGACAAGTCACGCCAAACACCAGAAACTCACGCAGTAGATGGTGTCACAATTGCGGCTAGCCGTTGGGTTAAGTACGGAATAACGTCAATTAACGGTATGGGTTGGAAAGGTCAAATCAATATCACTCCCTCCCAATTTGTTATTGTTAAGCGCCCACCTGTTTCAAGTCGTCAACTACACCTCATGGTTCCGGCAAAAGGCGGAGTGAGGCGCAAGTATGGCGGGACCGTAACTCGTCACGGATTTCGGAAAGGTGATTACGTCGAAGCCACCCAAGGAGCTAAAACTTTTTGTGGATGGGTGAGTGGCGATACCGAAAAACAAGTTTCTGTAAGTGATGCGTCCTGGAAGCGTCTTGGACAATTCACTGCTAAGAAAGTCCGATTGATACAGCGAAGCACGGGGTTAATCGTGCTGTCAACTCGGAGATTGTCAAACCTCCTCCCGTTGAAGGAGTCGGTTTGACCCACTATCCCTCCCCGCCTTGCTTCGCTGAAGGCGGGGTCTCTCGTGGAAACAAGATGAAGTACGTCTGCGTGTTTTGCGGTTCTAGCATGGGTGTACAACCAGCTTATAAACAAGCTGCTCAAGCATTGGGCGAAGCATTAACACGACGGAAGTTGGGTTTGGTGTATGGGGGTGGTAATGTTGGGCTAATGGGTACAATTGCTGATGCCACTTTAGCAGCTGGTGGTGAGGTGATTGGGGTGATTCCAGATTTTCTGGTTGCTCAGGAAATTGCTCACACTGGACTGACGCAACTCCACATTGTCCAATCCATGCACGAACGCAAAACCATGATGGCGCAATTGTCTGATGCTTTTGTAGCACTTCCTGGAGGATACGGAACGCTGGAGGAGTTTTGCGAAATTCTGACTTGGGCACAATTAGGGTTACACCAAAAGCCTTTCGCTCTGTTTAATGTCAAGGGTTATTACGACCCTGTGCTAAAATTTTTCGACCAGGCTGTCACTGAAGAATTTTTACGTCCTATCCACCGTTCTCTAGTATTGGAAGCATCCGAACCAGAAAATTTACTGGATTTATTGGCGAATTATCAACCTAAAAATGTTGAGAAATGGATCACCAAAGAGGTGAAGCCTTGATAGAGAGACAAACTTTAAAAGACCAATCTAATCTCATCAAATGGCTTTAATTGCCTACCCTGGAAAAGCCAAGGTACGAGCCTATAACGATTGACTAAAGAGCAAAAATATGACTTGTACCAATCCCACAATAAAGCCTAAAACACCGCCTAAATTCACAATTGCCTGCAATTCGTTTTTGACAATTCCCTCAATTGCTGCTTCTAAATCAGCAGCTGATGTTGATTTTACACGGTCAACAATCACCTGGTCAATTGCCAAAATGGGGATGACCTGAGTCACAATTGCTTCTAAATCTCTCTCCAAATACCGCTCTAAAACAAGAGCCAGTTCTTTGCTGACGACTTCCAGCGAACTACTTACAACACCAGAGGTGCTGAGTCGATTCACCAGCAACATGGCAATATTCTCCCAATCAACGGAACTACCTAATCCTTGGAGTAAGTCGCTACCGCGTGTTTGCAGGTAATGGCGGACGCTTTCGCGTGTCGTTTTTCGCAGTTGCCTAACTGTGCCTATTGGCAAATTTTGTAAAGATAAACTGAGCAGAAATTGCTTGAGGCGATCGCGCACCTGCAACTGTTGAAGCAAGTCCTGCAAACGAGCATTGGTAGCGTCTTTTTCATCCAAGCAATAAGTCCGTAGTCGGCTCAAAGTATTGCGTAAGCCAAATAGATTTGCCACAACCCAATAAGTACCGCTGGTTTTTTCCCGAAAGCTTTCATCAATAGTTTGAATTGTGCGATCCGTCAAAAAGTCAATTATTGTCTGTCGCAGTACATCCGGCGGTATAACCACTTGCAACAACCAATCAGCAAGGCGAGTGGCTTGTTCCTCTGTAAGTTGAAAATCCAGTAATATCTGGTCAAAAATTTGATTGACCTGTGCTTCCAAAAAGTCTTCTCGCCGCGCCAACACCTTCAAAAGACGAGGTAAGGATTCCCCTAACAAATCCCGCAATATTCCCGACAAAATCTTGGCGGTTTTCTGCTCTTTATCAGATTTTAGTTGGTCAATTGCCAGTCGTAATATCCACAGAATTGCTCCTTGTACTCGTTCGGTTTGCAACAATCGCCGCGCCAGTTTTTGCAACTCCTCTGGAGTCAGCAGCGATCCCATGATTGTATTTGAGACATTCTTGGCAAGCCGTTCCTGGTTACGGGGAATCAATCCAGGCGTAAAAGGTACCCTTCGTCCACTGATGTAAATTGCACGGTAGGGACGGAATAACATTTTGATGGCTATATCGTTAGTAAAATAGCCAATAATTCCACCCACTACCGGGGGAGACACATAAAGCCAAAGGTGAGACCAATCCATTAGTTATTACTTATCAGTTAGTCGTTAGTAGTTATTAGCTAGTCACTACTAACGACTAACTACTCAGCTTTCGTTATCACTAGCACTCCCATCATACCGTTCGCAATGGGGTAGTGTGTTGCTGTTGCAAAACCAACTTGACGAGCTATCTCTCGTTGCTCCTTTCCTGTGGGAAAGCGGTCTAAGCTGGGACTGATGTAGGCGTATTCTTCCTTGAGACCTAGATGATTGGCGACTGGAACAACAAGATTGTCCAGATACCACTGCTGAAAGGCACGCTTTTGAGGACTGCTGGGACGATGAAAGTCTAAAATTGCGGCTTTAGCACCCGCTTTAAGAACGCGGTGTAACTCTTTCAAACAGCGGGGGATATCTGTTACATTTCTTAAACCATAGCCCATTGTTGCGGCATCAAATTTATTATCTTCAAAAGGTAAGTCCAGAACATCAGCTTCCACCCAAGTGATGCTGGGTTGGGGATACTGGCTTTGAGAACGTTTTTTGGCAATTTCTAGTAATTGTGCAGAAAAATCCACTCCATACACCTGTCCGGTTCTTCCTACACGCCGCGCCAGCCGGAAAGATAAGTCTCCACTACCGCAACACAAATCAAGACTTGTATCTCCTGGTTTGGCTGTACTCCATTTCACTGTCATTTCCTTCCATATGCGGTGTTGTCCCAGACTCAGCCAATCATTTAACTGGTCATAAACAGGAGCAATGCGGTTAAAAATAGTACGAATTTCACTAGACATCGGTCAAGGGTTAAGGGTCAAGGGTCAAGAGTCAAGAGTCAAGAGTTTTACTTTGAACCCTTGACTTTGGACTTTTGACTATTTTGTAGGTTGATAGTAGCGAGTACAAGTGAGTGCGATTACCCTTTAGGACACTGCGCGGAGTACAATCGCCACCAGTTGGGATGATAAATGAATGAATTTCAGGTCATCTTGGCGCAAATTGCAGGGTTGTTTCCACTGTAGTGATAACACCGCTAACACTTCGTTGTGATAGGTTATCGGAATCACCAGATGTGCTTCAACACCGTTAGCTGGGTAATGAGCGACACCAGCCAATTTTTGGTCGTTAGGTACATTGACCGAGACTTGCATTTGGTGAGTGGCGATTGCGCGGAGCGCAGCGCCCTTAAGGGCGATCGCTTCGGTTGTGAGTGGGTCTTGAGCTAGCCAGTTTTCTACAGTACCTGTAGTACTGTAAGTCCCTTGCTTTGCAACTAAGGCATTACCTTCTACTAGCTGGAATATACAACCATCAGCCGCACAACTTTTACCAAATATCCTAGCGATGGGGTTGAGAGTTGCCTCTAAAGTGGGAGAGTTTTGAGTAAGCTGCACTAAAACACTCAGCAGCGACACTTGAGCAGTCGCACGGCGCAATTCTTCTGTTCGTTGCTTGAGCAAATCATAGGTTTGAGCCGCCTGCTGAACCACCGCCTTCAACTCCCCTGGGTTCCAGGGTTTGGTAATATACTTGTAAACTTGTCCTGCATTAATCGCCTCTACCAAGTCTTCAATATCGGTAAAACCTGTGAGGATAATTCTTACGGTATCCGGAAACTGAGGCACAGTCTTGCTGAGAAATTCTGTTCCCTTCATTTCTGGCATTCGCTGGTCTGATATGATAACAGCGACTTCTCCTTCTGCTGCCAACACTTGCAGAGCGTTCATACCACTGTCTGCTCTTAGGACGTTAAAGTCGCGGCGGAAGGTGCGGTAAAGCAAATCCAGATTATCTTGTTCGTCATCCACTACCAAGATTTTCTGCTTTTTCGGTTTCTCTATAGTCATTAATTGACACCCAATCTTATCTAGTTCCAGAAATTGATAATCCATAAAAGCAATCCTTTAAATCTTCATCTTGTTGTTATATTCAATACCAAAATGGATTAAAATATAACACGTTCGGAAGCAGTAGATACTTAATATTAGGTTTTTCTATTGACTCTTAAAACCTTTCTTTATAATTTTTCCAACAATAATTTTGACTGTTTTAAAATTATTTGTGCGGGTAAATACCTAAATAAAACAACGATGAACTGTCTTTTTTATCGATAATCTATCAATCGGCTTGACAGTAGAGTATTAAAGTATATGCTTTATGCAGCTAGGAGTTGACTGTTTGACAATACAATAAGACTTGCTGCATAAGTATAAACCGCCTTCCCTTGAAGCTTGTTAGTGGATTATGACTCAATACCGTTCAGATAAGACCAAAACAGTTATCAGCACGGCAATGTAGAGACGCGCCATGGCGCGTCTCTACACCTCAGCGAATCTCACCAAAAATCCTTAACTGAACCGTAGTGGATTATGACTGACCTACCACCCAATGTTCAAAATTCTGATAACAACGATGTGGCACCATTGCTGCAAAAGCTCAGACAAAAGCAAGGTACCTGGGTGGAATGGGGAATTGCCATAGCCCAACTGCAAAAACTCGGTTATGATCCCCAAGCTATTTTTGAAGCAACTGGATTTGAGCCGATGCAACAAAACCAAGTTATTGTTGGCGCTCAAGTTTACAATTCTATAGAAAAGGCTGGTGCATCCCAAGCAGTGCGATCGCATTACACCACACGTGGAAGTGATGTTTTATACGAACTGCGCCTGCTGACCCAAGATGAACGCGCCGCAGCTGCGGAACTCACCTTCCAACAAAAACTTGACGTTGATGAGGCGCGCGAAGTCGCCAAAGCAATGAAGGATTTTTCCCGCTTCCGTACTTTACCGGAGGGATTTGAAAATCATCCGGGAGATGCAATAGCTTATCAATGCTGGAAACTAGCCCGCCAAAACTCAGACTTACAAGAACGCTCCCGCCTCATAGCCAAAGGTTTACGTTTTGCTCACTCACAAACAGCAAGGAAACAAATCGAACAGTTGTTGACTGATTTTACAGTCGTACCTAAACGTCCTGCTCCCTTGTTACCCTTTTACCGATTGGAATCAGAGGCAGAATTGCCGCGTATCATACCAGTGGTGGGTGAGTTGCCATTGACACCAAAAGACCTGAAAGCAGTACCTTTAGTAGAGGAGATAGAACCATTTCGTCTGGTTAAGTTTGCTGGAGAGCAAGCTTGGGTACCGTTACCAGGTTGGCAAGTTTTGTTAAGTGCAGAAGATCCGGTGGTGATTTTGTGCAATAGCGATCGCTTTCCCAACCAAACACAAAATCTCGCTGAATCTGTGTTGGTTGTCATAGACCGGCAAGAGCGAGAATGGGACGCTAGCAGTTATTTTGTGGTTGATAACTCTGGTGAATTAGAGTTTCAATGGTTTGAAACAGCACCGGAAATTCCTCTACTTGGTAAAATCATTGTGATTGTGCGACCGAAGAAGATTTTGGATGAAAATCTGACCAAGGATTCTTGGCAAATCGACGAATAGATATAGGTTTTAAAAAGTAAAAAGAGAATCCCCATAAATAAATGCGGGGGGATTTACAACAGCAATTCCTGAGGGAGTAAGCAGCCTCATATAGAATTGGTATGAGCAGTTTATAGCGATTCCCATATTCGTGAGGTGCAGGAAGAAAGAATTAACCGCAGATGGACAAGGCAGTGCGTTGCGGTGAGGCAGTCCGGTCTTGGTGGTTTCCCCAAAGAGGAACTGCCGAACCCGAAGGGAGGTTCCCTCCGTTGTAGCAACTGCCGTGCAGATGGACGCAGATAAATTTGTACCTCACCAGACTAGGAAACGCTATAACTCTTTACTGTTGTTCCATTCTTATGCAGTGCGTCAGGGTACGGCTGTCTTACTTTCTTATTTTAAAGGATTGATTATTTCTAGCTTATTAAATACGATTAAACCGTCTTGCATATCTTCAGAAAAAAGAATACGAGTATCTGCATATAAAGCAGTAGCTACAATCAAACTATCCCAAAATGAGAAATGATATTGAGTTCGCAATTGCGATGCTGTTAAGAGAATTTCTTGATTTATCTCTATAACTCGATATTTTATATAATAAAGATTTAATCAAGTTTTCTATTTGCTGCTCATTCAGGATTGATTTTTTGAGCAGATTAACGCAAACCTCACTAATGACTTGAGTACTTGTTACTATCACTCCCTCTTTGCTTGATATCAAATATCGAGCTTTCTCATGTCTTTTGTCAGTTTAAGTGCTAGTTATTAAGGCATACAGCCATATGTTTGAATCTAGAAAACAGAGAGACTGTGAAGGTTCACTCATAAATCTCATCTCGTTTTAATGGCTGAAATTCCTCAACTTGTAGGGGATTCTTTAACAGTTTATCAATCAAGTCTTCTACGGGAGCATTTTCTTCTGGTTTCAGCAGAATAACTTTAATACTTTTTTGTGTGACGAATTGTGATTTGTATTGCTCGGGTATTTCGATAAAGCCATTTTGGATATTAGCTTGAAATTCTACAGCAAACATAGCTAGCCTCTGAGAAGAACTCATCTTGTCTTATTATAGAACTCGCTTCCTTCTGAAATGAAATACAAAAAAAGGTAGAGCAGTTGCATACTCTACCTTTTATTCAAGGAGTGAAGAAATATTTAATCTTCTTTCTTCTTTCTTTTTTCTTCTTTGTTTCTATTCAACGACAGGGGTCAACAATTCCCGGCGCTGTTCCGCTCTCACCGTCACATTGCCAGTATCATCTACATCAACTATGGCTGTATCACCCTCCTTGATGCGACCAGACAGAATCTCTTCGGCGAGGCTATCTTCTAACAAGCGCATAATTGCTCGACGTAATGGTCTTGCGCCGTAGCTGGGGCTGTAACCTTCTTGGATGAGGCGGTCTTTGAATCTGTCGGTAACTTCCAGTGTGATGCCTTTTTCGGTGAGGCGACCAAACACTTCCTTGAGCATGATGTCGGAGATTTGAGAGACCTCTTCTTTGCTCAATTGACGGAAGACGATGATTTCATCCAGACGGTTGAGGAACTCAGGACGGAAGTACTGCTTGAGTTCTTCGTTAACCAGAGATTTAATCCGGTTGTACTGCGCTTCTGTTTGATCTTCTGCAACATCGAAGCCAAAACCGCTACCACTCTTCTCAATCACCTTAGAACCGATATTGGAAGTCAAAATCAGTAAGGTGTTCTTGAAGTCTACGGTGCGACCTTTAGCATCGGTTAAGCGTCCGTCTTCCAGAATTTGCAGCAGCATATTAAAGACATCGGGGTGTGCTTTTTCGATTTCGTCGAACAGCACGACCGTATAAGGACGACGCCGCACGGCTTCGGTCAATTGACCGCCTTCGTTATATCCGACATAACCAGGAGGCGAACCAATCAACTTGCTGACGGTATGGCGCTCCATGTATTCCGACATATCTAAGCGAATCATCGCCTCTTCAGAACCGAAGAAGTAAGAAGCCAAAGCTTTCGCCAACTCGGTCTTACCCACACCTGTGGGACCCGAGAAAATGAAGCTCGCAATGGGTCGATTAGGATTCTTCAAACCGACACGAGCGCGACGAATTGCCCGCGAAACCGCTTTCACAGCATCTTCTTGACCAATCAAGCGCTGATGGAGCGTGTCTTCCATGTGCAGCAACTTCTCGGATTCGGATTCGGTGAGTTTGTTCACCGGAACTCCAGTCCAGGAAGCGACAATGTGAGCAATGTCTTCTTCGGTTACGACAGGTTCGTCACCTTCAGTACGAGTCGCATTGGTCTTGGTTTGAGCAATGGCGCGAATTTCGGCTTTGATTTCCATCTCGCGATCGCGCAATTCCCCAGCTCTGTCGAAGTCTTGAGCGCGGACTGCATCGTCTTTTTCTTTCAAAATCTGACGCAGTTCTTTGTCCAACTCTTTCGCTGCAGGGGGCAGTTGGGAGTTAATCAAGCGAACTCGGCTTCCTGCTTCGTCAATCAAGTCGATTGCCTTATCTGGGAGATAACGATCGCTGATATAACGGTCAGACAACTTCGCCGCTGCGACCAAAGCTTCATCGGAGATTTTCAGCTTGTGGTGCTGTTCGTAGCGATCGCGCAGTCCGTAGAGAATTTCAATCGTCTCATCTACTGATGGTTCACCGACCATGACTGGCTGGAAGCGACGCTCTAGGGCTGCATCCCGCTCGATGTGCTTGCGGTATTCATCTAGAGTTGTGGCTCCGATACATTGCAATTCACCTCGCGCCAAGGCTGGTTTGAGGATATTTGCTGCATCGATTGCGCCTTCTGCCGCACCTGCGCCAATTAAGGTGTGAACCTCGTCAATCACGAGAATGACATTGCCCGCCTGACGAATTTCATCCATGATTTTCTTCAGGCGTTCTTCAAATTCACCCCGGTACTTGGTTCCTGCGACAAGTAAACCGATATCCAGAGTTACCACACGCTTGTCTTCCAAGATGTCAGGGATATCTTTGTTGGCAATGCGTTGTGCTAAACCTTCGGCGATCGCGGTTTTACCTACCCCTGGTTCCCCAATCAGCACAGGATTATTTTTTGTCCGGCGACCCAAAATCTGAATCACCCTTTCAATCTCTTTGGCGCGTCCCACTACTGGGTCGAGCTTGCCGTCGGCTGCCATTTGGGTTAGATTCGAGCCAAACTCGTCCAAAGTAGGGGTTTTGTTCCCGCGTGGTTGACCACCCGCACTCACCTCAGCTGTTTCTCCCAGCATTCGGATCACTTGGGTTCTTACCTTAGACAGATCCACCCCTAGGTTTTCTAGCACTCTGGCTGCTACACCTTCCCCTTCTCGGATTAAGCCCAACAGCAGATGCTCGGTGCCAATGTAGTTATGCCCTAATTGGCGCGCTTCTTCCAAGGATAGTTCCAGTACCCGCTTTGCCCGTGGCGTAAACGGAATTTCCACAGCAACAAAGCCAGAGCCTCGACCTATGATTTTTTCTACCTCAATCCGAGCGTCTTTGAGATTGACGCCCATAGACTTCAGTACTTTAGCCGCTACTCCGGTACCTTCTCCAATCAGACCCAAGAGGATCTGCTCGGTACCCACGAAATTATGCCCAAGACGGCGAGCTTCTTCCTGGGCTAGCATTATTACCTTTATGGCTTTTTCTGTGAAGCGTTCAAACATATGGCATTCATCCCATCACCTGCGTCGTGCCGGTACGCTGATTTTAGCACAGGCTAAACTGGCGGATGCCTGTATAAAGAAAATAGACATCCGACACGAGTTACCCAGGCTTATGGGCGATCGCTAAATTTTTATGACTTTTCTTTACTTTTGTTTACTTTTGGGCGGCCAGTGTGCTGAGGAGTGTAACCTGGTTTACCTTTTTTAGGTTTGACCACGAACAATTGATGGCTAGATTGAAAAATTTTTATTCAATCCCAAAGAAAAATTTTTATCATATTACAGGGTTCTTGTCAAGAAGATTTTGAACTTTATGATAATGTCTTATATAATGGAAGACGCTAAATTGTAGAGTCTAGCGCCTGCCTCCTACACAAGAGCAATGCTTGCACTCCGCGTGCCCTTTGCGCTTAGCCTTTAAAGGGAGAGTAAGACTGTTCTCCCCTACAGCTCTATTGCATTCAATCGAAAATCGTTATAAATAAAACAAGAAAATAAGAAATTGAATAAAAAGCTAATCTAATACTAATGATGGATGACTAATGACCAAGACGCTTTTGTTTAATGGTCATTAATAATGATGTACCAATTATCTAAAGTTTGTTGAAATTGCGGCTGTTGCAAGTCTGGTAGCCAAAGTATCAGGGCGTCCTCATCGTTATCCTTGTAGTAGCGCCGCCGACGTCCAGCGGTTTTGAAGCCAAATTTCTGATATAAAGAAATTGCCGCCGAGTTGGAAGCTCGCACTTCGAGGGTAGCTCGCTCCAAGCCGCGATCGCAAGCAGTCTTTAGCACAGAATATAGTAAAGCCTGTCCAAAACCTTGACGTTGGTATTGGGGATGAACCGCCAAAAGAGTAATGTGTGCTTCATCTAAAATTGACCAAAAGCAACCGATTCCCAGTACTTTGATGACACAGACAGGGGAAAATAAACCAAGTAAATCACTGTTAGGACTATCTAACTCTCGTTGGTAGGCATCCATTGTCCATAAACCGCCAAAACAGGTTTTGTCTAGTTCTAGCACGGCAGTTAAATCAGCTGGAGTTAGATGTCGGATTTCTAATTCTAATTTGCTCACACTTGTTTGTAATGGTACAAGCCCTTTGTAAACTGGGAATCGGAGGACTTACTCACGCCCGTAATTTAAACAAGGACAACTCTTATAGTTATGGTATCGACACACCCTGCTGGGGTTCAATATTCTGGTAGTCAGTATTTGCCACAAGCAAGCACTACAAACACAAGTCTTTCCCCAAATCAGGAACTTCTGCCGTTGACAGCCAGAATCAACACTCATGACCATCTGGAAATAGGTGGCTGTGATGTTACAACCCTAGTTCAGCAATTTGGTTCACCGTTATATATTTTAGATGAAGAAACCCTGCGAATAGCTTGTTCCCAGTACCGGGACAACTTCCAGCGCTACTACAAGGGTGAATCTCAAGTACTGTACGCTTCTAAAGCGTGGAGTTGCGTGTCTGTTTGCGCGATCGCTGCATCGGAAAGTTTAGGAATAGATGTCGTCTCTGGGGGCGAACTCCACACAGCCCTGAGTGCGGGTGTAAGCCCCGATAAAATCTACTTCCACGGCAATAATAAATCTCGCCAAGAACTGATTTTTGCCATTGAGTCTGGCTGCACCATTGTTGTGGATAACTGGTATGAGTTGCATACCTTGGTGGAGATAGCAGGGGAAGTAGGGGAAGTAGGGGAAGTAGGGGAAGTAGGGGAAGACAAATTAATCTCTTTATCTCCCTCCACTCCCTCTTCCCCCATCCGCATTATGCTGCGGCTAACACCCGGTATTGAATGTCACACACATGAGTACATTCGCACGGGACATCTGGATAGTAAATTTGGCTTTGATCCCAATCAACTCGATGAGTTGTTTACTTTTGTAAGTCAACAATCTGTCGTTAACTGTGTAGGGTTACACGCCCACATAGGTTCCCAGATTTTTGAACGCCAACCGCATCAAGATTTAGCTGGGGTGATGGTGCAGTGGATAAGTAAGGCTGCTCTTTACGGTTTATCAATCAAAGAGTTGAATGTGGGAGGCGGCTTAGGGATTAAGTACACAGAATCAGACGATCCACCTAGCATCGAAGAGTGGGTCAAACCGATTTGTGAAGTGATTCACCAAGCTTGTGCAGCAGCAAATTTGCCTTTGCCAAAATTATTATCTGAACCAGGACGTTCCCTGATTGGAACAGCTTGTGTGACAGCATACTCTATCGGCTCTTCCAAAGTCATTCCAGAAACACGCACCTACATAGCAGTTGATGGGGGAATGTCTGATAATCCACGCCCAATTACTTACCAGTCAGTGTATCGCGCTGTTGTTGCCAATCGATTGTCTGCTCCATCTACAGAAACTGTAACAATTGCCGGAAAGCATTGTGAATCAGGAGATATTGTAATTAAGGAT
Source organism: Mastigocladopsis repens PCC 10914 (assembly GCF_000315565.1). NCBI lineage: Bacteria > Bacillati > Cyanobacteriota > Cyanophyceae > Nostocales > Symphyonemataceae > Mastigocladopsis > Mastigocladopsis repens. Next base: position 5,204,619 of record NZ_JH992901.1, on the reverse strand, counting down.
GCCCAGGTACCAAAAACTGAACCAGGGGATATTCTCGTAGTCATGGCAACTGGTGCTTACAATTACAGTATGGCATCGAACTACAACCGCTTGCCTCGACCGGCAGCTGTTATAGTAGCGAATGGCGAAGCAAATTTGATTTTGCAACGCGAAACTTATCAAGACTTAATTCGACAGGATTGTCTACCAGAAAGGCTCAAAAGTTAGTCATTAGTCATTAGTTATTAGCTAATAACTAATGACTAATGACTGTTAAGTGTTGACTAACTTTATTAAAGGCAAAGGGTTAAATCCAGATGTCATGGGAGATTGGTGGACGCAATGGCTGATAAACCTAGGAAGGTCACAGTCTTTGCTTGTTGAGACTCTGGATATTGTGTTAGTACTGGCGCTGACGTACATGATACTAGTTATTATTAGTGAGCGCCGGACACTGTGGATGGTGCGAGGATTTATTATTTTGATGTTGGCTTCAGCAGTCAGTAGCAGATTGCAGCTACAACTGCTCAACTTTGTGCTAGAGAAGTTAGTGATTGGTTGTGCTGTCGCAATGGCGGTTGCTCTCCAGTCAGAGTTTCGCCGCTTTTTGGAACAATTGGGACGTGGCGAATTCCGGCAGTTGTTTCAACCGTCCCGTCTAGCGGTACCTAAATCTGATAGTGTAATTGATGAAATTGTTGATGCTGTTAAAGAATTGTCAAAAAACCGGATTGGAGCTTTGCTAATTTTGGAAACCACTGGTCCTATTGATGAGCGGGATTTTTCCGTGCCAGGAGTAAAGCTAAATGCCGAAGTTTCAAAGGAACTTATACAGACAATTTTTCAGCCGAAAACTTTATTACACGATGGGGCGACGTTGATTCGTGGCTCGCGGATTGTGGCATCAGGTATAATTCTACCGCTATCGGGACGTACCGCTTCGCGCCAGTTGGGAACACGCCACCGGGCGGCAATGGGAATTACTGAGCGCGTCGAAAATTGCATTTGTGTCGTTGTATCAGAAGAAACGGGTTCTATTTCCTTAGCGGAACGGGGAACTCTCAATAGACCACTGACTACTACGAAGCTGAAAGAGTCATTAGAGGCTCGATTTTCCCCAACTGTAGATCGGGAGGCTGTTGCTCCTGGTTTATTGAGCTTGGGTCGTCAGATTCGTGGTAAGGCACTAGCACTGATTTCACGTTTACTTGGATTACCATCGACTGCTTCGCGACGAGATAAAAAATGACAGCACAACACACTGAACTGCAAGAGTTGCCCCCTGATTTAAAACGAGAACTATTGCCCAAGCACGTTGCGGTGATTTGTGATGGCAATGGTCGATGGGCCAAGCGTCGAGGACTCCCCCGCTTTGTAGGACATCAGCGGGGAGTAGATGCGCTGAAAAATTTACTTCGCTGTTGTGATGATTGGGGAATTGGGGCACTCACAGCTTATGCTTTTTCAACTGAGAACTGGGGAAGACCCACCGAAGAAGTCGATTTTTTGATGACTCTATTTCAGCGTGTTTTGCGCCAAGAACTGCGGGAAATGATGGAGGAGAATGTTCAAATTAGATTTGTGGGTAATTTGAGCGCCTTACCTCATCCGCTTCAACAAGAAATTGCTCGTTCAATGGAAGAAACGAAGAACAATCGCGGTATTAAATTCACAGTCGCGACCAATTATGGGGCTAGACAGGAAATTTTACACGCATGCCGTACAATTGCTCATAAAGTAAAGCAAGGTACACTCCAACCAGATGAAATTGATGAGGCGACTTTTGAACGTCACCTCTACACTGAGGGAATTTGTGACCCAGATTTATTAATCCGTACGAGTGGAGAAATGCGGGTCTCGAATTTCCTTCTCTGGCAAATAGCTTATGCAGAAATTTATATAACTGAATCTTTCTGGCCCGATTTTAACCGCAATGAATTTCATCGTGCTTTATGCGCCTACCAGCAACGGAACCGGAGGTTTGGCAAAGTTTAGGAATAGGTAGTGGGTAGTGGGTAGCGGGTAGTGGGTAGTAGGAAATGCAACTACCTACTATCAACTACCTACTATCAACTACCTACTATCAACTCCCTAGTTATGGTCCTGAAAAAACAGCTCGTTCTATATCTTGTCGGCTGAGGGAATACTTGAACGCGCGTTGGATATCTTGCCCACCTTCTCCAACTTGGAGATATCGCACGATAATTTGCTCGATATCCAGCCAAAGTTCCGCTTGCCAAGCAGGTCGCTGAATATGCCAGCAATGCAGTTCTTTTTCATCTTGTTCGCAGCCTTGCTCTCTCAGCCAATGTTCAATTTGGGGGAGAGGATGGTTATATAAGGGGGTTTCAGAGGAAGGAAGAAGCATAAACAATACAAAAAATTATCAAAATCAAAAAAATTTTATTTTTAATTAACTTAATAAGATAGGGGGTGTTGGTTGAGAAATACTGATATCGCGTTGTTGTACTGCTGGGGTATTTTGTAGCAGTTGCGTTTGGAAGGCAGCCTCACCACGGGTTAAACCGATCGCGATCACTAGCAGCAAGCAAGTTAAAAATGTCAGTCCCAGAATAAACAAAGCAAAGATTTCGCCAGTTGAGAGGGGGCGATCGCTGGCATCAAGGTAAGCTGATTTCGACCAGTCGTAGGAATAGGAAACAGGATGATTCAAGTCGGGGGGTGGTTGGATCACCCCAAAGCGCGAATAACCAATTTTCAGGTCGTAGCTAAATCTCCGTTCTGGACTGCTGAGGGTGGCGTACGCCTCGTTAAGTTGCTGAAATTTGGCAGTAGCTACAGGAGTGGGCAATTTTGTCGTATCTGGATGATAGTGCTTGCTCAGTTCCCGGTAAGCGCGACGGATTTCGATTGCCGAGGCGGAGGGATGCAGTCCTAGCAGGGAGTAATAGGTCGGTTCGCTGCTTTGTGGCATTGCCCCATTCTTATTCACGGCTGTTTGAGTCACTTGGCGATAAAGTTTTTTCTAATATTCTAAACCCAACCAACTGCCCAGCAGATGATTGGTAGTTGGTAGTTGTATTTTCTACTAACTACTATCCACTATCCACTAACTACTAACCACTACCTATTTCACTAAATCAGCGCGGGGTTTAAAGGTTTCTATCTGCCGTAACTTTTCGTAAAGTTCACGTTCTTGCTGACTAATATTTTTTGGAGCAACTATCTGAATTTCCACCAATTGGTCACCACGTTCGCCATTTTCCTTAGGGTAGCCTTTGTTGGCAAGGCGGAAGCGTTGACCAGACCTGACACCTGGGGGAATAGACATTTTCACTGGTCCATCTAGGGTTGGTGCTTCTACCTGTCCTCCCAAGACTGCTTCAGTAGGAGTCACCGGCACCTGAGTGTGTACATTTGAGCCTTCTATTTTAAATAAAGAATGAGGATTGACAGTAATTTTTAAGTATAAATCGCCACTATTGATTCCTTGGTTTTTCAGGCGGATAGTTTGACCTGTTACCATACCTGGAGGCATATTCACTTCGAGCGATCGCCCATCTTCTAGGCGAATCCTCTCCGATCCACCTCTATAAGCTTTTTCCAGTGGCAGGGTCAATCTTGCTTCTATATCCCGACGAGTGGGTCGGGAGTTGACTGTATATTGAACTTTTCTGTTAGGTGAACTAAACGGATCGCTATTAGCGCCATTGGTGGAGTTTTCGTTTCTATTGTCTTTGCGAACCCCTACACCAATGACTTGATTAATAAAACTATCAAAATCAGCATATTTCCCTGGATCTACCTCTTGAGGACTACTACGACCGTTAGAGCGATTTTCCCAAGTTTTAGCTCCTCGTGATGCCTGTTTGCCTCCAAAGCCTTTTTGTTCCCAGAAACGGCTAAACTCGTCATACCGTGCGCGTTTCGTTGGATCGCTTAGGACTTCATAAGCCTCACCAATATCCTTAAATTTTTCCTCTGCAGCTTTGTTTCCTGGATTAAGGTCTGGGTGATACTGACGCGCTAACCGTCGATAATTCTTTTTAACTTCTTCATTTGTTGCCTCTTTAGGTACTCCTAAAATCTCGTAGTAATCGCGAAAATTCTGCAAATTTGGCATACTTCAGTTGTTTATCTTTAAATTTTTAGATTTTAAATTTTTTAATGGTAGTTCATTAATTATTGAACTACTCACTAATTACCTATTACCAAGTACCAGGTCCCAAATCCGAATGCCGAATCAACCTCTTTATCTTTCATTCCATCTGTAAGGCGTCATTTTAAGGGTTAGGGGCAGGGTTTCTGGCCAGTGAAAGTTATAGCCCCATTTCCAACAAATATCTAGAAGATGTCATAACCAATCATCATCCTCATCGTCCCAGTTATCCTGGTAGCTAGGACGGGGTTTGCGTGAAGAACCGCTGTCGTAGGAGGAACGACCTCCTCTGTCATAGTCCCTGTTATAATCTCTGTCGTAGTCTCTACCATAGTAATCGCGATCGCCCCTGTAGGGCGGGCGTTCTGGGCTATCGCCTCTTGGACGGCTCCCTCCAAGAGTATCGCGGTACGTCTCCCTTGGAGATTCGCGTTCCCTTTCCTTCTCGCCGCCAGTGAAGATGTCACGGATAGTACCGAACAGGTCGTCTTCTTCGTCGTCTACGTAATACTGGCGGACTTCCCGATTTAGCTCATACAAAGCATCTTGCAGGTCAGCGTAGGCTTGGTCAATGCCTCTGTCATCATTGGCTTGTAAACTCTCACGCAGTTCTCGGCAGATATTATCTATTCTTTGACGACGGCTGCGGGCAAATTGCATCCCGAAATCCAGCGCCACTTCTCTAAGTTGTCGTTCTGCTTGTATAATCAATGCCTCAGCACGAGTGCGTTTTTCTACTCGTTCTTTACGTTCTCGGTCTATATCGGCGTATCTCTCAGCATCCTGGATTGCCTGCCTGATTTCTGCTTCGTTTAAGGTAGAAGCGCCTTGGACTGTGATACTCTGCTCTCTCCCTGTGGTTCTATCGAGAGCCGTTACCTGTAAAATGCCGTTAGCATCTATATCAAATGACACCTGAACTTGAGGTACCCCGCGTGGTGCTGGTGGGATGCCATACAGCTTGAACCGTCCGAGGGACTTGTTATCTGCTGCCATCTCGCGTTCGCCTTGGACAACGTGGATTTCCACGGTGTTTTGGTTATTTTCTGATGTGGAAAAAATGTCAGAACGACGGACTGGTATGGTGGTGTTGCGGGGAATGAGTTTTTTCATCACGCCGTTGACGGTTTCTAATCCCAGAGATAAGGGCGTGACATCCAATAGCAGCACATCCTTGAGTTCGCCAGCGAGAATACCCGCTTGTATTGCTGCACCCACCGCTACAACTTCATCAGGATTGACGTTTTGGTTGGGTTCTTTGCCAATCATTGCCCGTACAAGCTGCTGTACCATTGGCATACGCGTGCAACCACCCACCAGCACAACTTCATCAATGTCTGCAGGTGTTAGACCAGCATCTTTCAGTGCGCGTTTGACTGGAAGGCGCACCCGTCCAAGTAAGTCATCGCACAAACCTTCAAACTCAGAACGAGTCAACCGAGTTTCGAGATGTTTGGGACCCTCTTCTGTGGCGGTGATAAAGGGTAAATTAATCTCGGTTATACTGACGGAGGAAAGTTCAATTTTGGCTTTTTCCGCCGCTTCCATCAGACGTTGTAAAGCTTGGCGATCGCGTCTTAAGTCTACTCCTTCGGTTTCCAAAAATTTCTCTGCCAACCAATCGACTATTTTTTTGTCAAAATCATTACCACCAAGTTGCGTATCTCCACTAGTGGCTCTGACTTCAAATACCCCATCGCCAACATCTAGAACCGACACGTCAAACGTGCCTCCACCCAAGTCAAATACTAATATGGTTTCGCTGTTGCCGCGATCTAACCCATAAGCTAAAGAAGCAGCGGTGGGTTCATTGAGAATCCGCAGCACTTCTAAACCTGCTATTCTACCAGCATCCCGTGTTGCCTGTCGTTGGGAATCATTAAAATAAGCTGGTACGGTAATGACTGCCCCTGTCACTGGTTCACCCAGGTACTTACTGGCGTCTTCTGCCAACTTCTTCAGCACCATCGCAGAAATTTCTTCTGGGGCAAAATCCTTATCGAGGCGGGGACAAGAAATTTTGATGTTACCAACCTCGTCTTTACGGATAGTGTAGGGGACTCGCTTTGATTCTGGACTTATTTCGGCATACCTGCGCCCAATGAAGCGTTTTACGGCGAAAAATGTATTTTGTGGGTTGAGGACGGTTTGCCGCCGTGCCATTTGCCCAACAACTCTTTCGCCTTCCTTACTAAAACCAACAACGGAGGGAGTTGTTCGCATTCCTTCTGCATTGGCAATGACCACCGGCTTGCCACCCTCCATGACGGCAACTACTGAGTTGGTTGTACCCAAGTCAATGCCGACTACCTTGCCCATGCGTTACTGTTCTCCTATAGTGTCTTATAAATGAATTCGTTTAGAACTAATGCTTGATTTATTGTATCTTGCTGTTGAGAATTACATGGTCAAACAGTGTTCAGTGCTAGTTAATTTGTGAATCTGAAGAATCAACTGGAAAATCACCTCACATCAATAGCCCGCGAACGTGATCCTTATCTGGCGACTGCTGGACATTTTTTTGTCCAAGAATACATTCGTCAACAACTTGCACAATATGGAAGTGTGGAAATCCACACCTTTAGAGTCGGGAACCAAACCTGTGAAAACCTCATATTGAATTTACCTTCACAAGGTGAGCCACAAAAGGGATTGCCACCAATTTTAATTGGTGCCCATTATGATGCAGTACCTGGAACACCAGGGGCTGATGATAATGCCACGGGTGTGGCGGTTTTGCTGGAATTGGCAAGAATGTTTGCTACCGAACCGACAAAACATCCCTTGCGGCTAGTAGCTTTTGATATGGAAGAATACGGTTTACTAGGTAGCACTGACTATGCAGTTAAGCTAAAGCAAGAACAGCAACCACTACGCTTAATGATTTCTCTAGAAATGTTGGGCTATTGCGCTGCGACTCCAGGTTCTCAAAGTTACCCTCCTCCTCTGGAACGCTTTTACCCAAATCGTGGAGATTTTATTGCTTTAATTGGTAATTGGCGGACAACTCGTGACTTAATTTGTATTAGCCGCAGTATTCGTAAAGTTGGTGTACCGAGTCAGTGGCTACCAGTACCTAACAGAGGTTTAATCGTTCGGCAGACAAGACAAAGTGACCATGCGCCTTTTTGGGATGCAGGTTATCCAGCAATAATGGTAACAGACACGGCATTTATGCGAAATCCAAACTATCATAAACCCAGCGATACTATTGATACTTTGGATTTAGATTTTCTCACTGGTGTCTGTCAAGGTTTGGAAAGCGGTATTCGGCGGTTATGAAAAGGGGTTGAGGAGAACTCAGGACGCAGAATTCACAAATCAGAATATCCCCACGGCTTCGTACCTTAATTATCACTCAGTCGTACAAAATTCATGCTGAGTTCTGTGTTCTGACTTCTGAGTTCTTTCTTAAGTCAAAAGAATTTTTTTACTAGTTACTTTCTTTCCCACTCACGATTTCCTTTTCTGTGTAAGAGTAAACGCTGGGAGTCAGGCTGATTAAATCTTCGATATTACGTTTCATCGTATTGCAAATTGCATCTAATGGCAAATCGTTAGTATCGTGACCAAAGGGGTTTTCTATCTCAACACCGATAGCTTCAATGCCGAACAAAGTAAAACTAATCAAAGCAACAATTAAACCCGTCCACCAACCCAGATTGTGTACCAGTTCAAAAGGTAGCAAGAGGCAATAAAGTAACAACAATTGCTTCAGATGAATGGCATATGCTAGTGGCATGGGAGTCTTTAAAATGCGTTCGCAAGCTCCTAAACTATCAACTAGACTATTCAAAAGTTCTTGGTTGGATATCAACTGGTAGTTATTTAGGCAATTGCGGTTGTACTGGTGTTGTAAATAATCTCCAATCCAAAAAGCGACCTCTAGGGGAGGATTATTCATCGTCTTCAGCGTGAGGTACTTAGAGGATGCCATGAATTCTTTTAACTCACTATTTACAGCTTCTCCCCGTAAATGTAATTTAGTTGCCACGGCAAAAGCGACTAATAACCGCAAAACTGAAATTTTATTTTCTCTATCCTCTGGGGTGATTTCATCTACTGATACCCAAATTTGCCGCGCTAAATTTCGGACTTGATTTACGATATTACCCCAACATTTTCTTCCTTCCCAAAAGCGTTCGTAAGCTGTATTGGTGCGGAAAACCAGTAATAAACCTAAAACAATACTGGGAATAACACTTTCTAAAATTGGTTGAGATACAGGCAGTCGAAAATGGTAAAGTATAGAAATCAAAAAACCAAAAATCCCACACCAAAAAACACGTTGATAAATTGCTGTGATAATTGAACCCTTAAGCTGGAAAGCCGTTTGCAACCATTGTTTTTTTTGCACAATCATGCAGCTACCTTAGAGGAATATTTAATGAACCGATAAAGTTAAGCATCTAAAGTAAGCATCTGATACTTTAATAAAAATAATAACCCTGAACTTAGCATAACTGGCAACGAGGAATCTACCATGACTGCGGTATCAGCATCTTCTTCCCGTTGGGAATTTTGGATTGACAGGGGGGGTACATTCACTGATATTGTGGCGAAGCGTCCTGATGGGCGGTTGGTCGTTCACAAGTTGCTATCAGAGAACCCCGAACGCTACACCGATGCACCAGTCCAAGGAATTCGGGAGATTTTGGGAATTCCATCTGAGGCGCCGATTCCAGCAGATCAAATTGCGGTGGTGAAGATGGGAACTACTGTGGCGACGAATGCACTACTGGAACGAAAGGGCGATGCCACAGTGTTAATTATCACCAAAGGATTTCGGGATGCATTGCGAATTGGTTATCAAAACCGTCCCGATATCTTTGCCCGTCAGATTATTCTGCCAGAAATGCTATATGAGATGGTCATTGAGGTAGAGGAACGCTACAGCGCCCTGGGGGAAGAATTTATTCCCGTAAATCTCGACGCTGTTCGTCCCCAATTGCAAGCGGCATATGATGATGGGATTCTTTCCTGTGCCATAGTTTTTATGCACGGTTACCGCTACCCGGAACACGAGAAGCGGGTGGCAACCATAGCAAAGGAAATAGGATTTACCCAAATCTCAGTATCCCACGAAGTCAGCCCGTTAATGAAAATAGTTAGTCGAGGCGACACCACCATCGTAGATGCTTATTTGTCGCCAATTCTGCGTCGGTATGTAGATCAGGTGGCGAGTCAGTTGAGAGGAGGGGGAGTTGGGGGAGAAAATACTTCCTCCACTTCCCCATCTTCCCCCACTTCCCCATCTCCGCACTCCCCAGTTAAGCTGATGTTCATGCAATCCAATGGGGGACTAGCGGATGCTGAGAACTTTCAAGGCAAAGACAGTATTTTATCTGGTCCGGCTGGCGGTATTGTTGGGGCGGTGCAAACCAGCCTCATGGCAGGATTTGATAAGATGATCAGCTTTGACATGGGTGGCACATCTACAGATGTCGCTCATTACAATGGTGAATATGAACGCACTTTTGAAACGGAAGTGGCTGGGGTGCGCTTGCGTACGCCAATGATGGCAATTCACACCGTGGCGGCGGGTGGCGGTTCGATTTTGCAATTCGATGGTTCGCGGTATCGGGTAGGACCAGAGTCAGCAGGGGCAAATCCAGGACCTGCTTCTTATTCTAAGGGTGGTCCGCTGACGGTGACGGATTGCAATGTGATGGTTGGCAAGTTACAACCTGCATTCTTTCCCAAGGTGTTTGGACGAAATGCTGATTTGCCCTTGGATGCAGAGGTGGTACGGCAGAAGTTTATCGAGTTGGCAGCGTCTATCGGTGATCATCGCACACCGGAAGAGGTGGCGCTGGGGTTTGTTGCGATCGCAGTTGAAAAAATGGCGAACGCGATTAAGAAAATCTCGCTTCAGCGTGGTTATGATGTTTCGGAATATACTTTGTGTTGCTTTGGCGGTGCAGGGGGGCAACACGCTTGCTTGATTGCAGATGCGTTGGGAATGAAGCAGGTGTTTATTCATCCTTACGCTGGGGTGTTGTCGGCTTATGGCATGGGTTTAGCGGATGCACGGGTGATTCGTGAAAAGGCGGTGGAAAGTGTTTTGAATGAGGGGTTGGTGTCGCAGTTGAAAGGTGTGTTGGTGGAGTTGGAGGAGGAGGGGAAGAAGGAAACGTTCGCGCAGCGTGTCCGGAGGACATACCGCCAAGACGCAGAGGGCGCAGAGGAAGGAGAGATTGAGAGTTTACGAAAGGTGCGTCTTAAGTATGAGGGGACGGATTCAGCGTTGGTAATCGATTTTGGTGATGTGGGGGCGATGAAGTCTCAGTTTGAGGAGTTGCATCGTCAGCGTTATGGGTTTGTTGCGCCTGAGAAACGGCTGATTGTTGAGGCGGTTTCGGTTGAGGTGGTGGTTAAGAATAATGTGCCAGTGGAAGCAGTGGTTTCACGTAAGAATCCTGAAAAGCCAATAACGGTTGATACTGTGCAGATGTACACTGCTGGTGCATGGCATTCAACTCCAGTTTATCAACGAGATGATTTGCAACCGGGTGATTGCATTTCTGGTCCAGCTATCATTGTGGAAGCAACGGGTACGAATATTGTAGAACCGCATTGGCAAGCCCAATTAACTCCACGCAATCATCTGGTTTTATCTGTTGTCAGTGATCAGGCGTCAGTCGCGAAGGACAAAGCGACGGACGTGGACAAAAGACAAAAACCCGATCCAGTGATGCTGGAAATTTTCAACAATTTGTTTCGGGCGATCGCCGAACAAATGGGCATCACTCTACAAAATACCAGTTCCTCAGTAAATATTAAAGAAAGGCTGGATTTTTCTTGTGCAATTTTTGATGCTTCTGGACAATTGGTAGCAAACGCGCCTCACATTCCCGTGCATCTCGGTTCCATGAGTGAAAGCGTGCAAGCTTTGATATCTGCTTATGGCGACACCATCAAACCTGGGGATGTCTTCGCCTCAAACAACCCCTACAATGGCGGGACTCACCTCCCCGATATTACCGTTATTACCCCCGTTTTCTCTACCTCCCCCCCTTCCCCCACTCCCCCCACTCCCCTCTTCTACCTCGCCTCACGCGGACACCATGCAGATATTGGCGGTATCACTCCCGGTTCTATGCCACCAAACAGCATAAGTGTAGAAGAAGAAGGCATTTTACTTGATAACTTTCAGTTGGTTGATGGGGGGAAATTCAGAGAAAAAGAACTTGTTGAATTAGTTACCAAAGGTACTTATCCAGTCAGGAACATAAAAAATAATATTGCCGATTTAAAAGCACAAATTGCGGCAAATGAACGTGGTGTACAAGAACTCCATAAAATGGTGGAACACTACGGATTAGAAAGTGTACAAGCTTATATGGGATTTGTACAAGATAATGCCGAAGAATCGGTGCGTCGTGTTATTGAGGTTTTGAAAGATGGCAGTTTTCACTATTCTTTAGATGATGGTAGTGTTATTCAGGTTGCAATTACAATTAACCGCCAACAGCGTAGCGCCAAAATAGATTTTACTGGAACTTCGCCGCAACAACCTAATAATTTCAATGCCCCTGCTGCGGTGTGTAAAGCAGCAGTTTTATACGTTTTTCGGACGTTAGTAAATGATGATATCCCCTTGAATGCAGGTTGTCTGAAACCTTTAGAAATTATTATTCCTGAAGGGTGTATGTTGAATCCCCGTTATCCTGCTGCTGTGGTGGCGGGAAATGTGGAAACTTCTCAAGCCATTACCGATACTTTATATGGTGCGTTGGGTGTGTTGGCCGCATCTCAAGGAACAATGAATAATTTCACTTTTGGAAATGAACGCTATCAATATTATGAAACTATTTGTGGTGGTTCTGGTGCGGGTGCAGATTTTCATGGTACAGATGCAGTGCATACACACATGACAAATTCCCGTCTGACTGATCCAGAAGTATTAGAATGGCGCTTTCCCGTACTTTTAGAAAGTTTTGCAATTCGTACCCAAAGTGGTGGAAAAGGACATCATCATGGGGGAAATGGTGTGATTCGTCGCCTGCGTTTTCAAGAGACAATGACTGCGGGGATTTTGTCTAATCACCGTGTTGTTTCGCCTTTTGGTTTGCACGGTGGTGAAGCGGGTGTAGTTGGGAGAAATTATGTTGAAAGAAGTGATGGAACTGTTGAGGAATTGGGTAGTAAAGCTGTGGTGGAAATGAATTGTGGGGATGTGTTTGTGATCGAAACTCCAGGAGGCGGGGGATATGGTTTTTCTACTTAGCGCGGTAGATATTCCCCAGCACTAGGTTACAGGTTTTTCCTTTCTCCCTGTACCCTACTCTCTCACTGTCTCCTGTTCCCTGTCACCTGTACCGTGTCCTCTTAACTTTGGGTAAGCAATGCGCTTATGGTGGAATTGCTGCCAAACTTGCACGAAAATTTCAGCAATTTGGCTCATTTCCTCTCGTGTTAACCCAGAATCTACCAGTTGATTGTCTTGCCATCTAGCACGAAGAATATTATTTAACATTGCCAGGGCTTTTTCTGGAGTGGCGTCTCTAAGCGATCGCAGCGCCGCTTCGCAGGTATCTGCTAACATGACGATGGCGGTTTCTCGTGACTGGGGAATTGGACCATCGTAGCGAAAATCTGCCTCGTTGACTTTTAAACTAGGATCCGAGAGCGCCATTTGCTGTGCTTGGTGATAGAAATAGGCAATTTGCATCGTTCCCTGATGTTCTGGAATAAAAGCTTGAATTGAGGATGGTAAACTGTGCTTCCGTGCCATCACCAAGCCTTCACTAACGTGCTTTTTGATAATTTCCGCACTGATCCAGGGGTCTTTAATTTCTGTATCGTGTTTATTCGGTTCCCCCATTTGATTTTCAATAAATGCCATGGGGTCGTGCATTTTACCAATATCGTGGTATAATGTGCCTGCTCTTACAAGTTCGACATTGCATCCTAGTTGTTTGGCAGCTGCTTCGGCAAGGGTAGCGACAAATAAGGTATGCTGAAAGGTTCCGGGAGTTTCAGTCGCCAGTCTTTTCAATAAGGGACGGTTGGGGTTGGCTAGTTCTGCTAAACGGATTGGGGTTACTAAATCAAATAGTTTTTCTAGATAAGGACTCAACCCCATCCCCACGATGCTCCACACTAAGCCCGATAAAGCAAATAATGCAGTTTCTTGTAGGATGATGTAGTACGAAGGAATGCCAAAAGCTGCACTCACCAAGAGCTTGAGGATCAAGTAAACACCACCCTCTGTTGAGGCGATCGCAACACTAAGAAGTGCTAATTCCTCACGCGATCGCAACTTTTGTGCTACGCAACTGCCCAAAAATCCCCCAGATGCACCCGCCAAAAGCGCAATTTTACTCATTTCTAGACTTATGGGTAGCAGGAGCGACAGCAGCCCAATCACAGTCACGCCCAAAGTTGGTCCGTAGAAGCTACCTAACAATAAACCCACGGCGCTCCAGGTGGTATACCGTGTACCCATCATCAGTACCAGTGGTACACTTAGGGTGAGCAGCAACACCAACAGGCGATCGCTGTGCCGCAATCGGCATCTAATTCGCCGTTCTACAAAGGCAAAAACACCAACACACCCACTGACAGCGCTCCCTAACTCTATCAATCCCAGCCAATGAATTTCGCGCTCAATCAGGTGATAATGCTCCAGTACGTCAAAGTTCCATGCGGTAATCGTCTGTCCCAGGTGGACAATCACCTCACCTTTGTGTACAGTGACCATCACGGGTTCTACCTCAGCAGCTGCCTTTGCAGCCATAAGTTGCGTTCTTAATTCATCTTTTTTAAGATTTGGCTTAAGTACGGCTAACAAAAGTTGGGTAGCCAAGGGTTCGGCGTCTTTTGGTACCAACGTCTGCACTTGTAGGCTGACTGCATCTTGGAGAATGTTTGGCGGTAGTCCGGGTGAAATACCTTGGGTAAGAATTCGCTTGACACTTTGCTGGATTCCCACTTGGGTTTTCGCCCAATCCTCATCTGACAAGTCTATGAGGGATGTTTCATCGTACACTGTTTCTGGTTTAGCAGTTTTGATCTGTGTCAGTTTGGTCTTTGCTTGAGCGTATCTCTGCCGTACTTTTGCAATTTGAGCGATGAGTGAGGATAACTTTTGCTGGGAAGTTGTTTGGCGGTAAGCTTCTAATTCCGCCACTGCTTGTGTAAAGTCTGGGTTTTGGAAATCATTTTTTGAGTCTTTAGTTGCGTAAGAAGCTGAAACTGGGGGATGTATTGACGCTTGGTGTGATGTGGAGACAATCAGTTGCGGTGATGCTAAGACAGAAAATTTTTGACTCTTCTGCTTTTGAGTTAACAGTCCTAGCTTCTGCTTACCAGTATTTTCTACAGATAACAGTAGTGCTTGCCATTCCCAATGGGAACAGGAGCGTAGGTAACGCTGGGTAGAGACGGATAAAACGAAAGTATCAAAAAAAGGAAAAGACCCTACAGGGGTACGAATTTCGTTACCCTCTTCCAGAATCTGTTGTAAATTTTGCTTAATTTCTGCATTGATTCGTGCATCTACCATGAGCAATGGTAAGGAGCTTGTGGTTGCGGTTTTGCGTATTTCCTCGGTTTTTTTCTTATTCTCAATTCTTGCAGTTGCTGGTGCTTTCATCGTCTGTGGCGCGACTGTCCCCACTTGCAATTGGGGTTGGTTGTATAACTTCTGCCCCATAACCCCTGTCAGAAAGACAACGACGATCGCGAAAACAATGGGGGAACGCTTTCCTCTCACCCAACGCGAACCGACTGGGTAAATACCATTTTTATCTTTGACCGATTGTGTCATTGAGCTTGACGCTCTTACTATTGAGTATCCGTCTTTGGCACTTATTTTTGATAAATGCACATGACGGCGTAGTACTTTGTACTGTCGCCGCCAGAAAGTCAATTTCTGGGTCAAGGACTGAAAAAATTGCTGCGTTTTCATCACCTATGACCGCAGTTGTTTACTTTGAGAGCTTAAAACAAGACAATCCGGAGCGGGAACATACTTGAAGCCGATTTGCCACAATAGGTACCTACATATTTTGATTTAAGGTTTCTTTTTCAATCCTAGTATTAAAACTTACTTTCCTATATGAGATTAGGCTCCGTTTGTATTATGTAATGCTTGGCATCTAGCTACATTGACCAGTGGAAATAGCATTAGCGTGACCGAATGACGCGAGGAGCTGCTGTTGCCTGCAAGTATCCCAGACGCGGTGCAATCGCACTTCCTTCTTCGGTGACTTCATCTGGATGTGGAGCAAGGTCACACACTCCTGACCATACAGCCACAAGTGCTTCAGCTAATTTTATCATTCTCGAAGAGCCAGTCATCCCTTGTTCTGATTTTGCTTGCAAAAGCATAACCTGCCAAGTTACGGGAATACCGACCGCACTATTGTATACTCCTGATAAAGCACCAGTAATAGCACCTACAGTTTTTGAACAATTATTAATTTGAATAGCCCGCAAAACTGAAAGCCGAAAGTCTTCTATCGTACTAAGGAAGCAGTAAAAAGCCAGAGCAATACCATAACTTAACTTTTCTTCCTTACTGACTTCAGCTTGTGCCCTTTCTAACCCTGCGCTGGATTCTAACAAATGATTAATTTGTAATAATTTTTCTGGCAAGCTTGTCGGTGTTTCCCCAACAAAGGAGATAGTCTGAGAAATGAGGGTTGCTGGAGTGAGTGTTTCGGTGAGGGATTTCGCGATCGCATAGCCCACTGCCAAGATTCCATCCCGCACAATTGGGTCATGATGGCAATCCGCCGCAAGCAGCAAGTTGTGTCGTAGTTTAATCGTATTTTCGTGAAAAAATAGCGCTATAGGCAATGTGGCAAGAATAGCCCCATAGCTATTTTCTAAGTTTTTAAGTTCTTGTTCTTGGCGTTTGCGCCAATCTTCTGTATCAAATCTACCCAAAGAAATTAAACTTTCACCACCCACAATAACCAAATCACTCCAGTGCAAAGATATGACTTGCGACGTCCCTGCACCCTGTGAGTTATTTCTACTACTAGAAGCGATCTTTTCCCCAACAAGTGCGCCGAGTAAAGTGCCTTTAAACCGACTTACAAGAGAGTAGCGCATACTGCAAAAATTCTGAATTATAAATTATGACTTATTTAGATTCATAATTCATCACTCATAATTCATGATTTTCGTAAATGATATACCAGTGCCTGCAAGCCTAATAAATAACTTTGTGCCCCAAAACCACTAATTTGACCGATTGCTACTGGGGCTATATAGGAATGATGACGGAACTCTTCCCGACGATAGATGTTACTCAAATGTACTTCTACTGTAGGCAAGTTAACACCAGCGATCGCATCTCGTAACGCCACACTTGTGTGAGTGTATGCCCCTGCATTGATGATAACTCCGTGATGTTGCCCTAATGCCTCATGAATAGCATCTACCAGAATACCCTCATGATTTGACTGCAAGGGAAACACTTTCGCCTGTAGTTTTGCTCCTTCTTCTTCTAAGGAGCGATTAATTTCAGCCAAGGTTAGGGAACCATATATTCCTGGTTCTCGCTGTCCCAGCAAATTCAGGTTTGGTCCATGCAGCACCAGAATGCTTAAGGGTTGCAATGTCTACTCCAGCACAGTTAAGGTTCTTAGCGACGGCGTGAACGTTCGTCTACAGGAATCGGAATCAGCTCCGGCTCCTGTTCAGGCTCTGGTCCCAAAAGGGCTTCTATCAGCTTGCGTGCCAATTCCTTAAGCTTTTCTAGCACCTTTTCTATATAATCCATTAAACTGACCGCTCCTGAGATACTACTAAATATCTTTATTATCATTTACGCGGAAACCAGAGTATTTTTGCACCTCTGGCTTAAGATTAGGATTGTTTACACTTGAGGAACTTTTAAAATTCGGTGTTATTTTCTCTCCTACATTTTAGAGTATCACATCACCCCCTATCAGACTGCATCCTACTAAGGAGAGTTTTGATGAGAGTAGGGGTGTAGGAGTTAAGGGGGTTAGGAATATTTTCAATTTTGTTTAATAATTTCTTTATTCTTTACCTATCCCCTGACACCCAGTTTCAAGAGCTTTAATGTTTGTGTCAAAAGTCCAGAGTTAATAGTCAACCCAGATGACCAGAAAAAGAGGAAGCAGGAAGTTGGGGAGGGAAAGAGTGGGGAAAAGAGGAACTCTTCGCTTGCTCCCCCACTCTTCCACTCCTCCATTCCTCCACTCCTGTTGTGGATGATTAACTGTGGAATTTTGAGCTTAACTAGCCTTTTTTGTCATTTTTTTTTGCCAGTGGTGGTTGACGACTTTGTGGTTGATTTAGAGTTAGAATTCGCTGATTTACTCGTTGTTTTGCGAGTAGATTTTGTCGTTGATGCTTTGGTTGCCAACAACTCAAGCGCTGAAGCAAGGGTCATATCTTCCACTGATTGACCTTCTGGGATACTCACATTAGTTTTGCCGTGCTTAATGTAAGGTCCATAGGGACCATTGTAGATATTGACTGGTTCGCCGTCCTCTGGGTGAGAACCCAATTCCCGCAAAGCTGCCTTAGATTTGCTGCTGGTGCTACTGCGTCCTTTTTTCGGCTCAGACAACAACTCCAATGCACGTTCCAAAGAAATTGTCAATATATTATCCCCTGCTTTGAGAGACCGATAGTCTTTTTCACCACTTTGGTTATGAACAACGTAAGGTCCAAAGCGTCCCAAATTTGCTTGGATTTCAGCGCCGGTGGCTGGATGAACCCCCAGTTTTCGGGGTAGAGACAACAGACCAACAGCCTGCTCAAGGGTGACGTTTTCCGGCGTTATTCCTTTAGGCAAGGAGGCTTGTTTAGGTTTAGGGTTTTCCTCGGACTTGTCACCCAACTGGACGTAAGGACCGTAAGGACCAATGAGCACATAAATCGGTTCACCCGTTTCGGGATGACGACCGAGCTGTTCGGGACCTACGGTTTTTTGCCGCAGTATGGTTTCTACCTTTTGAGGGTCAAGGTCTGCAGGAGTCAAGTCTTTGGGAATGGAAGCGGTGACAACACCATCACCATTCTCCTTTTCCAAATAAGCACCATATTTCCCAATGCGGACTTTGGCATCTAGGTTTTCCAGTTCCACTGTCCGGGCAACATTTGCATCAATTTGGTTTTCCTGTTCCTTAACCAGGGTTTCTAGACCTTTGTCTCCTAAATAGAATTCCTTGAGGTAGGGTAGCCACGCAGCTTCACCACTAGCAATGTCATCTAAGGTTTGCTCCATCTTGGAGGTAAAGCTGGGATCAACGACATCGGGGAAGTGTTTTTCCAACAGTTCCGTGACGGCAAAAGCGGTGAAGGTGGGTATGAGAGCGTTACTCACCAATTGGGCATAACCTTTATCAATAATGGTGCCAATAATGCTGGCGTAGGTGCTGGGACGCCCAATGCCTTCGCTTTCTAGAGTTTTCACCAAAGTTGCTTCGGTGTATCTCGCAGGGGGTTGGGTTTCGTGACCAACTGCTTCTAAATCAGTACAGTTGGGACTATCTCCCACTTTTAGGTTAGGCAAGATGACCTCTTGGTCTTCCAGCGCTGCTTCTGGGTCGTCAGAACCTTCCACATAAGCACGCAAGTACCCCGGAAAGTCAATGCGTTTGCCTGAGGAGCGAAAACCAGCATCTTCCACTAGCAGTTGCACGATGATTTGAGTTTGGCGAGAGTCTGCCATTTGGGTAGCGACGGTGCGCTTCCAAATTAAGTCGTACAGCTGGAACTCCCGACCACTTAAGCCAGTTTCTTGAGGAGTTCGGAAGCTGCTACCCGCCGGGCGAATAGCTTCGTGTGCTTCTTGTGCGCCTTTAGATTTGGTGGTGTATTGCCTGGGTTGGGGGCTAAGGTAATCTTTACCGTAAAGTTTTTCCACACAGTCACGAGCAGCGGCGATCGCCTGATCGGACAAATGCACCGAATCTGTACGCATATAGGTAATGTACCCCTGTTCGTACAAATTCTGGGCAATCCGCATCGTGTCCCGTGCGCTAAGGCGCAGTTTCCGGTTAGATTCTTGTTGCAGGGTCGAGGTGGTAAAGGGCGGCGCGGGTTTACGCGTCACAGGGCGTTCCTCGATGTCTGTGACTTTCCAGGTTTTCCCGGTCAGCCGTTCGGTGAGGGCTTCTGCTTGCGCCTGATTAAGCAAGACGACATTGCGATCAGCGGGTATTTGCCCTGTGGCGGGATCGAAGTCACCACCATTCGCCAGCCTTGTTCCTCCCAGTGTTACCAGTTGGGAAGTAAATGACTGCTTGGGAGAATCAGCAGGGGTTAACGTTGCTTTCAAATCCCAGTATGAACCTTGGCGGAAAGCACGACGTTGGCGTTCCCGGGTGACTAAGACCCGTACAGCAACAGACTGTACGCGCCCAGCAGATAATCCCCAGGCGATTTTTTTCCACAGCAGGGGAGACAGGGTATAGCCCACAAGTCTGTCCAAAATCCGCCGCGTTTCTTGGGCGCGAACCAACTGTTCATC
The DNA here is from genome assembly GCF_000315565.1 of Mastigocladopsis repens PCC 10914. Taxonomy (NCBI): domain Bacteria; kingdom Bacillati; phylum Cyanobacteriota; class Cyanophyceae; order Nostocales; family Symphyonemataceae; genus Mastigocladopsis; species Mastigocladopsis repens. Next base: position 5,185,054 of record NZ_JH992901.1, on the reverse strand, counting down.
AATGTTGCGGCAGTTTTTCAAAGCTTTTTTGATGGCGTCAGAGGTAATTTCGTGAAACACCATCCGCTTTGTTGGAACTTTTGGTTTGAGCAACTGGTGTAAATGCCAACTAATGCTTTCACCTTCCCGGTCTTCGTCCGTTGCCAAAATCAGTTCATCTGCTTCTTTGAGGGCGTCTTTGAGCTGAGTGACAATTTTCTTTTTATCTTTAGGGACGACATACAGTGGTTCAAAGTCGGCGTCTACATTTACCCCGAGCTGCGCCCACTTCTCCCCCTTTACAGTAGCGGGAATTTCACTAGCCGACTGAGGAAGGTCACGCACATGACCCATAGATGCTTCCACCCGAAAGCCTTTTGGCAGGTAGTTGCGAATGGTACGAGCTTTGGTCGGAGATTCAACGATGACGAGAGTTGACATGGAAATTTTAAAGAAAAAGAATAGCTGCTAAGCTAAACAGTCAACTGAAATCATTAAAAGCGCATCGGTTAAGCGAAAACCTCACGCTAAAGAATATGTGATTTCATCCTTACACAAACCGCCCGCAATGGCGCAAGTCCCCCCCCAGAGGGAAAGGTAGCAGCAGCGCTTGTGTGAGTGTCCAGTTATCTCAATCTTTAACTTATCTAAGGCATAATTGACGACTACAGTTTTCAAAATCCCCCTCAAGGTGAATACAGAAATTTCTTGTATGATTTCAGTTTGCCTGATTGTTAGGGCTTTTGTTATGGGGAGATCTGCCCCTCCCCGTGTCCTCTCTCCCAATCTCCCATCTCCCGAACCACCCCACCTCCCTGCATCATGACACAATTCCACAAAACCCAGATTTATATTGGCTATGGCAAAATTCAATAAAACTTGATAGCTTCTGTGATGCGGGGTGTGAACCAATTGCTTCCAGGAGAAGCTATGCAACCCATTATTTGTTAATACTAGGAAATCACATCACTCTTGGCGCCGTAACGAACTACTATCTGACAGGGTGTCATATTTCATTTTTTATTTTTGCCAGGAATACACTCTATTTTTTATAGAGTCTAGTGTCGATATTGAGCCAATTTACTTAGGAAAAATAACTTGCCTTAGTACAAGATACATTCATACCTGGCTTGTTCTTCTTTATAGAAAATCAGCACGAGAGGCAGTTGGCTGGGTGAGTTGGGGAATTGAAGAAAGCAAATTTTTTGTGCAAACGAAATTCTCAAATTTAAAAATAAATTAATATCAACTACCTGTATCCTATATGATTGCAGCCGGAAACTTGCTATTAAAAATAGTATGAAAAATCATCTATCTTAAGAAAGATTTGAGAGTGATACTTCTGTATTAAAAAAATAGGTAATACTAGATACAATTCCCAAAAATCAAGACCAAAGGATAGATTTAACCTTTGTTTAAAAAAGTTGTGTTAGGATAATCCAGGAGAAGTAAATTCGGCGATTCTGACCTTGTTATTATCAATAACTGCAAGCGGCTCTCCGGATGGACATCTCTTGTATATTGGATTCTGGAGAGTTTCATGTCAATTTACGTAGGGAACCTATCCTACAGCGTCACACAAGACGACCTCACTAAGGTATTTTCTGAGTATGGTACCGTAACGCGCGTTCAACTACCCACTGACAGGGAAACAGGTCGCTCCCGGGGTTTTGCTTTTGTAGAAATGGAATCAGAAACGGCAGAGTCAGCTGCTATTAACGCTCTAGATGGTGCCGAGTGGATGGGTCGCGCTCTGAAAGTCAACAAAGCAAGACCACGGGAGGAAAAAAATAGTCGCTCTAGCAGCGGTAGCTGGGGTAGAAGCACTAACAGTGGATATTCTAGTAGACGATATTAAGGCTTGAAGTTATTGATGCAAGCTTCAGAGCCATTGCCAAAAGGCACAAGAAGCATTCGCAAGACGAAACTTAATATGCTACAGAAATAGCAGTTCAGTCAATAGATGGATCTGCTCTTTTGAGTAAAAGCAGATCGGTATGTTACCGATCTGCTTATTGGTATGAGAACATAGAGAACGACTTTGTGTTGGCTATTCAATAGCGAGCGCTAAAGTTAAACATAATTTAATCTGATGGTGGCGGCTTAATACACACAAGTGAATGCAACGCTAGCAAAAGACAATAGAATGAACACAGTTAGACCATTACGTCTGATAGCCAGAACCTTTACAGCTCATGGATTTTGCTAATCTTGCATCCCAGTTGAATGCTGGAACGATTTTGCCAGAGGGGATTGTGATTGTCACCCTCTTGGCGGTTTTAATCGTTGATTTGATTTTAGGGCGGACATCCTCGCGCTGGATTGGATATCTAGCAATTGCAGGTTTACTTGCTTCTATAGTCGCCCTCTACTTTGAATGGGATAATACAAATCCCATCTCCTTTGGCGGTGCCTTTAATGGTGATGACCTGAGTATCGTCTTTCGCGGTATCGTGGCATTGTCTGCCGCTGTCACCATTTTGATGTCGATTCGCTACGTTGAACAAAGTGGTACTGCATTAGCCGAATTCATAGCGATTTTGCTAACTGCGACCCTGGGAGGAATGTTTTTATCAGGGGCTAGTGAGTTGGTGATGATTTTCATCTCTCTAGAAACCTTGAGTATCTCCTCCTATTTGCTCACAGGTTACACCAAGCGTGATCCCCGCTCTAATGAAGCGGCGTTGAAATACCTATTGATTGGCGCTTCCAGTACAGCAGTGTTTTTGTATGGAGCTTCGCTGCTGTACGGTTTATCGGGTGGAGAAACTCAATTGAGTGCGATCGCCAATGGAATAGCCATATCTGGTTTTGGTCAATCTCTAGGTTTGGTGATTGCTCTAGTTTTCGTAATTGCAGGTATTGGCTTCAAAATCTCCGCTGCACCCTTCCACCAGTGGACACCAGACGTTTATGAAGGCGCACCCACTCCAGTGATTGCCTTTTTATCAGTCGGTTCCAAAGCAGCTGGGTTTGCCTTAGCCATTCGCTTGCTCACAACAGCCTTCCCCCTCGTTGCTGAGGAATGGAAGTTTGTCTTCACCGCCCTCGCCGTCCTGAGTATGGTGTTGGGTAACGTAGTCGCCCTCGCCCAAACCAGCATGAAAAGGATGCTGGCATATTCTTCCATTGGTCAAGCTGGCTTCGTCATGATTGGCTTAGTCGCTGGGACACAAGCAGGATATTCCAGCATGGTATTTTACCTGCTGGTCTACCTGTTCATGAACCTGTGCGGCTTTACCTGCGTGATTCTGTTCTCCCTGCGGACAGGAACAGACCAAATTGTGGAATACTCTGGTTTGTACCAAAAAGACCCACTCCTGACTTTGGGGTTAAGCATTTCCCTACTATCCTTGGGTGGTATTCCGCCACTAGCTGGATTCTTCGGGAAAATTTACTTGTTCTGGGCTGGTTGGCAGGCTGGACAATACGGGTTAGTCTTGCTGGGGTTAATTACCACGGTCGTCTCCATCTACTACTACATCCGCGTAGTCAGGATGATGGTGGTTAAGGAACCTCATGAAATGTCCGATGTGGTGAAGAATTATCCCGAAGTGCGTTGGAATTTGCCTGGGTATAGACCTTTGCAGGTGGGATTGGTCGTCACATTAATCGCCACTTCCATCGCTGGGATTTTGTCAAATCCGCTCTTTACACTGGCTAACAATTCCATCGCTCATACCTCAATTTTGCAACCAACAGCAGTTGTGACCACTCAAGTAAGTGCAATGAACAACGAGTAAGTTAGTCATGTGTTGGTGGTTGCGCGCAAGCGTAACTACCAGCCCAATTATTAACTAAATGTTGAGTCAATTCAGAACAATATTGCGGAGAATATATACCACGTTTTGTGTTATTTAGCTATCTATCATGAGCCTGTTTTTTATCCCACTCATTTGTTTATACTTTCGACGTGTGCCTACGTCCGCGCTTGTCATTTGGCGTAAACTCGTGTGTGTGGTAGATTGTTTATTTTAAACAGGGTAAAGAGAATATTTTGTGCTCTCCTGAATGTCAGGTAAACATAACAATTACGTAAATTCTTTTAGATTTATAGTCATTTAAACTACTATTTACCATCAGCAAATTTGATAGTTACTATCTAAAAAGTTAACTAAAACTTAACAATTATCTTTTTCATTAGCATACATAATCTTGAAAAGTAGATCAAAGCAATTCCCTGTTTCTCCATCTTAATACGCTCCATTTCTAAGAAAATACTAATAAACCGGATAGAGCTTGTCCTACTCTTTTTAAATTACTGAGTAGTTGAAGTAACAATGTATCTTTTATTTTAGTCAATATTTATAAATCTGGATATTTACTGATATTTTTCTTCTGAAAAAAGGAAATAATTTTATCAGGATAAAAATCTGACAAAAGAAAAATACTGTTAAACACCATAAATACTGATACCAATTTAAAAAATGTTTGCGACAGATAACCCCTCCCGCCCTATCGGGCACCCTCACGCCACTTGCTACAACGGAGGGAACCTCCGCCTTAGCAAGGGGAGGGTTGGGGAGGGGTTTAACCGATGTGTTGCATTCTTTTTTCAAATTGGTATGACATGAAATTTGAAATCAACGACACAGTATTGACTTCAAAAGTAATAAGCGAGGTTTATTGTCTCTATTTGTAAAGCATGGTGTAACAGGGAATTTTGTCCAAAATTCAATTATTAAATGTGGGTTCCCGAAAATGAAAGAAGTCCTTGCGTTGGTTGAAAAAAGGAAGCAAGAATTCGCCCAGTTACCGTTCTTTAAATTTCTGCAAGACAAAAGCATAGACCCAAGGCAAAGGCTAGCTTGGGCACCTTGTGCAACTCCTTTAGTAATGGGTTTTGGGCAGTTGAATAGATACGATCTGCGAAAAGAGAGAACTGATGAACCAATTCAGGAATTAATCAACAGGCACACTTATGAAGATGATCATCACTGGGTGTGGTTTCTAGAAGACCTTGAGAAACTAGGGTTTGACCACTCAATGAAGTTCAGTGATGCTATGAGATTTTTGTGGGGTAAAGAAACGTATAAAACACGCCAGGTATGCCATCAAATTGCGCTACATACTTTCCGCTCAGAACCTATTGTAGTGCTAGCAGCAATTGAGGCGCTAGAGGCAACAGGAAATGTTGCTTTTACTCTAACTGCACAAGTAGCGCAGGAACTCCAACAAATGACCAACCAAAAGTATCGCTATTTTGGTCAGTATCATTTTTGTGTGGAAATTGGTCATGTTACAGGAACCGATGATATAGAGAAGTTGCTTGAAAGCATACAACTCACAGAGGAACAAAAAGCTAAAGCTTTTGAGGTGGTTGAGAAAGTATTTGAAGTTTTCACGGAAGCCGTTAATGAGATGATGGCGTATGCAGAAAAACACTCTATCGTTCAACAGTTTAAAGCCTCATAAATAATCTAACTGTTAATTCTTCTGTGTTCCTGAAACTGTAAGTATGTTAAATTAATATGCTTATAAATACTTTATGCCCTCGAGAAAATTAACAATATCTATTTCAATTTAATCTAGTAAAATGTCTGAGAATGGAAATTAATGAACGTACCGAAAGAGTTTGAATACTTGATTATTGGTGCTGGTCCCGCTGGGCTTCAACTGGGCTATTTTCTGGAAAAAGCCAATCGAAATTACCTAATATTAGAAGCAGGCAATACTCCCGGAACTTTCTTCAAGAATTTTCCCCGGCATCAAAAATTGATTTCAATTAATAAAGTTTATACTGGGTACGATGACCTAGAAATCAACCTTAGATGGGATTGGAACTCTCTACTAAGTAATAGTGAAGAAATGCGGTTTAAAAATTACAGCAGAGAGTACTTCCCGCATTCAAATGACCTAGTAAGATATCTCAACGATTTTGCTGCCCACTTTAACCTAAAGGTTAAATACAATTGCCAAGTTGTCAGGATTGCCAAAAACGACAAATTCATGGTAGTGGATAGCAACGGCAACGTTTATTCTGCAGCACGCCTAATCATCGCTACAGGTTTTTCTAAACCCTACGTTCCACCAATCCCTGGAGTCGAGTTAGCAGAAAATTACACAGATGTATCCATAAATCCGGAAGAATTTGCGAATCAAAGGGTTTTAATCATTGGCAAAGGCAATTCTGGGTTTGAAACTGCTGATAATTTAATTGGGACAGCAGCACTGATTCACCTAGCCAGTCGAACTCCCGTATCCATGGGATGGAAGACTAAGTATGTAGGAAATCTGCGAGCAGTCAACAATAATATTCTCGATAGTTACCAGCTAAAGTCGCAGAATGTAGTTCTGGATACAACTATCAATAAGATAGAGCTTCGGGACAGTAAATACGTGGTGTCTTTTTCCTACACACATGCCAGCGAAGAACAAGAAGACCTGGTTTATGACCGCGTAATTGTGTGTACTGGATTTCGCTTTGACGATTCTATTTTTGATGAATCATGTCAACCTGAGCTAGTTATCAATAACCGCTTTCCGGCTCAAACTAGTGAATGGGAATCAACTAACATCAAAGACTTGTATTTTGTTGGGGTATTGACTCATATGCGGGATTACAAGAAGAAGCAATCTGGCTTTATTCATGGATTTCGCTATAATATACGGGCATTACACCACATTTTAGAGCGGAAGTACCATAACCAAGAGTTACCACATCAGCTAATTGACCCTACTCCTGATAATTTGACGAAGGCTATTATTAGAAGGGTCAATTTAACCTCGGGATTGTGGCAGCAAACTGGTTTTCTGGGCGACTTAATTGTCATTTCTAATGATGGCAAAGCAGCACTGTACTATGAAGACATAGCAACTGATTACGTACATGATAGTGATTTAGGTCAGCACAATCACTACTATATCGTGACGCTGGAATTTGGACTTGATATCATCTACGCAAGTCCAGATCCTTTTGCGGTTGAGCGCATCCACAAAGATGATGTTGACCGAGCCGCGCTCAGCTCTGGTATCCACCCTATCATTCGCCGCTTTTCTGGGAATACGCTGGTTGCAGAACATCACGTTATTGAGGATATAGCCAGTGAATGGCTGGAAGATGTGCATATCAATCCATTGCTGGAGTTCTTGCGTAATCAGCTTTCAAGGGAGATGTCTTTGGCAAAAGTAGCACAGTAAACTGCCACAGGAGAACGTGGTTGAGTCAAAAAGTTCCATAATAGCTTCATGCAGAAGAAAGTAAGATGACAGTCAAGCAGATATGTGTGATTGGTGCTGGAATAAGCGGTCTAGTCGCAGCTAAAACCTTTATTGAAGAAGGCTACGACGTTACCGTGTTCGAGAAGCAGAAAGGACTTGGTGGTGTCTGGGAAAAATCAAGAACTTACCCAGAGCTAACCGCTCAGAACCCCCGCGACACATATGCTTTCTCAGACTATCCTATGCCTGCATCCTACCCAGAGTGGCCCACAGCAGAGCAGATGTGGAATTACTTGCAGTCCTACGCTCACCACTTTGGCGTTACTGAGAGAATTTGCTTTGGAGCAGAAGTTACCAAGGTTTCAAGAAGGACTGGAGGGCAACTAGGATGGGTCATTAGCGTCAGCTATCAGGATAATAATCAAAGAAGAATAAGAGAAGAAAAGCATGAATTTGACTTTGTTCTCGTATGCAACGGTGTTTTCAATATCCCAAAAATTCCTTCCTTACCTGGTCAGGAAGAGTTTATAGCATCTGGAGGAAGGGTGCTACATTCCACCGAATTTAATGATGCCTCTGTTATCAAGGGTAAACACGTCATCGTTGTAGGCTTTGGCAAATCCGCTACCGACATTGCCAACTTTGCTGCTACTCAAGCCTTGGAATGTACTCTCGTCTTTCGCAATCTCTTGTGGAAGGTTCCTAGATTTTTCCTGAGTCTAGTCAACGTGAAGTACATTCTGTTAACGCGCTTTGCGGAAGCTTGGTTACCCTATCGTCAGCTTCAAGGGCTAGAGCGGGTACTACACACTGTAGGAAAGCCCTTGGTGTGGGCTTTCTGGCGAACGAACGAGACGCTCATCCGCCTACAATTTGGTCTTGATGCTAATAGGATGCTACCTGACATACCCCTGAATAAATTCGTAGGTTGTACCGCTAACGTAGCTGCTGAAGGATTTTACAAGCACGTGCGTTCTGGCAAAATTCGAGCGAAAAAGACGAGCATAGCCAGGTTTGTTACAGATGGCGTGGAATTGGCGAATGGTGAGCGGTTGCAGGCAAATGTCGTGATTTTTGGCACAGGATTTCGTCAAGATATCTCTTTTCTTGAAGAAAATGACCGTCGTCTGGTAATTGATCACCAAGGAAATTTCCACCTGTACCGCCATCTCATTCACCCTGATATTCCGCAGATGGGTTTTGTCGGCTACAACTCCAGCCTCTTTTGCCAATTAACATCGGAGATAGGAGCTTGGTGGCTTGTAGAATATTTCAAAGGCAACTTGGTTTTGCCTTCAGCGTTGGAAATGCACAAGGAAATAGAGGCAGAATTTGACTGGGTGAAGACTGAAGGGCATTTTATTCAATTTAATGGGACATGCATAGCCCCATTTGCCTTCCGTCACCTTGAGCAACTTCTACAGGACATGGGGGTTAACAATCACCATTCAAGTTGGAACCGAATTGCACAGATGATGATGCCAGTAGATCCATCGGTATACAAGAAACTCAGGCAGGAATTGAGAGCAAAAAGGCGTCCATCGGTCAATAATTCTCATTAGAGAGTTGAGCCTGTAAGGGGGAGTTAGTAAATTCTTACCTAACAGATGCTTGAATTTATCCTTCAATCAGTTTCATTCCATCCTACTGTACTGTAGGTTTTAAGTTCCTTACTATCGCATCGGTATCTCAATTACAAACTCAGTACCTTGTCCTGGAGTAGAATTACAGGTTAATTGTCCCTTGTGTTTGTCCACTACAATTTGATAACTAATCGACAACCCCAATCCTGTACCACTTCCTATTGGCTTAGTGGTAAAAAATGGATCAAAGATTTTCTGCTGCACTTCCTTAGTCATGCCAGAACCGTTATCAGCAATCCGAATTCTTACATTGGAATTTGCCAAATCAGTACGAATACAAATTTTTCCTTTGTCCACGTTCGTCGCTTTGTTTTCTTGAAATGATTGTTCGAGCGCATCTATCGCATTACTTAGGATATTCATGAACACCTGATTAAGCTGTCCAGCATAACAAGTGACTTTGGGCAGTTGTCCGTATTCTTTGATAACTTCAATCTCTGATCCCTCGTTCGTGCTTTGGAGTCGGTGTTGCAAAATCATCAAGGTGTTGTCAATTCCCTCATGAATATTTACTGGCTTCATTTCAGATTCATCTAAACGGGAGAAGTTACGTAAGCTCAGAATAATATTGCGAATACGCGAACTTCCAAAGTTCATTGAATCTAAAAGCTTTGGCAGGTCTTGTGCTAGGAAATCCAAGTCAATTTCCTGCATTTTCTTCTTAACTTGATCTGTAAGATTGGGATTTTCCTGCTGATAGATAGCAAGCAAATCGAGTAAGTCTTCGACATAGCGACTAGCATGACTAATATTGCCATAAATAAAGTTGATAGAGTTATTGATCTCATGAGCAATTCCTGCCACTATTTGCCCCAAGCTCGACATTTTTTCACTTTGAATCAATTGGGTTTGGGTGCTTTGCAATTCCTTTAGAGCTTGCTTCAAACGTTGATTTTTTTCTTTGAGTTCTTGCGTTCTCTGCGCTACTTTTTCCTCTAGGCTAAGGCTGTATTCCTCCAAGCGTTCATTCGCTTGTGCCAAACTTTTGTAGAGGATCGCATTCTCTAGGGAGATTGCAGCTTGGGTGGTAATCAGTTTGAGGAGTTCTACGCGATCGCGTGTAAAAGCTGCCGTTGTTAGATTATTTTCTAGGTAAAGAATGCCGAGCAATTTGCGTTGATTGATAATCGGGATACACAATAAGCTCTTAGGTTGCTCGCGGATAATGTAGCAATCGGTTGCGAGGGAGTCAATAGCCGTTGCATCATCAATGACCCAGATTTCCTGCGTACGCTTGACGTAGTTGATCAAAGTTATGGGAACATCTTCGCTTGACTCTAGGGGAATTGATGCCAACGCCGTGCAGATGGGGACACAATCGGAACTGGAACTGACTGCGGTGACGTCTACATACAAGCGATCGCCTTTCCTTAAAATTAAAGCGCACTTAGAGGCTCCGGCGTTTTCCATGACCACTTGCATTAAGGTGGAAAGCAGTTGCTCAAAGTGAATTTCCCCAGACAGTGCTTGCGAGGCTTTGATAACAGCTGCTAAATCAAGCGAGTCTGAAACGCTTGTGTTTGAGTCAATAACAGTTTCGTTAGTGCTAGAAGTGGATACGGATGTTCTACGGTCAGAGGTACTATTCTTACTGGCATCGAGGCTAGGTTTTTCTCGCTGGAAAATTGGGGCAAGTAATTGGGGATAGCGTTTTTCCAAGTCGTCAACTTTGGCTAATGCTCCCCAGCGAACGTAACCGTAGTAGGCATCAGTGAGGTAGGTTTGGGCAATCTTCTGTTTGCCCCACTCTAGATAGAACTTAGCAGCAAGTTCGTTAGCCAGGGCTTCTTCATTTATGTATTCGTGTTCTTTGGCAAGCGTGATGGCGCGATCATAATCCTCCATTGCTTCGAGATATTGACCAAGAACCCAATACCGTTCAGCCTCCACTAGATAAAATTTATGTAAATAATTCATGGGGGCATGATGTGCCCAGTGCTGCATCTTTTTTTGATTAGCTGCGACTTTTTCCAAAATTTGTTTTTGTTCAGATTTTTTGGTATCAGGATACGCTGCCAGTCTTGCTAGGGAATCGTAGAAATGGAATTGAGGAGTTACTAACGTTCCTATTCCAGCATATAAATACTGTTCTGCCCTTGCAGCATTTTCAAGTGCTTGAGAGTACTTACCAAGCAGATAACAGAGTTGAAGCTTGCAGAAATAGACGAAGAAAAGTGCCATTCCGTCGTTGGCTTCAAGATGAAGCGTTAGCATTTTTTCCTCATCATACGCTTCCCCGATTAAACGACATGGATCTTTGACAAATCCTAGTAAATTCAAGATTGTTTGGCGGTAAATTTCATTCCAGTGAAAAGCCCTTTCTTGCTTGATTTGACCTATGGCATTGCTGTAAGTCGCTGTCTCGTGTTTCAAGGCTGTTAGTTCTTCACCCGTGAAAAACGCAATATAAGAGTAAACATAAAGAGCATACGCTGCAAATTCTAGATCTCCTGTTTCCAGACCAGCAGAGTAAACTTCTAGCAAAGGCTTTAATGTTTCCCTGATATGCTCTTTCCAAGGTCTAATAAGTGAATTAAATGACTGCAAAACCTTCACAGAGACTTCTTTAATCTGGAATTTAGACAACAGACTCAAAGCCAGTTTCCCAAATTGATAGCCAGACTCGATATCTCCCACAATTCCACAGAACATTAGACCGTAAGCAACATATGCAAGGGCAGACAAGGGAGCATTGCCATGTTTGAGTGATAAATTAATTTGTTTACAACAAATCAGCGGCATCAGTTCAGGAACAGCTTGATAGGAAAAAACAATTACATTAGATAGGATACGCATGACTGCCAGCGATTGCGCTTCCATCATTTCTGGCAAGTTCATTAGGTCTTCAATACGTCTATTAGCCAGATTTGAAGCTGTTTTCTCCAGTTCACTTTGAACATCCGATTGGCTCGGATTTTCAGGAAACTGTATTCCCAACAACTTCAAAAAGGATAGTGCAATATTAACCGCCTCTTGTGCTTTGTTCTGGGCTCCATAAGCCTGAATTTTGACTTCATACACTTTCACTTGATCCAGCAGAGTTTTCGCTTTTACCAACACTACCTCTACTAATTGTTCTGTCTGCTCAAAGTCGCCGCTGAGGTATGCCGCCTCTGCTGCTGTTTCATATAAAGCTAGAGTGAGATTATAATTTGTCTGCCAGCTATCATCTGGTAGTAGTTGGATCCCACTAGTTAAATACTTAACCGCCGCAGCATAAGCTGTTGATGCCATAGCTCTACGTCCAGCATTCAAATTCATCCTTGCCAGTGCATCACGCTCAGTCTGATTCGTAATTAATTCCAATGCCCTATTGAGCTGATTGACAATATCAAAAATCTTTTCTTCCAGTTCTTCAACTGGGGTTTTGTTCAACAGCAATTGCCCTATTCTCAGATGAATTGATTGTTTTTCACCTTCGGGAATCAGAGAATAAGCGGCTTGTTGTACTCGGTCATGTACAAATTTATATTGGGGTAATTGCGATTTGGTAATTGGTGATTGTTTATATTCTTTACTATCAATACTTGCTGATAATTCATTGCTATCTATAAATAACTTGTAACTTTCTACTTCAGGTAAAACTAGTCCTTCAATTAAGGATGGCCAGAGGTCTGCCGCCGTATCTACCTCAAGTTTTTGATGCACAATTGCGAGAGTCTTTAAGTCAAAATTATTACCAATGCAGGCAGCCAGTTTCAAGACTTTCTGACTATGTTTTGGCAACTTCTCTATTTGAAGTGCCATGAATTCCACGACATCATCTGTTAGAGCTAATGCCTTGACCTGAGCAATATCACACTGCCAATGACTGATATCAAAGTTAAACTTAATTATTCCTTCCTTATGCAAATATTTAAGAAATTCATTGGTAAAGAAGGGGTTCCCTTTGGTTTTAGGAAATACCATTTGGGTGAGAGGAACAGCTACCGCTTCTTGACAACGAAGAGTATCAGCAATGAGACGGTTTAAATCACCTTGATTTAATGCTTCTAAGGTTATTGTATTAATGGTCACTCCGTTTTTTTCGATTTCATTGAGTGTCAAATAAAGGGGATGCGTTCTGGAAACTTCGTTATCTCGATACGTACCAATGAGTAGCAACCCCCCCTCATTTACACCACCTTTATTCATTTCTTCTAAAAAGGGAGAAGAATTTGTTATTTTTTTAATTTCTGCGTTGCTCTGACTTAGTAATAATTGAATAAATTTCAAAGAAGCTGTATCAGCCCATTGCAGGTCGTCTAGAAAGATAACCAAGGAATGCTCTTCCGTGGTGAATACTTTGATGAATCTTTGAAATAATAAATTAAAACGATTTTGGGCAGCCGTGGCAGAAAGTTCAGCTACTGGGGGTTGCTTGCCAACAATCACTTCAAGTTGGGGTATGACATCAATAATGACCTGAGCTTGTTCACCTAATGCTGACAGAATCTTGGCTTGCCACTGTTGAATTTCCGCATCAGTTTCACTCAGCAGTTGCCTAATTAAATCCCGAAATGCTTGCACTAATCCTGATAAAGGAATATCACGCTGGAACTGATCAAATTTCCCTTTGATAAAGGTACTATGCTGCGGCGCAATTGCTTTATGGACTTCATTAACGATAGCGGTCTTGCCAATACCGGAAGCGCCAGCAACTAGTATCATTTCAGTTTTCCCGCCTGTCACTCGCTCAAAAGCAGCAAGTAGGGTTTTCACTTCATGTTGACGACCATAGAGTTTTTCAGGGATGAGAAAACGGTCTGAAATATCCTGTTCTCCTAACTTGAACGCTACAATCTTTTTAGACTCCTGCCATTGCTGGAAGCACAGTTCTAAGTCATGCTTTAACCCCAAAGCACTTTGATACCGGTCTTCAGCGTTTTTTGTCATCAGCTTGCTGATGATATCAGATACGATTGACGGAATGTTGGAATGAATACTGCTAGCTTTTGGGGGTTGTTTGGCAATATGGCAGTACACTAACTCTGTGGGGTCAGTGGTGGTGAAGGGTAACTGTCCAGTCAGGAGTTCAAAGAATGTGACACCGAGGGAATAAAAGTCACTGCGGTAGTCGATACCTCGGTTCATCCTTCCTGTTTGTTCAGGAGAAATGTAAGCCAGCGTGCCTTCTAAAAAGTTAGGATTGGTGACGAATTGAATTTCTTTGGGCAACAGGGAGGCAATACTGAAGTCAATAAGTTTGACTTCAAGCGTCGTGGGATTAATAACAATGTTCGCAGGTTTAATATCTTTATGAATAATGCGGTGACGCTGCAGCCCGTCCAAAGTGGAGGCAATTTGAATGGCAATGTGGAAAAACTTATTCATTCCTTCACGGGTTACCCCTAGACCGCTACCCAATCGCCCCATTTCCTCCTTGAGGGAAATACCGCCAAAGTCTTCCATGACTAAAGCATAGCCGTTGTGATAGCTTTCTAAGCTAAGGGGTTTAACAATACCTGGAAGGTCGAGGTTTTTGGTGATGGTGTACTGGTTGCGGAATTGCGCGATTTCATTAGAATCAGTGTATTCATTCCGCATCAGCTTAATGATTACAGGTTGTTGGTCTTTTTCTCTAATGCCCCGATAGACCAACGTTTTACTTCCTAGGTAGATTTCCTGAGAAATCCGATAGCCAGGAATAGGAAAAATTCTACATAAGTGTATAAACATTTACACTAAAGCTCTGAGTTTGGTTTCTATTGCTTAGTGTTCCCATTGACGTGCTATCTGTATCATGATAGAAAACAAAATGAGAATTTTTCGTAATTTGGAATAAAAACTTTAAAAAATACAATATTTTGTGATATTTAGCCAATTTAATGACTTTATTTCTCTGTATATCTTGCTATAGCTGTCACAAGTGAGTAGTCGTGGCATCTGATTAGTAACAGCCATCAGAAAAAATATGTATTTTTGGATGTGCATTGACTTATGTATAACTATGGAGATATTGATGATTTTACTACATTAAAATTTTATCATCAGTATTTATACGTTTTTCAGCCACGAGCCAAAACAACAAAAAAGCCTGCCAGATTCCACATGAAGACACTCTTGGAACGTCTATGCTCCGCTTGTGGGTAAACTCTGGCAGGCTAGTTGGTCTACTAGAAACCAATATACATAGTTCAGCTTCTGTTATTTGATTTTCTGCTTAATAAAAGTGACAACTTGAGCTAACTGTTTCTTCAAACCATCAATTTCCGCCTGCATTTTGGCAATTTTCTCATTTAATGCTTGAATTTGGGCGGCTGATTCTCCTTCACTACTAGAGGTCGCTGCTATTGCATTATTTACAGCAGGTGCTGCTACCTTTTGACTAGGTTCTTGGCGCGGCTGTTTAGCCTTTGTCATTGCGGACTTAATCGCGCCAATGAGTTGCTTTTGGTCAAACGGCTTTCCGAGAAACTCAAAATATTCAAAGGGTTCTATGATTTTCTCCGTCACCTCTTCTTTACGACCAGACATAATGACCAGAGGAATTTTTCGTAGGTCTGGCTGGGATTGAATTTGCTGAAAAACTTCCCAGCCACTCATTTTAGGCAGCAGAAAATCTAGCATTATCAAACCGAGTTTTTCCTGACGGATTAAATTCAATCCTTCTAGACCATCTTTTGCTTCCAAGACCTGGAAGTTGCCTGGTGGCAACATTTCTCGCACTTTTACCCTGACAACTGTAGTGTCATCGATAACTAAAATTTTGTTACTTGCCACGACTGTTTGCTCTAATAAAAACTTTAGGTTTAGATGGCAGTTTCGCCAATTAACGCCAAGAATTATCCCACTATACTCAATATTTCTTTTGGTTGGGGGAGAGTAATTTCCACCAGAAGTGGCAGTTTTTAATGTGTTTTGTCCAACCTCGGCTCCTTAATTTGTGTCATGGTGATATTTAAGGTAACAAGGGATCAGCAAGAGTTAGGGGAGTAGGGAAAAAGACTTCCCCCCACTCCCCGGCTCCTCTACTCCCTCACTCTTATCTATGTGCTTATGACTTCTTCACAACAAGCCCAACTTAAGTCTGAAATTACGGAAATGCCGAGTTGGTTGCGTCGTCCAATTGGCAAAGCTAGTGAACTTTCTACAGTACAACGTATTATCAAGCAGCGCCAAATCCACACGATTTGCGAGGAGGGACGTTGTCCCAACCGGGGTGAGTGCTACTCCCAAAAAACCGCAACTTTCTTACTCATGGGATCTACCTGCACCAGGTCTTGCGCTTTTTGTCAAGTAGATAAAGGTCATGCGCCTATGCCTCTTGACCTTGAAGAACCGCAAAAGGTGGCACAGGCAGTGCATCTGTTAGGATTGCGTTATGTTGTGCTGACTTCTGTTGCTCGAGATGACTTGCCAGATAAAGGGGCTGGTCATTTTGTCAAGACAATGGAAACTATCCGCCAGCTTACCCTGGAAACTCAAATTGAGGTGTTGACACCAGATTTTTGGGGCGGTGCGGGTGCGCTTAAGCAAGGTCAACGCGAGCGTATATGTAAGGTAGTGCAGGCAAAGCCTGCCTGTTATAATCACAACATAGAGACAGTGCAACGGTTACAAGGACCAGTGCGCCGAGGTGCAAAGTACGATCGCTCGCTCTTTGTTTTGCAAGTCGTCAAAGAAATTGACCCTTCCATTCCCACTAAGTCTGGTTTAATGCTGGGACATGGGGAAACAGTCGAGGAAGTGATTGAGACAATGACGGATTTACGCAAGGTAGGATGCGATCGCATCACAATTGGTCAGTATATGCGTCCTTCCTTGGAACATTTGCCCGTCCAAAAGTATTGGACACCAGAAGAATTTGATGAATTAGGCAAGATAGCACGGGAAATGGGATTTAGCCATGTCCGTTCTGGTCCTCTAGTTCGCAGCTCTTATCACGCAGGGGTTGAAGGCTAAGGGGGCTGTAGGGTGCAGGGGTAGGAATTTACCAGACCCTACACCCGCAAGGGAAGGGTCTGCTTGCTACATTTTGTTGATTTTTGCTGAGTTGTGGTGCAAAATCCACAAAAATATTCTTAAAGATTCTCGCTATATATGACGGCTCTTTGGTATTTGTTAATAAGTCTTTAAATAGGAGAGAAAACAATGACGACTGAAGCCAAGTTCGCACCTGCTAACAAAAAAGTTGGCACAGACGTTGCTAAAACTGGAGCCAAACCGCCCTACCCCTTTCGCACCGTAATCAGCTTAATTCTACTAGCAGGTAACATCCTGGTGGCTGGGATCTACTTTCATTTGATTAATCCATAATTGCCATTTTGATGTCACATTAGGGAACTGGGGACTGGTGAGTGGTTAGTTGTTAGTATTCAGTTTGACTAATGACTACTGACTAACGACTAACAGTTCCCAATTCCTATGTTCTGGTGTTGCTCAAATTGTGCCTTTGAACAAACCTTTAGGACGAACAAGCAGCACAAAAATCATAATTAACAGAGCCACTCCTTGTTTGTACTGAGAACCTAGCAAAGGAGTGCTGACTTCCTGGGCAATACCAATGATAAAAGCTGCGGCGATCGCACCGTAGGGATTGCCTATCCCTCCCAAAATGACTGAAGCAAATAAAGGTAAAATCAAGAACCAGCCCATATTGGGGCGCACAGCTGTCATCAAGCCATACATACTTCCGCCTAAAGATGTCAGACTACCAGCAATAACCCAAGTCCAAAGGATGACTTTGTCTACATTGATACCAGAAACCCTAGCTAAGTCCAAATCGTCTGCAACGGCTCGCATTGCCTTGCCAATTTTGGTGTTTTGCAAAAGGTAGTGTAGTATTACAATTGCTAATACTGCTAAAAATAGAACCAACAATTGATTTTGCGGTACTTTCACGCCCAGAATGTCCAAAGCAGGGGTCACAGGCAGATTGTAATTTTTATTACTACCGCCCCAGAGCAGGATAATGCCATTGCGAAGGAATAGGGCAAGCCCGATAGAGATAATAATAAGAGTGGTGGAATTAGCACGGATAGAGCGCATTCTTGACCACAGCAACTTCTCCGACAATAGCATGATTGCTACCGTCCCTATCGCAGCAATGACCATAGACAGCCAAATATTGACACCAAAGGTATTAACCAGCAGCGTCAGATAAGCCCCCAATGTTACAAAATCACCGTGAGCAAAGTTAGATAACCGTAAAATCCCGTAGGTCAGAGTGAGTCCAACTGCTGCTAAAGCAATAATGCTCCCCACAGCAATACCGTTGACAATTAATTGAGCGAGTTGTGCATTCATAGTCTTTTACTTGGTTTTCCGTCATTACAACATAGAAATTACACGAAATAATGTGTGGTATACAGGTCAATACCTTCAGATAATATGGTTTGTAAGCACGATTGCCGAAGTAGAGACGTGCCATGGCACGTCTCTACACCTATGGAATTGTCACAAATACCTCTTAATTGACATGGTATAAACCTATAAGCTGTAACCTTTTCCCAAATCTCTTGATTGCCCACCTAAAATGGAAATCATCGGGTGCAATAGCGTTTAGACAGGATTGGAAAAGATGCTAACAGAGAAACTTGAGCAACTAAAAGCGTTATTTGTAGAAATGGAGCAAGCTCTGATAGCCTACTCTGGTGGCGTTGATAGCACATTGGTAGCCAAGATTGCTTATGATGTCTTGGGCGATCGCGCTTTGGCTGTCACAGCTGTTTCTCCCTCACTGTTAAGCGAAGAGTTGGAAGACGCCTCCATTCAAGCAGCAACTATTGGGATTCCTCATCAAATTATCCAAACACGCGAGATGGAAAATCCCAATTACACTTCCAACCCTGTTAACCGCTGTTATTTTTGCAAAAGTGAACTGCATGATACTCTCAAACCCTTGGCGATCAAATGGGGTTATCCATACGTGGTAGACGGAGTAAATGCTGATGACTTGCATGATTATCGCCCTGGAATTCAAGCAGCAAAAGAAAGAGGTGCGCGATCGCCCTTAGCAGAAGTTGGTATCACCAAAGCTCAAGTTCGCCAAATTTCCAAAGAACTCGGTTTACCTTGGTGGGATAAACCCGCACAACCCTGCTTAAGTTCCCGCTTTCCCTACGGTGAAGAGATTACGGTAGCCAAGCTACAACGAGTGGGTAGGGCAGAAATATACTTGCGAAAGTTGGGTTATCTGAATTTGCGAGTGCGTTCCGAAGGTGATACAGCACGAATTGAATTACCGCCAGAACAAATCAAAGAGTTTGTGTTGAAGATTGATTTGCAATCAGTCGTTTCCGCTTTTCAAGAGTTTGGTTTTATCTACGTAACATTAGATTTAGAAGGTTATCGGAGTGGTAAGTTAAATCAGGTGTTAAATCGAGAAGCTTTAGGTGTTAAAGGATAATTCATGACATTAAACCCAACATCCGCAAAAAGCTGGGCATACGTCGGTGGGGAGCGAAAAATAAAAACTTGTCCCTGACTGATATCCTTAGCGCTGTAGGGGTAGTTTGTTAAGCTACTCTCAAAGTTACCAAACAAAACATCAGATCTTTGCAGATATGCTCTTTTGTGAATGTACATCTGTCAACCATCGTAACAATAACCCTCCCGGTGTAGGGCGGGTTGAAAGTGGTTAACAGAAGACCAAGCAACTTTTTATATGAGTAACAATAACCTCCCCGTGTAGGGCGAGTTGAAAGGAAAACAAAGTATTCTATCATTTAGGGATGGGTTGAAAGGGTTCGAGTCCCATTACTCGCTTACTGCCGTCAACAGTGGCAATTAGACTTTAAATGTGTTGTACAGTGACTTATTAAATGTCGTCGGTACAAATTGATGCCGTTTAAGTGCCAGTGACAGATTAATCTGCCGTAACTCCAACGGTGAACACTGACACGATACTCCTTGGCATATTTTTGTTGGGTTGCCAGGCTACCTGGACATTTTTGCTCTGCTGTTGACTGAATTTCGCTTTGTAATATTTCCCGCATATCGCTCATCTTTGGTAGAACAATACTAACAGCTTTGTATTTCTGGGCGATCGCCTACGGTTCGGCGAAGCCGATCACGCTTTTTATATTTCAGATTCAACACTACTTCCTAGCTACTAAAATACCGTAATAAGTAGTTTTGTCGTTTTGAGATAGTTACTTAGTCTTTTCCTTTTCAGCTAAAGTTAAACTATATGTAATGGTTTTTTTAACTGGCGTTAGCGTTGCTTTTTTGTAAAAAGTTTACACTGTCTTCAGCGACATTAATTTGTGAACGGTACCTCAAAGTAAGCAAAAGACCTAAATTTATTAATTGCGACGTTATTTTGTGAAAAAACGACGTGAATTTGGCAAAAACGACATCACTTTGTGAACAGCGACATCTAATTTGTGAATGTACAGCAACTCACATCTTAAGTACAGTCATACCACTTCTCTAAGCGGGCGATGGGACTCGAACCCACGACGTTCACCTTGGGAAGGTGACATTCTACCACTGAATTACACCCGCAAATAGCTGATATCCGAAATAAAGTTATCAGCTATTATAACATGATTTGCCCATTTCAACTAGCAAGTGGCAGATTGAGAATCCCCATTAACAGCACGACACCAAAACCTCTACTCGCGTGGTAGTTTGGATTTGTGTGCTCCAAAGACATAGCTGGTTTTGTGCTAAAGTCGTAAAGATTTGCGACATCTCGCCTACAGACTGCTAGCACATATGTTTACCTATGAGGAGCTACAAGGAGTTATTTGCATTCTTGTGAATTCTCCAAGTACAACCAAATTATACAAATTTGAGAGAAACCAATAAATAATTTGGTATCTAAACTAAGTAACTACTATTATGTTTAATGCCACTGAAATCTTAATTGATGCATTTGTAGCACAAATTCGCGAAGGCTACCATCGCACCTATGGCTGCTTAAAAAACGATTACCAAGATATTATAGCTTGGGCGGGCAATATGGCTTTGGAAAACATTGCCAATAGTGATGCCCTCTATCATAATGTAGAACACTCCATCCTAGTCACCCTTGTTGGACAGGAAATTTTACGCGGCAGACATATCCGTGAAGGTGGTGTTTCCAGTGAAGACTGGTTGCATTTTATTATCTCGTTGGTATGCCATGATATTGGTTATGTCAAAGGAGTTTGCCGACAAGACCGCGAGGATGAAGGTTTGTATTCTACCGGGAAAGATGGGAAAATGATTCCTCTTCCTCCTGGAGCTTCTGATGCCAGTCTCACACCGTATCATGTTGACAGAGCCAAACTCTTCATTGATGAGCGTTTTGGTGGTCACAAATTGATAGATTCAGAGGTCATAAAGAGCAATATTGAATTGACTCGTTTTCCAGTACCAGCCGCAGAAGACCATCAAGATACAAATAATTTTGCAGGTTTAGTGCGTGCTGCTGATTTAATCGGACAATTAAGTGACCCGCGTTATTTAAAAAAGATTACTTCTTTGTTCTATGAGTTTGAAGAGACCGGGATGAATAAGGTGTTGGGTTATCAAACCCCCGCCGACTTACGCAAGAACTATGCCAAATTCTACTGGAATGTCGTTTATCCTTATATCAAAGATGCATTGCGCTACCTTTCCCTAACACAGCAGGGAAAGCAAATTATTGCTAATCTCTACTCAAATGTGTTTGTTGTAGAACACGAAAAACCTCAGGAAGAAACCCTGTATCTCATTGAAAAACTCCTTGCCTAGTCCAGAGTCCATAGTTTAAATGACTTTTGACTCTTGACTTTTGACTCTTGACCCTTGACTCTTGACTTTTGACTCTCGACAAAAAACTATGAATTGGTGGCATCGACTAAAGAAAAATCCTGTGGCAAAATTTGGGGCAATTTTACTCTTAGTTTTCTATGTAGCAGTGATTGCAGCGGATTTTGTCGCCCCTTACGATCCTTACGTCTCACAACCAAATGGTTCTCTATTGCCACCAACTCGCATTTACTGGGTTTCTCAACAAACAGGGCAATTCATTGGTCCTCATATTTATCCGACAACTCAGGGAGACACAGATTTAAAAACGGGCGATCGCCAAATCATTGTAGACTTCAAAACGCCCTCTCCTCTAAGATTATTTGTCACCGGACCAGAATATCGTCTGTTTAGGGTGAGTTTGCCTTTACCCCCAAAATGGGACGAGGTAGAAATATTTGGTGGTATCCCGCTCAATATACATTTGTTTGGTGCTGTCGGTAAGGCAAAGTATAACCTTGTAGGTACAGATGAACAAGGTCGGGATCAATTTAGTCGCCTGTTATATGGTGGTCGTATCAGCTTATTTATTGGGATTATTGGAGTAGCCTTAACCTTTCCCTTGGGGATGTTGATTGGGGGAATTTCCGGCTATTTCGGTGGCTGGACTGACAGTGTTATCATGCGCCTAGCCGAAGTCCTGATGACTTTTCCCAGTATTTATCTGTTGGTGACCTTGGGTGCTGTACTACCACCAGGATTATCTAGTACTGATCGCTTTTTGCTGATTGTTGTGATTACTTCGTTTATCAGCTGGGCTGGATTAGCACGAGTTATTCGTGGACAAGTCCTCTCTATTAAAGAGAGAGAATATGTCCAAGCGGCAAAAGCAATGGGTGGTAATCCACTTTACATTATCCTCCGTCACGTATTACCGCAAACCGCTACTTATATAATTATCTCCGCAACACTTTCCGTTCCTAGTTTTATTGCGGCAGAGGCAGTATTAAGTCTCATCGGATTAGGAATTCAACAACCAGACCCGTCATGGGGTAATATGTTATCTCTGGCAACTAACGCTTCAATTTTGGTGTTGCAACCTTGGCTGGTTTGGCCCCCGGCTGTGTTGATTATTCTCACGGTGTTGGCTTTCAACTTGTTGGGTGATGGGCTAAGGGATGCTTTAGATCCGCGTAGTTTGCAGAGGTAAGTGGCAACAAAAGCACCGCACCCCCTCCCCGGATGCGGGGAGGGATTTTAGTTTCTACTAATGCACAGTCCCAATTGGTTGTGTTTCCTCAATATCTGGACTACGTAAATCCTCCACCAGCGCTTGAATTTCTGCTGGAGGAGGTGGCGTTAGACGAGACACCACATAGGTAACAATCAAGTTCAGCAGCATACCCACAGTGCCAATTCCTTCGGCAGAAACCCCAAAGAACCAAGGTGGCATACCCCCGAACTTAACACCTACGATATATGCGGTAGTGAAAATTAAACCTGTCAGCATCCCAGCGATCGCCCCTTCTTTGTTGGTGCGTTTGTCAAAAATACCAAGGAAGATCACCGGGAAGAAACTAGAGGCGGCTAAACCGAAGGCGAAAGCCACCACCTCACCGACAAACCCTGGTGGATTTACGCCAAAGTATCCAGCAGCAACGAGGGATAAACCAACCATCAGGCGTCCGACAAACAGCCGTTTTTGTTCTGATGCTCCCGGATCGACGATGCGGTAGTAGACATCGTGGGCTATGGAACTAGAAATGACCAGCAACAGCCCTGATGCTGTAGACAAAGCTGCTGCTAATCCCCCAGCCGCTACCAAAGCAATGACCCAAGGAGCCAGTTTAGCAATCTCTGGAGTTGCAAGCACAATGATGTCTCGGTCAATCGTAATCTCGTTCGTGTCTTTTTTTGGAGTTAGCTGTAGCCGTCCGTCACCATTTTTATCTTCAAAACTCAGCAGTTTGGTGCGTTCCCACTTGTTTGCCCAGTCTAACTGGCGCACTTCCTCAATAGTATGGTTGTGCAAGGAATTAATCAGGTTGTAACGAGCAAACATGGACAGAGCTGGAGCCGTAGTATACAAAATGGCAATGAATAACAGTGCCCAACCAGCAGAAAACCGAGCTGAACGCACATCAGGTACTGTATAAAACCGTACAATAACGTGGGGTAGCCCGGCTGTTCCCACCATCAAGGCAATGGTGACAAATAGCACGTCCAGCATGGGTTTGTTGACAAATGGTTGAGTATACTGTGCAAACCCGAGGTCAACCTGAATTTGATTCAGCTTGTCGGCAATATCACTAAAGGTAAATGCAAACTGGGGAATCGGGTTGCCTGTAAGCAATACAGCAATTGCGATCGCTGGAATGAGGTAAGCAACAATCAAGATGACGTACTGTGCTACCTGTGTCCAGGTGATGCCTTTCATGCCGCCCAGCACAGCAAAAAAGCCCACGATGACCATGCCGATGACGACGCCTGTGTTGATGTCTACTTGCAGGAAGCGGCTGAAAACAATACCGACCCCCCGCATTTGTCCGGCAACATAAGTTAGCGAGACAAAAATGGCTGCCACAACTGCCACCAGACGGGCAATGTTGGAGTAGTATCTGTCTCCTACAAAATCGGGTACTGTATACTTACCAAACTTGCGGAGGTAAGGAGCTAGCAACAGTGCCAGCAGCACATACCCTCCCGTCCAACCCATCAAATAAATGGAGCCATCGTAGCCCATAAAACTAATCAGCCCCGCCATTGAAATGAACGAGGCTGCAGACATCCAATCAGCGGCAGTGGCGGCACCATTTGCAATGGAGGGAATTCCCTGATCCGCTACAAAAAAGCCTTTACTATCTTGAACTCGTGATTGCCAACCAATGTAGAGATATAACACAAAGGAGAGTCCAACTATTAAAATAGTCCAAATTTCAACTGACACGGCTTTTCCTCACCTTCTAATATTGTGCTTGCGGTCTAACTTGTCCATTTGAAAGGCGTAGATGAAAATCAACGCCACAAAAATCAAGATTGAACCTTGCTGTGCCATCCAAAAGCCAAACGGTACGCCAAAAAAACGTACTGCATTTAATGGTTGTACTAACAAAATACTGAAAACGAGGGACACCAGCGCCCAAACTATTAAAAGGTTGCGAATTAAAGCAGTGTTTGCACGCCAATAAGAACGACTGTTTTCGCTATCCATTTTTTAGGTAAATGCATGAAAAATGTAACAAAAATACTACCAGAAGTAAGAGTTAGGGTCTAGAAAAGTTTAAAATTCAAAATGATTTTTTTTATTCATAATTTTGTTGAATTGTCAAAGCCTCACACTCTGTCTCCACTCTCATAAGCGAGCGTCCTAAGAAAGCAGTTCTTGAGCAGCTACGTATCAAGTTTTTTATAAGTATTACTTATGAATTTTAAAAGCAAAACTAATTAGAAAATCCTTAAGATTGCTCGAATAGTCTTAATATTTTGTTACATTTATTTACATAAATATGAAAACTAAAAACCATCATGCATGACACCAAAGACAATGCAGTTATCGCCGAATAGACAGACTGAAGCACATTAAATTGCAGAAACCATCCTGCCAGGATGATTGCGGAAACTAGCTTTCCCAATTTTGATTTTTGAATTTTAAATTGCTTCCTATGGTTCTCTAGTCAAATCCAGGTTATGAAATGCCAATCTTTGCAGTCTGTATTATGGATGCCAATGAACTGATAAGACACTACGTGGCTGGTAATAGGGATTTTTTGCAAGTGAGCTTGCGACAAGCTCACCTTAACGAAATCTGTTTAGCCGGAATCAATCTTAGTCAGTCGGATCTAACTGGAGCGGCTTTATCAGCGGTGAATTTGCGAGGAGCAAATTTAAGTGAAGCGACTTTGGCGGAAGCAAACCTATGGAGAGCCGACTTAAGCGAAGCTTTTATGATTTGGGCAAATTTGTACAAAGCAAATTTGATCCGAGCGAGTCTTTTCAAAGTGGATTTGCACAAGGCTACCTTAGCTAAGGCTGACTTACGGTTAGTTGATTTACGCTACGCTGACCTGAGCAACACAAATTTAGAAGGTGCAGATTTACGCTACGCTGACCTGAGCGGTGCTAACTTAGCAGGTGCTAACCTGAGCAAGGCAAACCTAACAGGAGCAAAACTGAGTAAGGCAGATTTGTATAAAGTAAACTTGACCAAAGCCATTTTGTCAAGAACTGACTTGTGTCATGCTGATCTAAGCAGCATTAATTTAGACGGTGTGGATCTGCATGAAGCAAACTTAATCGGCGCAAACTTACCAGAATCATCCTCAAGTAGGGCAAACTAACGGTATCCTGCACAGTGCTATCATTCATCCATTGAAGAATGACTAATGACGACCCTACCCAGAGGACCAATGATTAATCCACGAGAACAGCCCTATCACCGAAAACCTTACAAGCTGCCAGAACCAGAGCCAGTGCCACAGCCGTGTCAGCATATAAAAATTTTAGATTGCAACAAGCCAATTAGCCGAGTTTTTTACGAGTGCTATCATTGCCGCCAAGGGTTGTTGACTGAATGCAAGGGACATCTTCCAGTGCAGGAGCTTAAGTTACCCTGTCCTACCTGTGGCAAAACTGCTATCTATCTGGTAGCAAATGAGGTTCTTTCAACAACGACTATCCCCTCGCCTTGGGGGGAATAGACTTCTTACAAAAGTTCCCCGTTGCATGGGAGAAGTCGATGCAAGTGGGGAATATATATGACCTATGAACAGGTAAAAGACCTCAAAACAGAAGACTTTAAACGCTTGTGTAGTGTACGTCCTTTGACTTTTACCTAAACGCTAGAGGTGGTGCGACGATTTGCCCTTACGGGCAATCGCCGTCAAATACATACCAGATGTTATAATTAACAAGTATTATTTGACAGTTTTCAGGGTCTTTTGACTGCAAATAGCTTTGGAGAGGTGTCCGAGTGGTTGATGGTGACGCACTCGAAATGCGTTTTAGGGTAACCTAACGGGGGTTCGAATCCCCCCCTCTCCGTTTATAGAGTTTCTGCTCTAACCGTGGCATTTGTTTCAGTAGTCTTCGTGTCATTCTCCTTTTTATTCCATCACTGCTAACACCGATTTTGGCAGCAATTTATCTTTAAACCAAACAATCCTAGCAGGCACATCATTTAATTTGACTCCTGCTTTATCCAAATTCAATCGCTCAGAAATTGCCAAAATCAAGTTATTGCATCCGGAACGTCGCACCTGTGAAAACTTCTTTTGTAAATACTCCGGTCGCCAATAACCTACAATTTCTAATAAGAACGATCGCCCATCAGGATGAACTAATCTAAAATCGGGAATCATGACACTTCCAGGAATGGGAATGAGGTCAACTTCTCGCTCTAATGCCCAATCAGTTTTCATTGATTCCCACTTATTAGCAAAAGATTCTTCCAGCATACTATCGTATGGCTTGCCGGCTGAATAATGAGACACCAAACCACACTCTGAATTGAGGGTAAAACGTCCTGTTTTCCAAGTATTTGTGTAGACATCACGAATTTGCAGCGTGGCGCAAAGACTCCATTTTGTCACATGAAGTAAAGCCGGGATAAGTTTCGCTATAGCCAAACCATAGCGCGTACTTGGAGTAAACAAACTCGTAGGACCATCAATCGTAATTGTAAACCCGTGGTCAGCATCTCCCTCTATGTAAGACATTAATTGAAACAGCTTGAGATAGCGAAACAAAAGCTTATATTGTCCCGGAACATTACGATGAGCATTTATCACCAACTGACTCGCCTTATAAAACACCCCCTGCACCTGAGATAAATTGTATCGATGCAAGACTTCCTTAGGTGCTGGTGCATCAAAAGTAGTTAAAATCTTATTCTCAGACAAATCTGCATATAACCCTTCACGAACTTGTTTCGGCAAAACTTCGCGCTCAAGTTCATGACTCAACTCATCAGCAATTTTTGTCACAGTCACCTGTGTTAATTCTCGACTCGGAGGAGACTTCGCCGCCAGAGCAAAAACCCTTTCTCGTAACATTTGAGGTTCCAAAGGACTCACCACCTCAAACGTGCAAAAACTGCTCTTAAGGATATAAGCCAAACCACGCTTCAACCTATAATCAGGGGTATCCCCCTCCAACTCCAATAACTGACGCTCAAGCGCACCCTGAGTATCACCTACCGCCTTTTGAAAACAAGCCATTAACTCAGTGGCTAAAGCCAAATTCTGATCATCAATCTTCAGTCTCTTCGGGATTATTTCCTCGCCGTTTTGTCTGTGACTGAGTAACTCTGTTGGTAACATTGGAATTTTAAACCGCAGATGGACGCAGATAATTATTGAAACATGATTAGGTTTCTTCCGGGTTTATCGGCGGTTTTTTTTGAACTTTATAATTTATTTCTAACTGTTCAGCAGCCTTAAGACTCTTTTCCTTTCCACTTCCATAAACAACCCGCAAATTCCCTTTCTTCTCCTCCTCTCCTCTGCGCCTCTGCGGTATGTCCTGCGGACACGCTGCGCGAACGTTTCTCTCCACTCCTCTTCTCCTCGCCGAGGTTCCCTCTTCACTCGTATCCTCTGCTACTACCTCATATAAAATTGCCTGCTTATTATTATCCTTTCCTTTTCTTAACACCCTTCCCAATCTTTGAATATACTCGCGTGCCGAACCGGTACCAGATAAAATAACAGCAATAGAAGCCGCAGGAACATCAACACCCTCATTCAAGACATGAGAAGCAACCAGCGTTTTATATTCTCCCTCACGAAATTTGGTTAATATTTCATGGCGTTCTTTTACAGGCGTTTGATGAGTAATTGCTGGCACAAGAAACTCTTGGGAAATCAGGTAAACCGTGGCATTATCAGCAGTAAAAATCAAAACCCGTTCTGGATAATGTTCTGTCAAAATATCCGCAAGAAGTCTTATCTTCCCATCAGTCCCCAAAGCGATTTCTTTCGCTTCGCGGTGTGCTAACATTGCCCTACGTCCAGCTTGCGATCGCGCACTCATTTGCACAAATCTTTGCCACCCTTGAAGACTCCCTAAAGAAATCTTTGATTCCTTCAAAAACTCGTTGCGAAGTTGAATCAGCTGATTGTACTTTTCCCGTTCATGCTGTGATAATTTGACCTTAATTTGGACAATTTCATGTTCTGCTAGCGCCTTCCCTGCTAAATCTTCAGCCCTTTTACGATAGACTTCTTTTCCTATCAATATATTTAAGTCGGCGTGTTTGCCATCTGTGCGTTCTGGTGTGGCGGAGAGTCCTAAGCGGTAGGGTGCGATCGCGTATTCTGCAATCACTCGACTAAAATCTGTTGGCAAATGATGACATTCATCAAAAATTAATAAAGCATACAGATTCCCCAGAGTTTCTGCATGAATTGCGGCACTATCGTAAGTCGCAACCAGTACTGGTGTTCTATCCCGCGAACCACCCCCTAGCAACCCCACTTCAGTATCGGGAAACGCCGCCTTGAGATGTGCATACCACTGGTGCATTAAATCCAGCGTTGGTACAACAATCAGCGTCGTGCGCGGTGTCGCTTGCATCGCCATTTGCGCCAGATAAGTCTTTCCCGCTGCTGTGGGAAGCACAACCACCCCTTGTCTTCCTGCGAGTTTCCAAGCTGCTAACGCCTCACTTTGGTGGGGGTAAGGTTCCATTTCCAGACTAGGAACCAACTCTATGGGATAAAATGCCTTAGCTTCATCGATAAACTCAGTATTTTCCGCTTGCAGTGCTTCCACTAAAGCACGGTACTGGATAGCCGGAATGCGGAATTTTTCCACTCTATCATCCCATGTAGCATAATCCATCCAAGCTTTGCTGCGTGGTGGCGGATGCAAAATTAACGTGCCACGATCAAAGGTTAATGTGGGGGTGCGAGCCATTTTTCGCTTGTGCCAGCTTTCTTAACATGAATGCAAGATATGTCTTACATTTAACTATTAATAACGCAAAAGCTGCTTGACACTCCCATAGTTAGGTTAACGGATTCTTAAGAGTCAATTCTAACTCGTAACGGTTTAGGGAGATCCAAATAAAAAAATGCCCAACCTTCAATAATGAGTTGGTGTACGAGTTGGCGCAAAGTCTGCCGGACAGAATCCTCTGTCCGGCAGACTTTGCGCGTGGAGGTTGTCAAGCACCCGAAGGGCACAGGACTTGCGTTGGGCTTTTTTTTTCTTGTAAGTGCCTTAGCCAAAAATCCTTTAGACACTTGGAAGTAGGGGAAGTCAAATTAATTTCTTTTTCTCCCTCCACTCCCTCCACTCGCTTCTGCAGTTTGACCGACTCTGGAATTAGAATTGACGTATCGCTTTCTGGTTGCTAAAGTGTCTGATTCTCTGCCATTGCGCGAAAAGTATCTCGCCTTAATCGACGAAATTGTCCAAAACACACTCAAGGGCAAGATAAGTTCCCAAGAGCATGTGTATCAAATGTTGCTTAAAGGTGTGACGGCTGACACGGGGGAAGTTTTTGAGCTAGCTTTGAGCGATCGCCTCAATTCCACCCAGCAACAAGTAGACACCGAAAAAGATGAACTCAAGCAAGCGAAAGCAACCCGTAGTCTCAGGGCAATTAAGACCATTCAAAGTCAATGGCAACGCGCTCAACAGCAAAATAAAGCCACAGAAGCTATCGTCTCAGCAATAAAAGAAATTACCACTGCCCAAACAGGGGGGCGGCTAGCTGCATTCTTACGCATAACTGACCCCAACCGCAAGAATGCTCTAAACTTCCAGCAAATACAGCAAGTGTCAAAATCTTTACAGCAATTCGCCACCGCAGATTCTGATTTCCAAGAAATATCAGAAGGTATCACCCGTGGTGTGGCTGCTTGGCAACGACTGCAAGACCACTTGATTAGCTGGATGTACGAGCAAAGCCGGGAGTCGCTGGGATTTGGTGGTGTACCGGGAGAACAAGGTCCTTGGGCAACTTGGGCAAAGCAAGTCAATAGTACCTTCCTCCAAGCACTGTTTCGCACCTTAGCTTTGGAGCAATCTGCAATAGACTTTGCCCAACAGCAGCGCAGTATCACCCTCAGCGACTGGGTAGAAATGGCAGTGATTTTGCAGTACTTGCAACGGGGGTTAGTTAACTGGTTTGACCAACAACCATACAATGTCAAGGCAGGGTCAAAGTTGTCGATTTCGACTTTTTTGACGTTTGCAGTCATTTGGAGTCAACTGGCAGATGGTTTTAGTAGCAGTGCGGCGGTGTATACTGCTGGTTGTTCTCAAGTGATGCTACAGATTCTGCGAACCTTTGCACAGCGTCCATACTTTCCTTTGTACGGGGGAATTTTTGCCTCTTTTTCTGGCACCTACTTGCGAGATGCGCTGAATTACCTGGATGAACCACTGCGTCAAGTAGAGGGAACTCAGGAAAAAGCACGAATTTTGACACTATTAGGCTATTCTCAGCGAGCCTTTGGGCAATATAGGCGCTCTGGTCAGTTTCATCAGCAAGCACTAGAGATAGCACGCAATGCAGGCGATCGCCCTTGTGAAATTGCCAATCTCAACCACCTCAGCCGTAGCTGCGTTGCCCAACAAATGTATGCTGAAGCAATAGACTACAGCCAACGCGCATTAATACTTAGTCGGCAAACCGGCGATCGCACGGGAGAAGCAAATGCTCTGGTCAATTTGGGCTACAGCGAAGTCATGCAAGCACAGCAGCTAGAACAAACAGAACCAGAGATTTATGAAACAGCAATTAACTACTTACAACAAGGTTTAACACTATCAGAAAGGTTGGGTGATGTTCAAAGTAAAGCTCTCTGTTTTAGTAGTTTAGGGATAGCCTATTTAGTTATTGAACAACCTCAAACAGCAATGAAATATTTGGAAGACGGCTTCCAAGCAGCACAATTTTCTGGGGATTTGTATCTCCAAGGTTTAAATTTGGCTAATTTGGCAGAAGCTTATTATCATCTACAAGACCAAGAAAAAGTAATTTACACTGGGTGTTTGGGAATGTATTTGTTAAACCAAATTTCTTCAAATGAATGGCGTAAACCAGCAAGTTTGCTAACAAGTTTACGCGGACATCTAGGGGAAGAAGCTTTCATTAGTTTATTGCAGCAAAATCGTTCTAAAATCATTCCTGTGATTGGTGTAGATGGGTATGATTACATTCCGCAACTGTTAGAAGAATATAAGGGAAGTATGTAGGTAGAATTTTGATATTTATCGTCGCTATCGTCGCCACCCTTTTGAGCGTGTGTTTCAACTGTAGTCACGATATCCCTATTAGCAATCCAGGATATTAGCGAGGCTTTATCGTATGGTCAACCCTACCATCGCCATTCCCAGAATATTCAAAGTGAGTCAAGAGCAGTTCCAGCAACTTGCCACCGTTAACCGTGATTTAAGGCTAGAGAGAACCGCGACTGGAGAGTTAATCGTCATGCCTCCAACCGGAAGCGATACAGGAAAACGAAACATAGACATTGAAGGGCAACTTTGGCTATGGAACCGTCAAACCAAGTTAGGGGTAGTATTTGACTCATCCACCGGATTTCACCTCCCTAATGGTGCAGACCGCTCACCTGATGGGTCTTGGGTGAACTTAGAGCGATGGGAAGCACTCACACCTAAGGAGCAAGAAGGTTTTGCTCCCATATGCCCAGATTTCGTTGTAGAACTGCGTTCACCCTCTGACAGCATAGAAACGTTACGGGCAAAGATGAGGGAATACATGGAAAATGGAGCTAGTTTGGGGTGGTTGATTGACCGCAAAAATCGAAAGGTAGAGATATACAGGCAAGGCCGAGATGTGGAAGTATTAGACAATCCCACTACTCTATCAGGAGAAGATACGCTATCGGGATTCGTCTTGGACTTAACCGAGGTTTGGTAGCAATATCATATCCGCACAACGTTAATACATACTTAAAAATACTACTTCAAGGGTTGTGCAAACCCAACCAACATAAATATCGACTGTGAGATAGCAAGGGTATCATAGAAATGGGATGCCCGGAAATTTATTATGAAAACGCTTATATCTCATTACAAAGAAATAAAAGAAAAGCTAAAATCTCAATTAGAACGTGCAGAAACAACTGAGCAAGTTCTCAAGATAGTTCAAGAAGAGATTAATAAGCTTGCAGACTACAGTGGTGATTACATTAAAGGATTGACCCCACCACAGGCACGCCTTGCCATAGTCATGTTAAAGGCACTCAATCAATACACTAGCATTTTGATATTAGTCAAACTGCAAGATTCAACCCCAAATACTCTAGAGAAATCTAACAGCAGTGCCAACTCCCAATCCGAAAGCCAGCTAGGCTTGACTGAGTTAACCTCTAACACTTTATCGCCATTTCACACAATTATTCAGGTAGAAAAAAATTTAAAAGCATTGACATCGCTGGATTATTACAAACAGGCGTTATCACAACAAGTACACAACAACCGCGAGGTTATGAGTAGCCTACTTGCTGGCGGTATAACAGGAACCTTGGCTGGGGGTTATTCATGGGGGTTAATAGGAGCAATTACGGGTGGAGTGATTGGAAAAATAGTTCAGCAAACACAGTTGTCTGAGAACGCAGGTATCGTTCCACAGTTAGAACCTGCTAAAAATGAGTTGAAAATAGCTGTCGATATTGATAAATTACTTGACCATCTCTATCAAGCTTTTCAATCAATTGACCTAACTGTTGCTGCTTACGGGGGCACCCAAGAGAAAGCACCCAATCCCGGTTTGGAAAATCATTTGGACTTGTTAGAGTACCTACAAGACTTGATGGCAGAGGGACTGGATGAACAAACTCAACTCCCAATTGCCGTGCGTAGGCGCATTGAACAAGCTGCAACGATTTTGAGACGCTACGGAATTGAGACACGAGTTTATCAACCCACAGAAGAACAGGACTTGGGAATGGAAGCTTGGTCAATGTTCTACTTTGAGCCGAGTCTCGACCCACAAATTACAGATTACATAACCCTGAAGCACGCTTTTGTTAAAGATGATCAGGTACTCTTACCAGGGTCGGTCGTTGAGCCTGCATCGTCTTCAGCATCGTAGGATAGGCAAAATCCATCATTTTACTCTCGTTCTCACGCAGAGCATGGAAACGAGTCAATAGTATAAATTCTATGGAGCAGACAGAATTACTAATGCACGACTATCATAATATTAAAATCATAGGATTTGATTTAGGGCATGGAGAAACGGCTCTGACCTGGGTGCGAGCAGATAATCCAGAAACGACTCCTCAAAGTCTACTGATTAATAATAGGAAAAGCCAAATTACCGCCATTGCTCATCATCCTAAAAAAGGAATTTTCATAGGGGAAATGGCGTGTCAAATGCCTGATGCTACCATCTTTGAAATTGCTTTTAAATCTAGGCGATTTAATGAAACGGCATACAAAAAAAACATTAAAGAATTTGTCAATGCTATTTACAAG
This sequence comes from Mastigocladopsis repens PCC 10914, assembly GCF_000315565.1. NCBI lineage: Bacteria > Bacillati > Cyanobacteriota > Cyanophyceae > Nostocales > Symphyonemataceae > Mastigocladopsis > Mastigocladopsis repens. Next base: position 5,151,173 of record NZ_JH992901.1, on the reverse strand, counting down.
CATTTGATTGATACTAAACAAATTCAGTTGGAAGATAACAACCACTTTTTCATAGGTTGTCCCTCAGGATGGTGGCAAGAAGAAATTGAGAGTTACAAACAACTTCTTTCTGAAGATTGCTTGCCAAATGCAACCGTAGTCAAAGAGTCACGCGCTGCTTTAATGCATGCCAAAGAAAGTGGCATATTCACTATAGAAGAATTACAAAAGTCGGTGCTGGTTATCGACATTGGTTCGTCCACCACAGACTACACCCTTGTCAAGGGTATGTCTGACACCCCGATAGATTTTGGGCACGACTTGGGTGCATCTCTAATTGAAAAAGAAATTCTCAAAAAAACGCTGGAATGTCAAAGACAATATAGGGAGGGACGCGAAGAAATTTTACGACTTGGAGAAATTCTCAGAGATGAAGAAATTTTGCAACTCGAAGAAATTTCGCAGCTTGAAAAAATTTTTGAGCAAAACCCAATATACAAAAATCGCTGTGAACTCCGATGTCGTAAAGCAAAAGAAGAGTATTTTACCTATCAAGATTCTTACGAAGAGAACTTAGTTAATGTAGGTATTGAGGATATTCAAAGAAAATTTAAATTTTTGCCCTTGGTTAATGGCAAAATTATGAACGCAATCCTCAGCCAACCTCTGCCAGAACTTGACAACAAAAGTTGGCATGATGCTTTCCGTGATCAGTTACAGGCAGTAAAACAAAAGTTAGAGCACATAGGCTTTCAACCCAGTGCAATTCTCCTCACAGGTAGTGCTTCTAAAATGTGGTTTGTTCTAGAAATATGCCAAGAGATATTTCCCAATTTGCCTTGCAAGAGAGACGGAGAGCCTGAACTTAGTATTGCTAGAGGATTGTCACGTTGGGGACGGGTCTACATCCGCACAGCGGGATTTATAGAAGAAATCAGTCAATTCCTTGACCAAGAACTGACAGGTATTGTTGGAAATCACATACCGGCATTTTTGGAAAAATTAGCAGAGGAACTGGCAAATGGTTTGGTAGATGAGGTCATAAAACCAAGTGTGCAATCTTGGCGGAACAGAGACATCATAACGCTCTCATCTCTTGAATCTGAAATAGAGCAGAAAGCTAAAGTTTGGCTAACAGGAAACGATGCTAATGACAAAATGACAACTTGTTTAGTTGAGTGGTTGTCACAAGTTCAGAACGAGGTTAGGGAAAAAACAGATTCAATTTGTAGGAAGTATGGTTTACCACTAGACACCTTTGGTAACAAAACAATTGACTTGGGTGACCACACTCAAAAAGTTCCTACATCCATATCTTTTGATGATTTAACCGGACTTTCTATATTTGTTGGACACGTTGTTGCTTTAATCGTAGGTGTTGTCCTAGCAGGATTATTCCATATCCTACTTTTTGCTGGAATCATTGCACCGATTGTTGGGATATTAGCTTATTTTCTAGGGGAGTCCTTAGTTAAGGATACAGATATACCTGGCTGGATACGCAAATTGGTTCCAGATCAGAAAATTGACGAACTAGCATATCAAAAGAAACCAGAGTTGCAGCAAAAAATCCAACAGACTTTGACTCTAGATCCAACAATAGCTGTCAAATTGGGTAAATCTATTAGTGAGTGGCTTAAGGAGAGTGTGCAAGAGCAAGCGGATAAGGCTAGATTGCTCATTGCTTAATGCTTGAGCGTAGTAAGTACTTTAGCACTCTTCGTGCTTACTACGAACGATATGCATCATCTTCATTTCGTTACCAACTTTTGCAATCCTGAACTTAGAGAGCGATCGCTACTATTTTGAATAGCATTTTTCGGAATTGCAGATATTATGGCACGAATGAAATAGAAGTATGAAATGTCCTAGATGCCTATCAAACCGACATCAGAGCCGTGATTTGACAGAGCGTTCAGAAAAAATAGCCTTCATCAAGTAATAGTAAATTGTGAAGAGAATTGTTGAGAAGATTTGTTCACCCCATCCACCGTGCCAAAATTCAAATGCTTCTTTCCCCCAAAAGGAATTTGCAAACGCTAGCAACATAATTCGGGGTACATTCAAAACAAAAGCCAAAGTAATCCCTACAATAACTAATCCTACTGTTTGCAGCCAGCTTTGCTTAAGAATTAAGCCTAATAACAAGCTAGTTGTAGCCATAGTAATAGCCATATCAGTGCCGGTACAGCCCCACTCTACCTGGATTGCACCTGTGCCTAAATAGATCAAATTATGAGTTGAAGTCGCTGACTGACCTATAGCTTGAAGTGCTAGACTACTACTCCAAGCCACCAATTGTTCTAGAGTGTGGTAATTAACAGTTCTCCACAGATAATCAACGAGGTAATTTGGTGTTGGATGTACGCTCAGGAGTATCAAGAAAGTAGGGCATGGGTACTTCTTAAAGAAGCTTACACCCCAAGAACTTAAAGTAATCCCAACTAAAACCAAAAACCACAATAGAGCCTGTGGCCAGAAGGCGAAACGACAGAACGGAAAAAGACCCACACTCGTTAGAATTAGGATGTGTCCTAGTCGCCTCTGTTGGACAGGAGCAATTAGCTTAGCAAGTTGGTTTCGCTGATGCCATAACTCTTGTATTGCCAGATAAGCAGCTACAAAGACAAGTAAAGGAAACGCAACACCGTGAACAACCAAGTTTAGTAGATTTCCTAGCCAACTAGGCAGGTACCACAGACCTACTACAAGACCACATAGGACAATCCAATCGTGAGCAGTTCTTGGGCTTTTACACAACAACAGCCGACCCATATTGTCTACCTTTTACCACATTTTTACAGGACTGGGATTCTATGCATTGGTACAATCTCCAGAGCTAACCTTAAGCAGCAATGCTATCTCCCCGCTAACTGCTCTCAGTAGTATGCTAAGAGCTTTTCCACGTTACTCTAAAGACTTCCTGCCTGATCAGCTGGGTAAGACCCAATTGACAGATAAATTAAGAATGATGGCTCTCTAGTCAAAGTTTTGCCTTAAAAGTGCCATCATTTATGACTTATAGCTAGATCACCCTCAGTGGAATGACATAACAGTCTAGGTATTTAGCTGTCAGAAACTTTAGATATCAACCTCAGTAACCTCAGCGTTCTTAGCCTTACGCTTACGTAGTAAGCTCGCGCCTAAACCAATTAAACCTGGCAGTAGAGCTGGAGTGGGAACTCCTGTTGTGTTGTTTACAGAAACGCAAACTCCATTCACTAGTACTAACCCACCAGTGCAAACAGTAACACCTGGAAGAAGTTGAGCTTGAGCAGACTCCTGATGGCTCAGTGTTAACCCTGTGAACATGGCAACAGTTACGGCTGCGCTTATGCAAATAGCTTGGAATTTCATGTCTATCCCTGGTAAACTTCATAAGAAATTTCATAACAATTTAGTGTGACTTATGCTATGTCTCCATCAGCAATTTCACTGAAAATGTGGTTGGCTCTTATCTTGCACCTGGCATTTTCAACCTCTATTGGGTAAGTATGGAGTGCCAAAAAGTTATACTTAAAGCCCGAAGTGACTTATGCCAGAAGGGAAAAAAATTTCCCTTGGGCAGATCCGTTTTGGATAGACTTTATCTAGCAAAGTACAAACCTAACGCATACTGGCAAAATTCAGAAGATAATGACATAAAACCAGCTTGCAAGTGACTCATGCCGCAGGATAACCAAATCGCTGTCGAATTTCACAATGTTACCTTTAGCCGTAACAACCGCCCTCTGGTATCAAACCTCAATTTCGCTATCCATCAAGGAGAAGCACTGATATTACTAGGGCGCAGTGGGAGCGGCAAAACTACGACAATGAAATTAATCAATCGCCTATTTATACCCACACAAGGCGAGGTATTATTTGATGGCATTCCTACAACTCAATGGGATGAAATTAAATTGCGGCGCAAGATTGGTTATGTCATTCAAGAAACGGGTTTATTTCCTCATTTCACTGTTGAACGCAATGTGGGTTTGGTTCCATCTTTGGAAGGTTGGAAACCCAAGCAAATTAAAACGCGAGTTTATGAATTGTTGCATTTGGTAGGTTTAGAACCAGAAAAATTTGCTCAAAGGTATCCACATGAACTTTCGGGAGGGCAAAGACAACGGGTTGGTGTGGCAAGGGCGCTAGCAGCCGATCCGCCAGTCTTGTTGATGGATGAACCTTTTGGCGCACTCGATCCAATTACCCGGTTAGAACTGCAACAAGAATTTAAACGGTTACAGCAGGAACTAGGCAAGACAGTTGTGTTTGTCACTCACGATATCCAAGAAGCATTTGTTTTAGCATCGAGAATTGGGTTAATGCATGGGGGAGAATTGGTTGTGTTGGGTACAACCGAAGAATTTTTGCGTTCTCAACACCCAGAAGCCCTTGCATTTCTGCAATGTCTCAAACCAGCCCTATGAATATCAGTGACTTCTTCTTAATAAAATACGCCTCGGAAATCCTGGAACGCACTCTAGAACACTTGCTGCTGGTAGCAGTTTCTATTGGTATTGCCACTCTCGTAGGAATTCCACTGGGTATATTAATTACCCGGCGAAAGAACCTCCGCCAACCCATTCTTGGGATTGCGAATATTCTGCAAACCGTTCCCAGTCTGGCACTGTTTGGCTTGCTTATTCCCGTACCTATAGTTGGTGGAATTGGACCAAGCCCTGCAATTGTTGCCCTAACTTTGTATTCTCTATTACCTATAATCCGCAATACTTATACGGGGATCACTGGTGTAGATTCAGCCATTATAGAAGCTGGGCGAGGGATGGGAATGACAGATAGAGAATTATTGCTTCAGGTAGAAATTCCTTTGGCACTGAGTGTTATTTTAGCAGGGGTGCGAGTGGCGACAGTGATTGCGATTGGGATTGCCACTATTGCCGCAGCAATTGGTGCTGGTGGTTTAGGGGAGTTGATTTTTCGAGGTATTGCAGTGGTGAATAATCAGTTACTTTTAGCTGGTGCGATTCCTGCGGCGATCATTGCTTTAGTTGCTGATTTTGGCATTGGTTGGTTGGAGGGAAGATTAAAAATTACAAGAAAATAGCCATCATGAACTGCGTACACCAGGACAGATGAAAATTTATTTTTTCTTCTGCATTCTGAGTTCTGAGTTCTGAGTTCTATTTTCAAGTCAGGTGTGTTGTCATTCATGAACCGCCAAGAACGCCAAGGTGAAGAACAAAGATATGAAAAGATTTTTTGCCTTTTTCCTTTTAACTTTTGCCCTAGTGCTAGGAATTGCCAGTTGTAACCCCAGCACAAATAGCGGAGGTGGTGGAGATATTGTTGTTGCTTCCAAGGGTTTTACTGAACAAGATATTTTAAGCGAACTTTTGGCACAGCAAATAGAAGCAACTAGCAATTTAAAAGTAGAACGTCGCCGCTTTACGAGTTCTTTTGTGACTCATCAAGCGATTATTGCTGGCAAAATTGATGCTTATGTTGAATATACGGGTACAGCTTTTACTGGGATTTTGAAGCAAAAAGCGATTAGTGACCCAAAAGAAGTTTATCGACGTTTAAAACAAGCTTATGCCAAGCAGTTCAATTTGGAAGTAATGGAATCGTTGGGTTTTGAAAACACTTTTGTAATGACTATACGCGGTGAAGATGCCAAGCGTTACAATATCAAAACTCTTTCTGAAGCTGCTAAATATACACCTCAGTGGCGCGGTGGTTGTAGCTACGAATTTGTGGAAAGGGAAGATGGTTTTCCTGGATTGGCTAAAACCTACGGTTTACGCTTTGCCCATTCTCCTCGCATTATGGATTTAGGTTTAATCTATCGGGCACTGGTGCAAAAGCAAGTAGACATGGTGAATGGAAATTCCACTGATGGGCAAATTTCTCGCTTGGGTTTAGTCGTCCTGAAAGATGATAAGCAGTATTTTCCACCTTATGAGGCAGATCCAATAATACGTAAAGAAACTTTACAAAAGTATCCACAATTAAGGAAGGCGATCGCCCAACTCGTTGGCAGAATTTCGGCGGATGAAATGCGACAATTAAACTATTTAGTTGAGGGCGAGTTACGTGATATAAAAGAGGTTGTTAGCGAGTTTCGCAAAGCTAAGGGTTTAGCCGGAAGTTCAATATAATATATTTTTTTGTAAAAAATTACCATGAATAAAATTTTACTCAAAACTATCAACTTACCTTTAAAGGCTTTAGTAATAAGTGCTTTTGTAGCTAGTGGAAGTGTCTTTGCTCAAACACTGACTTTGCCAAAGAATTTAATTGCTTTTAACTCACAAGAAGGCGAAAAATTATTATTTGAAAGTCAATCAAGGAAAGATTTCTTGCCACTTAGTATGCAGTTTGTTACTCAAAACAATCAGGCATATTGTGGGGTGGCTAGTATTGTTATGGTACTGAATGGTTTGCAAATTCCTGCACCAGAAGCACAGCAGTATTCTCCCTACCGGGTATTTACTCAAGAAAACTTTTTTAATAACGAAGCTACCCGAAAAGTGTTAGCACCCGAGGTGGTTTCTCGTATGGGTATGACTCTAGAGCAGATAGGGCAATTCTTAGTTAGCTATAACGTTAAGGTCAAGGTTTACCATGCTGCTGACACTAACCTACAAGCTTTTAGAAAACTGGCATTAGAGAATTTAAAACAGCCTGATAATTATATCTTAGTTAATTATTTACGTAAAGAAATTGGGCAAGAAAAAGGTGGGCATATTTCCCCATTAGCAGCATATAACGAGAAAACAGATAGATTTTTAATCATGGATGTTTCTCGTTATAAATATCCGCCAGTCTGGGTGAAAACAGCAGATTTATGGAAGGCTATGGCAACGGCTGATTCAGTTTCCGGTAAGACACGGGGATTTGTATTTATCAGTCGAAATTAACGGCTGAAGGCAAAGGGTAAAAGTCATCCTTGTTATCCTTGATGGACAATCAGCGCACCTACTCATGCAACGCCGAAAAGTTTTGCATCTTTGCGTCTTGGCATGAGATTATAATTTGTAATCTGTGCAAAGCCACAAAGCTACCTTGAATGCATTTCTGGTTACTAGCCTAAGAACAATAAAAAATGAAAATCGGTATTTTTGACAAATGTAAACAGGTTGCATTCACAGCTTTTACCCTTGGCGTTCTATTTTCTAGCCAAGTAGCATCCGCCTTCGTTATCCCACCGCTTCGGACCAAAAAGGCAATGGTAGTCTCAGCACATCCCTTAGCAAGTGAAGCAGGGATGGCAATGTTACGCAAGGGTGGTAATGCAGTTGATGCAGCAGTCGCTACTACCTTTGCTATATCTGTAGTTGAGCCTTTTTCAGCAGGAATTGGTGGCGGTGGATTCTTGCTATTGCATCAAGCGAAAACTGGCGAAATGAAGGCGTTGGATTTTCGCGAACGCGCACCGCTAAAAGCCACAAGAAATATGTACCTAGATGCACAGGGAAAGGTGCGTCCAAATGTCAGCGTGAACGGTTATTTGGCAGCCGCGACACCAGGGACGGTGGCTGGACTGTATGAAGTCCATCGTCGTTATGGTAAGCTGCCTTGGCAAGAGGTCGTCAAACCTGCAATTTCTCTTGCTAAAGATGGCTTCATCCTCTCTCAAGAGCAGACTTGGCGTTCCATAAAAGTGTATGAGGATCGCAAGCAGGTTATTCTCAATAATCCAGCAGCGCGGGCAATTTTTACTCGTAACGGAGAATTTTTCGCTCCGGGAGAAAAGTTGGTGCAGCGAGATTTAGCACGAACTTTGGCAGAAATTGCCAAGAACCCCCAAAGTTTCTACACCGGAAATATTGCCCGTGCGATCGCGTCTGACATGGCAAAAAACGGTGGTTTAATTTCTCGTGAAGACCTGAAATCTTATAAACCAATCTGGCGCACTCCCCTTTGTGGCAATTTCCGCAAAGCTAAAATTTGCTCAATGCCACCACCTTCAGCAGGAGGCGTTCATCTATTACAGATTCTAAATATTATTGGTGATACCGATTTAAAATCTTTAGGATGGCACCACCCAGACGCTTTACACCTGATGGTGGAAGCAATGAAAATCGCTTACGCTGACCGTTCCAAATATTTAGGCGATCCAGATTTTGTCAAAGTTCCTGTCACACAACTTATTAGCTCTGCTTATGCCAAAAAACGGCTTCAAGAAATCAAAATGGAAAGGGCTACACCTTCAAATGAGGTTAAACCAGCAGATCCGCAGACATTACAGCAGTTGATTCAGGCTAACGAGGGGGAGACAAGGCGAAAAAGCTTCTTTGCGTCCTCTTCTCCTAAATATGAATCGCCCGAAACCAGTCACCTAACTGTTATAGATCAACAGCGCAATGCTGTTAGCTTAACTTTCACGGTAAACTACGGCTTTGGTTCTGGGGTGGTGGTGCCGGGAACTGGTATTCTGCTTAATGACGAGATGGATGACTTTGCGGCTGCGCCCGGAGTACCCAATGCGTTTGGACTTGTGGGTAGTCAAGCAAATGCGATCGCACCGCGCAAAACTCCTTTATCCAGCATGACTCCCACAATTGTCACTGAAAACGGTCGTCTCCGGATGGCAGTGGGTGCGCCTGGTGGTGGTACCATCATCACTCAAGTGCTGCAAGTTATCTTGAATGTACTGGAATACAATATGGATGCTGGCGCGGCTGTTTCTGCACCACGCATACATCATCAGTGGTTACCAGATGAGTTAAGAGTGGAACCCGTTGGTTTGGATGCTCTTACTCTTGCACAATTGCAGCGGCGAGGACACAAAATTAAGCAGACTGCGCCTTGGGGTAATATTAACACGATTGTCGTAACACCTGATGGAACATTAGAAGGCGCAGCCGATCCGCGTGGTGAAGGTTCCCCTAAAGGTTTTTGAACGATGGGGAGACAATAAGAAGTAAAAAGTCAAACTTTTTTGACTTTTGATTAACTCTTAACTTTAGTAGAGAGAGGACTAAACTCGTTTGCCATTGCACTTGGGATCAAAGTCCAACCTGCTTTTAACAATTTTTGGTAGGTTGCCCAACCCTTAGAACCACCTGGTATTTCGTAATCTGGAACTGCATATTGCCGAAAAGCTGTGTAAGGACGCCAAGGTTCATTGGGTGCAGTCTGTAAATGCAAAACTTTTTCCCCATTGTCTCCAGACTTCGATAACCAGCACATTCGTCGATGCATGGCAAACTCCTTATGTGTTTTATTTAGCTTTTAGATGCATAATCGCAGACGTATGTCAAGACAATCCTCACCCTTTTGGGGTACTTTTTTTATCCTTCACAACTGTTAACCTCAAAACAAATAAACGTAAGATGTAGACGCCTTAGCAACACAAGGCTACACAGATAAAAGTAGCAAGTCTCTACGTTTACCTAATCCTATCTGTGCTTCATAAAAATTTATGTATGTTTGAGTACTTTTTTAGATAATTATGTGTTATGTAGATGGAACATATAACTTATCGCTGACGATGTTGCGAATTTTGGCAACTAATTGGGTGTATGTCGAATCAGATAAAATTGGTTCTGCTCCTTGTAGCGAAATCGGTTGAGCCAAATCAATCCATGACTTGCAGCCGCCGTACTCGCTGCGATAGGGAATTTCCTGCTCTTGGGGGAGTTTGTAAGTCCGCAGCAGGAGAATATACAGTGGCTGACGCGGTTTCCATTTGAGGCGATCGCTAATAAAGTACTCGTTCCAGATATGGAACCCAAGCAGAGCATTAACTATAGACTCGTCACTGACTGGGAAAATATCCGTAATCTCAGCGCAACTGCTGATACGGACTGTTTCTGGATGCCAACCAGGTGTTACTGGAATAACGAGATTGGCATACTCGCGTTTGAGCAAGAAAGGCTGTTGATGTTCAAACGTTGGGTAAAGTAAAACCTGCTTGTGGGCGACATCAAAGCGTCCATCACGTTCGTGGATACCACCCTTGCGGAGGAGCATAATTGTTTTGCCTGTTTCCAAGGCGTTGATGGCAACTGCCCATTCTTTGAGTGCATGAGAAGTTATAGTCAGTTCTTGCATAAGCATCTACTGTAACTCTGATTTAATTGGACACCAAGACCGATACACTATGTCACTGTCTGAGGAAATGAATTAAAGAAAAGTTAAGGAATCATTATGGAAAAGCGAACATTAGGTAAATCAGATGTCAAAATCACGCCCATCCTGATGGGGACTTGGCAAGCTGGTAAAAAAATGTGGGTGGGAGTTGAGGATACAGACTCAATTAAAGCAATACGCGCAGGATTGGAAGCTGGTATTACGACAATTGACACAGCTGAAGTCTATGGTGACGGACACTCGGAACGCATTGTTGCTGAAGCTTTATCGGATGTTGGGGAGCAGGTGGAGTATGCCACGAAAGTTTTTGCTAACCATTTAAAGTACAATCAAGTGATTGAGGCTTGTGAACGTTCTTTAAAAAACCTCAAAACTGACTACATCGACCTTTACCAAATTCATTGACCCGCTGGCTCCTTCAATTCTGAAGTTGTCTCAATTGAGGAGACAATGAGCGCTCTTAACCAACTCAAAGAGCAAGGGAAAATTCGGGCTATTGGCGTTTCCAATTTTTCCCGTGTCCAACTGGAACAAGCAGCCAAGTATGGGCGTATTGATAGTTTACAACCTCCCTATTCTTTATTCTGGCGTTATGTAGAAACCGATGCAATGCCTTATTGTATCGAAAACGAGATTACCATCATTGCTTATTCACCCTTAGCTCAAGGATTGTTGACAGGGAAATTTGGATCTGGACACAAATTTGACCCACAAGACAACCGCGCTAAGAATAAGCTATTCCAGGGAGAAAACTTTGAACGTGCCCAACAAGCTTTAGAAAAATTGCGCCCCATTGCGAACCATCATCATTGTACCCTTGCCCAGTTAGCGCTGGCATGGCTCATCGCCCAACCACAGACAAGTGCAATCGCCGGTGCGCGTCATCCTGAGCAAGCAACCGCAAACGCCCAAGCTGCTTCTGTTCAACTTTCTACAGAAGAACTTCACCAAATCGATGCCATTGGGCGTCTTGTAACCGACCATTTAGACGATAACCCAGTCATGTGGAATTGGTGATTTTGAGAGGGCTGTAGGGGGCAAAGCAATTCAAAATTCTTGAATTGTTGACGCTCCCCACCCAGCCTGACGGCTCTTGGTGGGGATTGTTGGCTCAATGAGCGCCCTTGCTCAGATAGGCTCCTCAACTTTCTTCAATCAAGAATAACAAGTTAGTATAGATACCGTTGAATATATATCTTTGCCAGAGGTGAGAGATGGCGATTCTACAATTGGAAGATGGAACACGCCATACTGATTTGCAAGACATTTGCCGCGAACTAGCACCCTTAAACATCCAACTCAATCGTTGGGCTGTGGGAGAGAGTCAACAGTTGCGTCAACTATTAGCACAAGATAGCCTCAACGAGGATGAGAAAGAACAAATCTTAAAATCGCTGGATGGCTATTTTGAGCAACTCAAACAAACAGCAGGCTATCAAACCCGTGACCTCATCGTCCTGCATCCAGGAATCCCAAACCTTGATGCAATGCTGACGAAGTTTGACAAAATCCATACTCATTCAGAAGACGAAGTCCGCTACATCATTGCTGGGGAAGGCATTTTTGGTTTTGTACGACCTGATGATACCCAAGTAGAACTGACAGTGCAGCCCCAAGAGTACATTAACGTACCTGCGGGAACTGAACACTGGTTTTATCTCACTCCAGCGCGACGAATTAAAGCAGTGCGGTATTTCACTGGGACAGAAGGTTGGTTTCCTGAGTATACGGATACACAAATCCGTACTCGTCAGGCTGTTGGTCAAATATAGATGAGGAAACTCATGAATAGCTCAACCCTTATTACCCTCATTGACCCTCGTCTTGAACTTATCTCAGATGCCCGTCACTTTTACCAGCAAGGATGGATGGTGGGAACTGCGGGAAATCTGTCGGTTCGTTTACCCGATGGGAGCTTCTGGATTACAGCCAGTGGTCGGTCTAAAGGAGAATTAGAACCTGGAGATTTTGTGCCTATCCAGCCAAACGGTAAGGTAGAGCAACCCTCACCTGATTTGAAGCCTTCAGCTGAAACAGCTATTCACCAGGTTCTTTATGACCTGTTTGCCGACGCTATGAGCTGTTACCATGTTCACTCAGTAGAAGCAAGCTTGGTTTCTCGCTTTGTCAAAGGAGATACCTTGCCCTTACCACCGTTGGAGATGCTCAAAGGTTTGGGTGTTTGGGAAGAGAACCCTTGTTGTTCTATGCCCATATTTGCCAACCATTTACAGGTTTCTCGCATTGCAGATGAAATTAAAGAGCGCTTTACAACCACTCCCCCACAAATACCAGCTTTACTGATCCGCGACCACGGCGTTACAGTTTGGGCACCTTCTCCCAAAACCGCCCGCAATTACATTGAGTTAATGGAATACATTTTCCGGTATATGGTTGCAGCCAGAGGTGTGGGTGTTTGGGGAGTAGGGGAGTAGAGGGAGTGGAGGAAGTAAGGGGTGTGGGGGAGAAAACTCATGACTAATAACTCTTGAGTCTTGACTAATGACCGCAAGATTGAACTCAGAACACAGAACTCAGTAGTCAGAATAATAAACGGTAAAAAGGAACTGAGCCGCCTATTTTTAAACATGGAAGTCTGTCAAAATGTATGACTCCATACTACGTACGAGAAATACGGGGTCCTTGTTTAAATAAGCGCGCATTTATTTATGGGGATACCCAACTGAGTTCTAAGTTCCTACTCTGTGGTCTTCTTAATAACCAAACTATACTCCTACTGAACTTGATAACGAAGTTTTGTAGAGTGAAACATTCATGCCAGATCAATAAGTGAATTTGGTTTATCTTGATCCCACAGCCGTTACTCTAGAGTTGAGAGTTTCAACATCCATGTGCCAACTGCTGGGAATGAATTGCAATGTACCAACTGATATTTGCTTTTCTTTTGAGGGCTTTTCGGCGCGAGGCGGAAAAACTGACGACCATCGCGATGGTTGGGGTATTGCTTTCTTTGAAGGAAAAGGATGTCGGATTTTTTTAGATGCTAAACCTTCTGTCTTTTCTCCTGTAGCTGATTTGGTGCGACGCTATCCCATCCACTCTACTCATGTGATTGCCCATATCCGTAAAGCAACTCAAGGTGAAGTGGTTTTGGAAAACTGCCATCCCTTTCGGCGGGAACTGTGGGGAAGATACTGGGTGTTTGCCCACAACGGAGATTTACCAGATCTTCATCCCCAGGATCTGAAGTTTTATCAACCTGTGGGGAATACCGATAGTGAAAAAGCTTTTTGTCTTATCCTAGATAGGATGCGAGGATGCTTTCCTCAGGATAAACCTCCCTTGGAGAAACTTGTCCCAGTACTTAGGGATATTACCCAGATATTGGCAGACAAAGGTGTTTTTAACTACTTACTTTCGGATGGAGAACACTTTTTCGCCCACTGCTCAACAAAACTCAGCTACATCATACGTCAAGCACCCTTTGCTGCTGCTCATTTAATTGACCAAGACCTAACTGTTGATTTTAGTGAATTGACCACTCCAAGCGATCGCGTTACCGTCATCGCCACCACTCCGCTCACTGACAACGAACTTTGGACGCAAATCCAACCTGGAGAACTGCTAGTATTTCAAGATGGTTTACCCCATAAGTTTGCATAAATAGCAACCTCTTTCTTGAATCCCCAGCTAGTAAGTTGGAAATATTTCGAGTTCTAAGTTCTTTTCAAGCGGTTGTAACTGCAATATTATCCAAAAATATTCACTTTTCCTCAGGAGAAAGTGAATATTTTCTCTTGCATTTTTAACTGCTCCCCTGTAATATCTCTTACAATAAACTATAAATACGGATATTTTACCGACATACCGTAAAATTCTAGGGGAAAGTAAAATGAGTTTTTGGCAACGTGTTTTCAAGCAGCAGGGGCAAACACTCTTAAAAATAGCTGATAAATTTAGGTTTAATTCTTTAAAAGGTTTTTTATCACTTTTTTTGATAGGAATCAGCTTGAGTGTCGTTATTGCTGCTTGCTCTGGTGGTGCGAGTAACACTGGCACTAACAGTGAGAGTGGTGGTTCTGCTGCAAGCCCTGTAGCCGCCAATAAGCAGGATGTGAAAGTCACACTCGTTTCATTTGCTGTGACTAAAGCAGCTCACGACGCTATTATTCCAAAATTTGTGGAACAGTGGAAGAAAGAACGTAACCAGAATGTTACCTTTGAGCAAAGCTACGGGGGATCTGGTTCTCAAACTCGTGCTGTGATTGATGGTTTAGAAGCCGATCTTGTCCACTTAGCACTTGGCTTAGACGTAGACAGGATTCAGAAGGCTGGATTGATTGAGCCAGGATGGGAGAAAGAATACCCCAATAACGGCATTGTCTCTAAATCTGTTGCTGCATTAGTCACTCGCCCAGGCAATCCAAAAGGCATCAAAACCTGGTCAGATTTGGCAAAAGATGGTGTAGGACTAATTACCGCTGATCCTAAAACCTCTGGTATCGCTCGCTGGAATTTCCTAGCCCTCTGGAATTCAGTGATTAAAACTGGTGGAGGAGAGGACAAAGCCCTAGAATTTATTACGAAAGTTTACAAAAATGTTCCCGTCTTGACAAAAGATGCGCGTGAAGCAACTGATATATTTGCCAAGCGGAATCAAGGGGATGCTCTGATTAACTATGAAAACGAGATCATTCTGGCACAACAGAAGGGCGAGAAAGTTGATTACGTCATTCCTGATGTGAACATCTCCATCGACAATCCAATCGCAATTGTAGACAAGAATGTCGATAAACACGGTACCAGAGAAGTTGTAGAAGCTTTTGTCAAATACCTTTATACTCCAGAAGCACAGCAGGAGTTTGCTAAAGTCGGATTCCGACCTATAGAGGAGACACCACAAACGAAAGAACTTACAAATAAGTATCCTAAGGTCAAAAATCTAGGTACAGTTCAAGATTACGGCGGCTGGGATCAAATTCAAGCGAAATTCTTTGAAGATGGGGCTATTTTTGACAAAATTCAATCACAAAGACGTTAATTAGCAACCTATCCCCCAATTCCCTGAACTTCCTGACTCACAACTTATGGCTATATCTTCACCTCCATCAACCTCTCACCGAGAACTGATTCGGAGAAAACCTCCGGCTTGGAAGAGCTATCTGCTTCAATTGTGGAATCTTCCTTGGACATGGCGAATTACGTTTGCATATCTGACCGTAATGTTGCTTGTCCCAATACTTGCAATGTTTTTGAAGGCGAGTACTGAACCTCCCGCGCGGTTTTGGGAAATTGCTACAAGTCCGATCGCAATAGCAACATACGAGGTTACTTTTTTTACAGCAATAATAGCCGCCCTAATCAATGGATTCTTCGGAACTCTGATTGCTTGGGTTTTCGTCCGCTATCAATTTCCCTTGAAACGGGTGCTTGATGCCACCATAGATTTACCATTTGCGTTACCAACTGCGGTAGCAGGATTAACCCTCGCGACAGTTTACAGCGATAATGGTTGGATTGGCTCACTCTTAGCACCATTTGGCATTAAGGTATCTTTCACCCGCTTGGGCGTAGGGGTGGCGATGATCTTCATCTCTTTACCTTTTGTCGTGCGGACGGTGCAACCAGTCTTAATGGAAATGGAAAAGGAAATTGAAGAAGCCGCTTGGAGTCTCGGTGCATCTCAATGGCAAACTTTCTCCAAAGTGATTTTGCCGCCCTTGTTTCCTTCTATTTTGACTGGTGTTGCTTTAGGTTTTGCACGCGCAGTTGGGGAGTATGGCTCAACCGTAATTGTCGCTTCCAATACTCCTTTCAATGATTTGATTGCACCTGTCCTGATTTTCCAAAGATTGGAACAGTATGACTATTCTGGTGCCACTGTCATTGGCATAGTACTACTGCTCATTTCTCTGTTGATACTGCTGGGAATCAATATGTTACAAGCTTGGGGAAGAAGATATGATGCAAAGTAGTGATGAGTTTCCACAACCACATTTTCATTCAGCGACAGGACAACCAGGCAATCAAAAGCAAATCAAGCCTAAGAGTTTGGCTCCAGTCATTCTTATTGGAATAGCAGTATTCTATCTATCATTAATTCTGTACATACCTGCGGCTAATGTCTTTTTCCAGGCTTTTCACAAAGGGCTTGATGTGTTTTTTTCCAATTTGACACGCCCAGAATTTACTCATGCTGCTTGGTTAACATTAATACTGGCTATTATCACTGTACCAGTCAATATGGTATTTGGCTTGTGTGCAGCTTTGGCGCTCGCCCGCAATCACTTCCCTGGTCGTGCTTTATTGCTAAGTATTATTGACCTACCATTTTCCATCTCGCCTGTAGTTGCAGGGTTGATGATTGTACTTCTCTACGGGCGAAATGGGTGGTTTGGTCCTTTGTTAGAGACATTTGATATCAAAGTCATCTTTGCCTTTCCAGGTATGGTGCTGGCGACAGCATTCGTAAGTATGCCCTTTGTCGCGCGTGAAGTGATCCCCGTTCTTGAAGAAATGGGTAACGACCAAGAAGAAGCTGCGAAAACGCTGGGTGCTCAAGATTGGCAGATATTTTGGCGAGTGACTCTACCTAGTATCAGTTTGGGACTCCTCTACGGCGTGATTTTGACCAATGCGAGATCCATGGGTGAATTTGGTGCGATCGCCGTCGTCTCTGGAAACATTGCCCGGAAAACTCAAAGCTTACCACTATACGTGGAAGACGCTTACAAACAGTATGAAACTGAAGCAGCCTTCTCAGTTGCTGTTCTGTTGATGTTGCTTGCAGTTGTGACTTTGGTGCTGAAGGAAATTTTGGAACGGAAAGCAGGTATTAAGAAGAAACATTAAAAGAAAAATAGAGCTTTTTCCGTGTGAAAAATCAATGACAATGATTAACTTACTATGTCTGATAACACTCTCACCCACAAACGAATTCGCCTAAGAATTCCCAAGGATTACCACAAGGAACCTGTCATTTCTTGTTTGGTGTCAAACTATGGTCTGACTGTGAATATCACTGCCGCTCTGTTGGGAGCTAATGGTATTGGAGATGGTTGGTTTGATTTGGATTTACGCGGAACCTCTCCACAAATTGATAGTGCCTTAACCTATATCAATGACTTAAATCTAGAAATTTGGCACGACATTGACACAGGGAGTTGGTGAAGCATGAAGTATGAAATATGAAGTGTTGATCTCTCATTAATTTTTCCTACTTCATCCTTCTTGATTCTTAAGTTCTCCTAAGTTCTATGGTGACACCCCTCTTTAAAAGCAGCAATACTACAAAGATTCGCCTACGCTTGCACATTCCCCAGTGCTACCAGCAAGAACCTGTGATTTCTCGGCTCATTGCTACTCATGGCTTAGTCGTTAATATTACGGGGGCAATGCTAGGAAAACACACGAATGGAGAGGGACGCTTTGACATAGAAATTGGTGGAACTGTACCACAAATTTCGCGTGGTTTGGCTTACCTGGAGTCTTTAAATTTAAAAATTGTAGGTAAGCCAAACTCTGACGGAGATGGTTGGTATTGAAAAATGCATCTGAAGCTAAATCTCATAGTGCCAAAGTTCTTCTTCTTTCAAGACAATCCGATGCAGGGGGAGACGATGAATCAACCCCTGTTCCTCTAATTGAGTGAGGATGCGAGTGATTGTCACGCGAGTTGAATTGAGCATATCAGCAAGGTCTTGATGAGTTAAACGTAAATCAATGAGATGTCCCGTTTGTACTGCTCGACCAAATTTTTTGGCTAACCAACCTAAGAGTTTAATAAGCATGATTTCCACTGTCTTATAGCTGCGAATAATCATCAATTCTTCCGCCTGTTGAATGTGGGCAAGCATAACCTCTGTTAATGGAAACCACCCTTCCAGAGGCAAGATTGTCGCCTCTACCCTAGTTAGACACTCAATCTGATAGGGTTCAACCTTAGAAAAGGCTTGACCAACGATATCTCCAGGTCCCCAAACTCCTAAAGTGACAAGCGTACCGTCTTCATGCCAAGTTACAACCCGCACGACTCCGGTTTCAATTTTCCACAGAAAGTTCTGCTTAAGCGGCAAGAATGAGCGCAGCTTAAAGCTTTGTTTGGTGTTTTCACCAAATGGATTTTGAAAACGTGATGAAATAGACATTGTCGCCTGAAATACCAAATTCACGATAGATAAACCGTAGTTTATAAATATATCAGTTTCTTGGAGAAGATTACTATGGGCATTGCAGTTGAGAATGTATCCAAACAATATGGCTCTTTCCGTGCTGTTGATAATGTGAGTTTAGAGGTTCAAACAGGCTCTCTTGTCGCACTGTTAGGACCGTCTGGGTCAGGAAAATCAACTTTGTTACGGATGATTGCAGGGTTGGAAGCTCCTGATTCAGGTCACATCTGGCTAATTGGTGAAGATGCTACTTACAAGTCCGTGCAGGAACGTCACATAGGCTTTGTGTTTCAGCATTACGCCTTGTTTAAGCACTTGACAGTGCGGCAAAATATAGCCTTTGCATTAGAAATTCGTAAGGTTCCTAAAGCTAGGATTCAGGCGCGAGTGGATGAACTTTTGGAGTTAGTCCAGTTGCGGGGATTTGGAGAGCGCTATCCTTCCCAACTCTCTGGAGGTCAACGCCAACGGGTGGCGCTAGCAAGAGCATTAGCAGTTCAGCCAAGAATATTACTGTTGGATGAACCTTTTGGGGCGTTAGATGCGAAAGTCCGTAAAGAATTAAGGGCGGGGTTACGAAAACTGCATGAAGAAGTTCATGTCACAACTGTACTTGTCACCCACGACCAAGAAGAAGCCATGGAGGTTGCAGACCAAATTGTGGTGATGAATAATGGTCGAGTGGAACAAGTTGGTAGCTCCGCAGAGATTTATGACCAGCCAGCATCACCTTTTGTGATGAGCTTTATTGGTCCGGTGAATGTTCTTCCTAGTAATACTGGTATTCTCCCACAGAGAGATTTGAAGCCTCGAACGAACGAGCAGGTATTTTTGCGTCCTCATGACATTGTGATTCAGACCAATCCTGCAGAGGATACTACACCTGCCAAAGTCGATCGCGTTATTAACTTAGGTTGGGAAATTCGGGTTGAGTTGGTTCTCAAATCTGGAGAAACAGTGACTGCTTTCCTCAGCCGTGAGCAGTTTAATCAGCTCAAAATCCAGGAAGACCAGCGTGTCTATGTTAAGTCCAAGCAGGCAAAAGTTTTTCCAGCTTATGCTATGAGTTGAGAGACTGAAGTTCTTTAAAAAAAGAGTGTAAGAAGTTCCACGCTGGGTCAGACGACTCGGCGTGGAACTTCTTACTATAGGGGTTGACGATAACGATTGCCATTGTGCAAAGCGCGATGGAACGGAGTGCCCGCCTCCGGCGTTCGCGTAGCGTGCCCAAAGGGCGATGGCGCAAAGCGCCCGCCTTACGGCGATCGCCTTGATGCTCAAGCTCAACTGAGAGAAATTCCTCTTGTTCTTGAACTCCAGTACCCGAGCTTGTGTAGCATTAGATACTTTTTCTTCTTACAAAAGAATACGTAGGTATTACAAAAAATAATACTCTTAATTTATCGTTAAAACATATATTTCTTATTGTTCCTTTACAAACTTCCTGCTGTTGTGTTGCAAAAAACGCGTAAGATGTTTTATCTAATAAATTTACTGAGTATCTAGTGATATATTTTAACATCACAGTAACCTCCTGGGTGCAATACCGTAAGTACAAACACATACCTTGGGAGAATTAAGATGGAGCCTGACAAATCGAATAATCAAAAGGTTATAGTATGTAACCATTGTGGCTATGATACAAATCCTGCCACAGCTAAACGCTGTGTGAAGTGCGGTAAACCCCTAAATGTTTCTCTGATACGAGACAGCAACAAGGTCGCCAACCCTGAGCCTAAAACTTTGACAGATTGGCTGTTGACACCTTGGATAATTCGGCTTCTTTCTGGTATGGTGTTCCTGCTTTTCAGTTGGTTAATGTACTGTTTGTTCGTCACTGTCAGCAGTGTAAACAAGTCCGAGGATATTGGAGTTTACAGTTCGAGTGACAGCAATCAGAATATCTCCTCTGATGTCAAACTTTACAATTCTATGAAAGAGATACCGAATGTACCAGAAGGTACATTTAACTATGGTGGTGCTGGCATCTTTGCATCTCTGACTGCTGAAGGTTTGAACGAAGCAGTCACCAATGCTCACCCCAATTTTCGCCTCCGCTTCACTGAACCGAAAGACGGTAACCCTGGTGGCAAAAAGGGTATAGCTATGCTGCTCAATGGTCAACTGAGTTTTACTCTGTACGGAACATCTCTTGATGATGCTCATTATAGCAAGGCTCAAGAACGGGGCTTTGGGCTAAAGCAAATGCCAGTGGCTTTAGATGCGCTTGTTTTCTTTACCCATCCAGACATCTCCATTCCTGGACTTTCAGTTGCTCAACTTCAAGACATATATAAAGGTAAATTAACCAACTGGAAGCAAGTGGGAGGACCGGATGTGCCGATCATACCTTTTGCTAGGGACCCTAAGGCTACCGGTTTATTCAATGAGCTTTTCGGGAAAGAAGCTGGGCAAATAAGTCCCAGGGTGCAGTTCATTCGTGATGCCACTGATTCTATTCGTCAGGTTGCCTCTACCCCTGGGGGAATTTCCTTTGGAGGAAACTCAATAATTATTGGTCAAAAAACAATCCGCCTCCTTGCTATTGCTAAAGGTAACTCCCAAGAATATGTGCAACCCGTCGTAAATGATGGCAAGCGGATTAATGCTACCGCAGTGAGGGATGGCACTTACCCCCTCACCCGGCGTCTGTTTATTGTGTTTCGCCAGGACAACACAGTCGATCAACTAGCAGGGGAAGCCTACGCCAATATGTTACTGTCCAAAGAAGGTCAGCAGATTGTCGACAAGGCAGGGTTCATTCCCTTACGCTGAGAACATGAACTGTTCTTAACTTAACGCGAGTTCGATGAAAACAGTCTGCCAAGGAAATCATCAGGGTACAGCTTGCAGCAAAGCATGATATAGCGGTTCAATTGAATGGATGATAATCTGATTTTCTTGTGGGGTGGGCATCTTACCCGCCCCCAATCCTGGACGGGCGAGACGCCCATCCCAAAAGAACTGTATTCAACATAAATGAGAACCGCTATTTAAGATACACCCTTTCAAAGCTCTGTTGAACTCACGTTAAATCTGCAATGCCCAAAATCATAAAACCGAATTTAGGTGTGAGTAAGACAAAAACCATGACCAAACTATACTGGAAATTTCTCCTTAGTCCAGTAGTTTTCGCTGCTACATTTTTCGCTGCTAACAGTGCCTTAGCTAGTGAAGTCAGCCAACAAGTGACTTCTGTTGACCAATTGTCGCAAGAATCCCATAGCCTCGGTCAAGTCACATCCGTTTCTCAATTTTCTGACGTACAGCCCACAGACTGGGCATTCCAAGCATTGCAGTCCTTGGTTGAGCGTTATGGTTGTATTGCTGGTTATCCCAATGGTACCTATCGCGGTAACCGTGCTTTGACTCGTTATGAATTCGCAGCAGGTTTGAATGCTTGTTTAGATCGGGTGAACGAACTGGTTGCCACAGCTACTTCTGACTTAGTCAGAAAAGAAGACCTATCTACCTTGCAGCGCTTACAAGAAGAATTCTCTGCAGAACTGACTACCCTGCGCGGTCGTGTAGATAGCCTAGAAGCCCATACTGCTGAACTGGAGGCAAATCAGTTTTCTACCACCACAAAACTCAATGGTGAAGCTATCTTTGCAGTAGCTGGTGTTTTTGGTGATGATGCATCTGATAGAGACAACAATCCAAATAACAACCCAGATTTGCAAGATAACATCATATTTGCCAATCGCGTGCGTTTGAATTTTGATACAAGCTTTACTGGCAAAGACCGTCTAAGAACCCGTTTGCAAGCCAGAAATATAACTGAGTTTCAGGGTAGTGTCACAGGTACTAGGATGACTCGTTTGGGATTTGATGGAGATGAAGACAACGACCTTGGGCTAGATGACTTGTACTATCAGTTTCCGTTAAGCGATAAGATGAGAGTCACCGTTTCAGCTGCTAATACTGAATTGAATCATCTTGTGGAAACGTTAAGCCCCTTAGAAAGCTCCGGTAATGGTAGCATTTCCCGCTTTGGGCGGTTTAACCCTATATACCGAGCTGTTGGCAGTACAGGGTTAGTTATCAATTATCAGTTTAGCAAGCGCGCTAGTCTCGATTTAGCCTATATGGTTCGCGATCCTGAAGATCCTGCTGATAAAAATGGGCTTTTTGATGGTAACTACGGCGCTTTGGCACAACTCATCTTTGAGCCAATTAAAAATTTAGACATAGGCTTGACTTACGTTCACTCCTACAATGCGGGAGGTAGCAATAGTGGTGTCAACCTTACAGGTAGTACAGGTAGTGCCAATGCCATCAGACCCTTTGGTAATGTTGCGACTTCAGCAGATTCTTTTGGCTTAGAAAGCAGCTGGCGAGTGAGCCCTCAATTTACTGTCTCTGGTTGGTTAGGTTACTCATTTGCACAGTCGGAGGTTAGTAATGATAGCGCAGATATCTTGAACTATGCTATAACTCTAGCTTTTCCAGACTTGGGAGGAGAAGGTAATCTAGCCGGGATTGTCATCGGTATGCCGCCAAAAGTCACATCAAGTAGTCTGGTAGATGATAAGGACACCTCTTTGCATATAGAGGGTTTCTATCGATTACAAGTCACAGATAATATCGCTATTACCCCTGGCTTATTTATTATTACCAATCCAGAACACAACGACAACAACGATAGCATTTTTGTAGGAACAATCCGGACTACCTTCAAGTTTTAGGGCTGTAATATCAATTCTCTGTAAACTTGCACTTAATAATTGATTATCTATGATTTGTTACACCAAGGATGTTACCTAATCTCTTTGCTAAATATTAAGTGCATCTTCATGGGGAATTGGTATAAGTAGATTTCATCACCCATGCCGATAGCTAGACTATCCCAAAATTTATGTCTCAGCAGTTCCGAATTATGAAATACCTGTACAAATAGACTGAGTTGGTTGTCAACCTAAAAGTGCTTGTTGAATCTGGGAAATTGCTCACAGAGTTTTACGAGGGCTTCAGCCACTGTTTTTGCCTCAATTTGTCAAGTGGCGACCCAGGTCGTCCCAATACGGTTCGTATAGCCGAGGCAGTGCGTTGCGGTGAGTCCAGCGCTGCAGGCTGGTTTCCCGCGCCTTGGCGGCTGGCGTTCGCTGTCAGGCGTGCCGAAGGCATACCCGGAGGGGGGTTCCCCCGAGTGTGCAAACTGCCGTCCAGGCTTTAGCCTGTGGGGCTTATCCGAACCCTATTGCAGGTCGTCCTGCCCAAAGACTCACCTTGACAGAACTGAGCCACGACGGCTCAGTTTTACCCACATACGAACCATGTGACGTCGTTTACTCGGCTCATCCCATTCCACAAAAGGAGTACGCTCATGAGCAAGAATGTGGTTATTTGTAAACAAAATTTGTCCTGGTAGCATAGTAAAAGTGTGTACTAATGAAGGGCTATTGAGTACTGTTTCTAAACATTCTAACGCTTCATTTTGTTGAGCAGATAAAGTTTTTACTCCTAATTCATAAGGTCTATATAGGCGGTACTTTGAGTAACGAAAACTTAGACCGTCAGTAAACAATCCGTAAGAAAAAATTGGAATACTGTTGGACAAACGTTCCTGTAGAGAAGGCTCCTTTCCCTCCCATCGTGACTCTCTAATAAATTCTTGGTAAAGACATTTGAGGATATCTGGAGAATTTTGTTTCAGAATCTCGTGAACATTAAGGGCATTAGAAATCCTTGTATCCCCTCCCTGACGAGCGTTCTGTACACAAAGAAGACCAACAACATCAGGCATTATATTAATGTTGTGGCTACTGTCAGTATGAAGTCCACTGCTAAGATTGCTCTTAGAAAAATCTAGAGTTTTAAAAGTCCTTTGTCTGTCATTTTCTGTATTACGAATATCGTGCAAAATCCTTTGTTGTCTAATTATAGAACCTAGGTTGCTTCCAATCATAAGCAACAGCAGCCTTGCTTCTTCATGTGAAAAGCTCTTCAGATCCAAACCATTGACTAACGCCACGCCAAATTTTCCAAATAACAAATCTAATAGGTGATTAGAAAAATTGCTTATTGCAGGGTACGGAATTTGGTAACTTCCATTAACGAATTGTTCCCATGTCTTCCCATTTTTTCTAAGAAACTCCAACTCTCTTCTTACTTCATCTAATACTTCAGGTGTGAGAGAAACTTTCCACCCTTCGTTCTTTGCAATAGATGCTTTATCCCACATTAAACTTAGTTGTTGCGTGTACATAGGATACCTCCACTGTGAATTGACATTAGCTGCATTTGGAATAAGATTGGAAGTCCAATCTGCTAGTTATTGACCTTGACTGATTAGCCGTTATCTTGATAACGTTTCAGACTAAACTTTACTTTCAAGCGTCTTGAACTTGTCCAAAGCAAAAGATTGGCATTCCAAAGTAGAATTCAGTGCAAGGATAGCTGAACTCCCTGTACACCAAATATCCTTCACCACGTCGAAGAATCCAGAAGTAGCCGTTAATGAAGAAATACTGATACAACTTTGATGAAGTTTACACTCGTGTAGGCGAGAACCTTCCCTGCCCTGTAAGTCTCAAGAGTGGACTATAAACTTTATCGAACACCAGAGCCGCTACTGGGTATTCAAAAGTTTCCGATTCCCTCTTGTTGGTATTACATACAGTTTCATCCTTAATTCTTTATGCTTTTGCTTTTATTGGTCAAGCTTCCTTACCTTCAAAGAAATTCAACGTATCTGCTCTTAGACCAAGCCTCAAAGTTTCCAAGCTAATAATATCATTAAATGAAATATTAGCTAAATTTACATTTGCACCTAACTCTTTAATAAAGTGGACTTGCATATCCTTGTTGGGAGCCTCAAAAATTATATCTTTAGTATTTATACCTGAATTGATAATTTTGCTCGTCAGTTCATATCTTATCTCGCCGTTTGCCAGACAAATTCCACTTCGACCACTCTCTCGAGATTCCAAAATGACTTTTACCGATCCAGCCTCCAAATCTTCTTGAATATATTCAATCCATTGCTCAGAAGATAATGTAAGAGATGTTTGATAGTCTTTGTACCCTACCTCACTCAAAACTTTAAATTCTTTAGAAAAATCTGAAATATATTTTGCCTTTTCTCTATTTGTTAAAGCTATTATTCCATTTGATATCTCTATATATTGACAATTGTAATACTTAAAATACTCATAAAGAAAATCTATTTTTTTTTGTTTTACTGCTTTTTCAAAAAATGTTCCTCCAAAGAAAAAATTTATGCCTCTGGATGAAGCAGACTCTATCTTGTTAAGAATATTTTGGGAAACGACAGAAGTACACCACCCAAATTTTATCAAATCAATTAATTCACTAAAACTATTAACAATATCCCAAAAATACTGTGTGGGTATGCCATTATCTATTAGTATTGTCAATCCATTATTACGTGGTTTTGATTCTCTAATAGGTAACTGAAAAAATGAATTTTCTGCACTAATAATATGTGTCATTTTATCTCATCCAAACAGCGGATTTTTTCTAAAAAAATTACTAATTTTGTTCCAACATCCTTCCGAACCTATATTTTTTTAGTTTTTGGGCAATAAGAAAGTAAGAATTTTTTATGAATTCTTCAAAAAAATAGGTCGTTCTTGACAACATGAGAATTGTGACACCTAGGACAATTTATTCAGGTAGGATACTAAACTGAATCTAGGGCTAACATCATAGTATTTTTCTCATCATGGTTTGACAATCTAGTGCCTGTGCGTTTTGGAATGTAATCTAGTTGCTCTAATTCAGCAATAACCTTATTAATACATTCCTCGATACTTTCTTTTGTAGTGTGGCAGATGATCTCTGGGTTAATGGGAGCTTCATAGGGATCTTGTATTCCCGTAAAATTCTTTATTTTATCAGAGCGAGCCTTAGCGTACAGACCTTTTACATCTCGCGCCTCACAAACTTCAAGTGGTGCATCAACATAAACTTCTATAAAGTTCTCAGTGTTCATCCGAATTTCATCACGGATAGCCCGGTAAGGACTAATTGCGGCCACAATTGCCACAATTCCATTTCGACTCAGCAGATTTGCTACAAAACCAATGCGGCGAATGTTAATCTCTCTATCTTCCTTACTAAATCCTAGTTCTTTTGAAATATGGCTTCTAATCTCATCACCATCTAAGACTTCAACTAAACAATTACGTGCCTTAAGTTCGCATTCTATCCCTCTAGCAATCGTAGTTTTACCAGCACCGCTAAGACCTGTAAGCCACAAGATTACCCCTTTAACTCTCATACTTTGTATTTCCTGTTTGTAATAGGACTTGTGATTCTGCTTACTTTATTTGAATTTTATCTAAATTCCAATCATCTGCATAAATGACTCAATTTCTGAATCGATAGGAAAAATTTTTCGGTAAAGATTAGCTAATTTGTGTCGCTCTCGAAATACTTCGCAGAAACGTTTATCTTGCTGACAAACTTTCCATCGTTCTAACACTTTCATTTGGTTTCCTCTGCCATCATAAGAAGTTCTATCAAAACTACTTCCATGACCTGCTGCCTTTGGAACAACATTAAGTCCAGCATCTGTGAAAGAAAGCCCAAACTGTGCAGATAATTGTTTACGGTAGTCAATACTTGAAAACCATAAGTTGTAGTTGACCGCTATCTTGGATGTTAAAAAATTAGTTATTCCCAGATATTCCTCGGCGTAAATTTCCCACGTATCTAAAATTTCTGAATCATCTATTAATTTAGGAACTGGACCAGCTTTGTACCAACGGCTAACCAGCATATTGAATGGATCTCTTAGGACTAAAATGTTAAAAAGCCTCAAGCTTTCACCAATAGTTCTTTGACGTTCCCAGATAACATCTCTTCCATCCACGAGTCTGGTGATATTAAAATCCAGAACACCACTCACTAAACAGTGCTTATGTAAATTCCGAATTTGTTCAACATCTTCAATGTGAACCAACCAGTCTGATTCCTTGTCCCAGCTATTGTAAAACCCAGTAGTCAAGTATGGATCTGTATAAGGTGTTATATTGTTCAAAACAAAGATAGGCAGATTAAAGTGATAAGCTAGCCAAACCATAACAGCATGGTGGCCGCTGCGTTTTAAGGCAAAAAATGTAAATAAATAATCGTTCCTAAATTCCATAAGAGTTAATTGGAAAAAAAACCCTTAATTGCTCCTGTTAGCAATGCCAACAGTACTATCCAGCCTGTATTTAGTAAGCCCCGAACCGACAAGAGTAGTGCTAAAAAGCAGATGACAGCGCTCAATATATCCTTGAGGAATACTATATCCTTGCCAAGATTCCAAACAGTTGCCAACATCAAACCAATCGTAACCGGACCCAAAGCAGCATGAAATTTCTTTATCCAGGCAGGAGGGTTCGGTTGTTTTATTAACCAGGCTATGCTTGCTAACACACATGAAGTAGGACCAAACGCCCCTAGCCCAGAAGCTATTGCCCCAGGTAAACCAGCCACACGATCGCCGATGAGTACAACATGAAGCATATTCGGTCCAGGTACCAGCAACCCCAGTGCATAAGCTTCGACGAAAGCTTGATGACTCATCCACCCGTGGACAATGACAACTTGGCGTTCCATTTCTGAGATGACAGCGCTTGCACCCCCAACGCTAATTAAACCCAAATAAGCAAATGTGAAAAATAGATCAAGTAAGACGTGCATCGGCTGCAAAATCAGTTATTTTTTTGAGTTTTGCTATTCAAATGCCAAGCAAAGGGCACAACTACAACTAAAACCAAGGGAATAGGAATTCTGAAAATTCCTACTAGAATAAACGTAGCAATCGCCACTAGAAATCGAATGTAGTTAGTGATAGTAGGTTTAGCCAGCTTCCAGGTTAACTCCAAAATTAGTCCAATACTGGCTGCTGTAACTGCTGTTAGAGATGCTTGGACGATCTGTTGGGGGAGCTCTGATAGCAGCCTTGATGCCACCAGTATCGCTATCGATCCAGGTAGCACCAGAGCAAGTGTTGCCAGTATTGCTCCTTGAGTTTTTCGCCAGCAATATCCTAGATATGCTGAAAGATTCGTACCTCTATTTCCCGGAAGGTTTTGACACCAATTTAAAGCTTCCAAGCTTTGACTGTTTGTCAGCCAACCTCGCTTTAAGCAAGAAGGCAAAACGTGGGTGGGGATTGCTCCACCGAAAGCTGTTGCTCCAATCCCTGCAAATAACGCAACTAGTACACCAAGGGAAGGAGAATTTGTTTGCTGCGCTTGGTTTGATGATGCATTTGACATAAATGGTTTGTCCTCACGTGCATCTACTGAAACGATTTGCCAAACGGAAAAAAACAAATTTGCAGCAGTTTTCGACTGAGTGAGGTACATCTGTAGGCGCGAACAGCTGTATGCCCGAAGGAAGGGCACGCTGCGCGTTGGCGGAGGCTGCGCTTTGCGCTTACGCCCTTACAAGAAGTTGTATTCCATCGAAATGCAAATTGCTATAAGCCTTGGTGAAAGAAAACTTGGGTCATTCCCCCAGAAGCATCCGCACAGTTTGTCTACCATATGCAAAGAACCGGATGCTGATAGTCGAATAAACTTGAGTTAACGATAGCCCAGAGTGAAGAAAACCGATTTCTTTGAGAAAGCGCTGCGCTAAAACACCTTTATCGATATATGTTGTCTGTTCCCGATAGTAATCCATAACTATGCACCCATACATTTAACAACAGTCGTAGGCATCGCCACATCGTTCTACTGTCTTGCATCCCCCAAACAACTCTAGAAAGCTTTTCTTAACTCAACACCACAGCCCTAAAAGGCAATTGGTGTATTTCAACTTCCTCAAGTATGGTCCTGGAGATAGATGAAAAAGTGACAATCAATACATTTTTTTCTTATTAGAAATATATACTAATCGAGCAATTAAAGCAAGATATCAATCAATTGCTATGCGCCTCATGGCTAGGCATATCTTCTCATACACCCTATCCTCGTCGGCGCACTATGGTATTGAAAAGTTAAGGGCTTTGCCCGCCTTTATGAAAATTGCTACTTATGTCAGGGCAGCTATCAATTAGACTTGTCCGAAAACTCACAACCCAATTTGTACAAGGCTTTGAGAGCAAGCCTTGCTTATCTTCAAAAAACGCAACCATCAGGGTTTGATATGGTTACTAATAGTTTAAAGCCACAAAAATACGCCCCTATTTACCGATACTTGCATTGTTATTGTCACTTTTAATGAAGTTGCTAAAACTAAATTCCCGCCCCATCCAAAAACTCTTCAATGACCAAATCACTATTGCACTTGCCATTGTCCATTTGGATGTTGCTATCCTGTATTGCGTGCAAAGAGGGCTGTGCCTCCAACTGATCAATCTGTTGCTCCAAAGCTTTGACGCGTTCAAATAAGGCTCGAATCACTTCTGCTTCCACATCCCGCAGTTTATTGTGCGCCAGAACATCGGTCCTCTCCTCATCCTGACGGGTGACACGCCCTGGAACACCGACTACGGTCGTGTTGCTAGGTACATCTCGCAGCACTACCGAACCTGCTCCAATGCGGACATGATCCCCGATACAAATATTGCCCAATACCTTAGCACCTGCTCCCACAACGACATGATTGCCTAAAGAGGGATGGCGTTTCCCTGTCTGTTTTCCAGTACCACCTAGGGTAACTCCTTGGTAAATCAGGCTGTAGTCCCCCACCACTGCTGTCTCGCCAATGACCACCCCCATCCCGTGGTCAATGAAAACTCCTTTGCCAATCTTAGCGCCAGGGTGAATTTCAATCCCAGTGAAAAACCGACTGATATGGGAGATAAACCGAGGTATGAAGGGAATCTCCATTTTATAAAGCCAGTGTGCTACTCGATGGAAGAGTATGGCTTGAAGACCTGGGTAGCAGAACAATACTTCCAGCCAGTTACGCGCTGCTGGGTCACGCTCATAGATTGTTCGCAAATCAGTTAGCAGCATTCTTTGTTCCGATTTAGGGAGGCTCATAAGTAATTCATAAGGTACGGCATTGGGATAGCCAGTTCCCATAATCATCCTGAGAGGATGCTGTCTGCAAATTTAATGTGCATCAGCACTACACCTCACAACGCCATTCCCATAAGGGAGGGTATCTCCGTACAGCGCTGTACAGCGCTAGCTCTCCCACACCCAGTCTTAACAAACAAGCCTGATGCGTAAGTCCTGTGATCGATGAAGTCATTTGTGGGAATTGTGTTAGATAATCTACGGTAAGTCGATAAAATTATGATTTTTTATGTGTAGTCAGTTGGATGCTACCACATCCGAACAATGCCATAAAAAATAATTTTACATAAAAATACGTTAATTTTATCGACTATTAGTAGTATAGTGAGTACGGACTTGAATAGCCAAAACTACGCTCTTTTGGATCTGTCTTCCAAAGTTGAATACGCGCTGCTGGCACTTTTAGAACTGGCAAGCAACAAGGGAAAGAAAACCCCTCTAACTATGAGTGAAATCACTACGAAGCAACCCATACCCGAGCGTTATCTGGAACAAATTCTTACCAGTTTGCGGCGAGCAGGTGTGGTGCAGAGTCATCGTGGCTCGAGAGGAGGCTTCGTTTTAGCTCGTGAACCTTGGCAAATTACTTTGCTGGAGATTGTCACTTTTGTGGAAGGTGAACGCAAAGAGAGAGAATCCTCTGTTACTCCCTCTTTGGAAAGGAATTTGGTTCATGAAATCTGGGAGCAAGCCAACACCGCCTGTGTTGAGGTTTTGCGAAGCTACACACTTCAAGATTTGTGTCAGCAAAGAGAGGCTCGCTTCCAGCAGGGTCCAATGTATTACATTTAGACACTCTCGGAGTCACCATATGCGGATAGCAAAAGAGATCACAGAGTTAGCCGGACGGATTCCTATAGTTTGCTTAAATGAGATTCCCCAACACTCAGGGGCGATCAGTGACAAACCAGCCGCTTCTATCAAAGAGTCCATTGGAATGAGTATAGAGGAAGCAGGCTTCAACCACCCCGGAAAAACTATCCTAGAGAGCCGACATCAGGTAATACAGAAATTGCTCTAGCAATGGTGGCATCTGCCAGAGCCTACTATTTAATTGTAACAATGCTTAATATAAGGTGCCGGGTGTAGAGGTAGGAGCACAATGTCTTGTGCCTCTGGGGATGTGGAGAAAATGCCACTATTCCTCTCACTAGGCCCTACATCCTACCCTACAACCCACACCCAACTTCATTACTCAACTATGACTGTGTTTAACGAGTCTAGAGGAACTGTAAAGACATAATAGACAACCCCAATTCCAAGAAGTATGACAGCGAGGCTGGAGAGGATGACCCATCGGTCTGCTGGTTCGTAGGTATCCTCGTCGATGTCGCGGCGCACAGCAAGGTAATGCTGGTTTGAAAGCAGTACCGTTAGCAGACCAACTAATGAAAAGGCTAAACCTAACTTCCAACCATTACCAGGCGCTTGAGGTGCAAGAGGAGGACGGAGGATACGAAGGCGGACAATTAGAACACCAAACCCCATCAGGGCAATTCCACTCCTCATCCATGCTAGATATGTACGTTCGTTTGCTAAATGCTCCCGCACTTTTTCTGAACTACGTTTCTTTGACTTTTCTTTTTCTGAATTTTCTCCATTAACCTTCATAAATTTGAATGGTAGCTGCATTGACATAACTTCTTAATGTACTAGATGAAACTGACTCAAATCTTATTCCAGAAAAGTTAACTTTCCTTTTCTACATTATCGATTTTTTGTGAGGGGAGAACCGCAGCTAGGCTCTCACAAATTAGGAGAAATACTGCCAGCCGTGCGTTCTGCATTCTCCGTTCTTCTCTATTGATGGATGAATGAGTGCAAGAAGTTTAATTATTTTCGACTTCAGTTTCATAAGAGTAGAGTTTGTGGTAAGGTTGACCATGAAAGAATTGGATAGTTTTATTTATAACTCAGTATTAATTTAGGAACGTACTTATGAAGTCGCCACTGATACTACTTGACTTTCTCTTTTTAATTACGCTGAAGCAGATAAGTTGAAGCTCAATATGTCAGGGAAATTTGAATTTTAACTACGTTAATTACATCGAATTACCGTACAATTTTAGACGATTGTCAGCCTATAGCGGTGAGACTAAACATCCAAAAAGTCTTAAAGAGCTAAAATGACGCTTGAGCAGTTGCGAATTTTTTTAGCAGTTGCGGAACTGATGCACTTTACTCGTGCTGCAGAAACGCTATATATTACCCAGCCAGCTGTGAGTGCAGCCATTCAAACCTTGGAAGCAGAATACGGGGTGAAACTATTCCATAGGATTGGTCGCCATATCGAAATTACTGATGCTGGCAAGTTGCTCCAACTGGAAGCGCAAAAAATTCTTGACCAAGTTTCCTTAACCGAGCGAGGCTTGCGAGAATTGAACAATCTGCAACGGGGTGAATTAAAGCTGGGATCAAGTCTCACTATCGGTAACTACTGGTTACCAGACAAAATTAGCCACTTCAAGCGCCAATATCCGGGAATCCATATTGATTGTACGTTGGGTAATGCAGAAGAAATTTGCGAAGGGACAGCGACAGGACTTTTTGATTTTGGCTTAGTGACAGGAGAAGTCAAAGCCTCCTTAAAAAACTCTCTGGAACAGGAAGTTGTGGGGAGCGATCGCCTACAAATTGTGGTTGGCACATCTCACCCCTGGTTTAAGCGGACAGAAATTTCCCCAACAGAACTACATAGTACAAATTGGGTGATGCGGGAACCAGGCTCGGGAGCGCAGCAAATGTTTGAGCAAGCCCTACAAGATTGGGGAATTGACCCTGGTAAATTGGATGTTGTTCTCAACTTAAGCAGTAGTGAGATGGTGAAGGCAGTTGTTGAAAGCGGTGTGGGTGCAGCTGCAATTCCTGAATTGATGGTCAAAAAAGAAATACAGCTGTCTACACTTCACGCAGTTCATGTGGTAGATAGAAGCTCTGGTAAAAAGCTAGAAATTGTTCAACCTGTTTGGAAGCTCAAACACCGACAGCGGTTTCAGACCCGAATTGCGAATGCCTTTGAACAGATTTTGGCTCAATACCTTAGGCTATAGGGATCAACGCCCTACGGGCAGGGTGTAAGGGGATAAGGGGATAAGGGTGTAAGGGGATAAGGGTGTAAGGGGATAAGGGTGTAAGGGTGTAAGGGTATAAGGGGAAGAAGAAAAATTAATCCTCAATAATTCTTTTCCCCTACACCCCTATCCCCCTACACCCTTAGTTCTGGTCAGAACTCAGAACTTTGAATCAATTCAGTTGCTCTGTATCCCGACTCAACACCCAGTTGCCAAACAATCATAGCCGGGTTCCTACTGTGTGGTTTTAAGTTCAAATTTGGTGGAAAAAGCTTTTGCACTTGTTCATCATTTTTATTTATTAAAATGACGAAAAAATATAGTTGATTTTATTAATGGTATTCTTTATACTAAATGAACTACACCAAAATAAGGTTTCTAATATATTGCCTGCGTAATTGTGACCCTGATTGTGTTGTTTGGGCTGACATTCAGCTTGATTACAGGTAATAACTAAATGGGTCTATTTTTTCTGGACTATGGAACTTTCAAATAAATCCGAGTACGCGATTCTTTCCCTGATAGCGTTAGCAGCTTGCTATTTTACTGGTGAATCTTTGCAAATCCGGGAGATAGCAGCACGACAAAATATCCCTAACCGCTATTTGGAAGAACTTCTTGCGACACTAAGGCGTGGAGGTTTGATTAAAAGCATACGCGGCGTCAAAGGTGGTTATGTTCTAGCACGCGATCCCCGGAAGATTACACTTCTAGATGCTTTCCGTTGCATAGAAGGATTAGACGCTGATGTGCCTGATAAAACTTCCACTTCTAAAACAGTAGAAACTGAAGTCATTCAGGAGATGTGGGAAGAAGCACGTCAAGCAGCTTATTCTGTTTTACAGAAATATACACTTCACGACGTTTGTGAGCAACGAGCGAAACGACGTCAGATGGAACTTATGTACTACATTTAGTTCTTTGTCCTTTGTCCTTTGACAAAGGACGGGCAACAAGAGCTACCTTGATTTGTAACCATCTACTTATAGTCTTTCACGAGAATTACCAAACACAGACAGCTAGCAAGGAGCTTTATTGGATTTAAAGCATCACTTTTTAAAACAATAAAAGCACCTAATCCCATCAAAACAAAAGGCACAAGATAATTACCGTAATGAATTAGGATATCAGCTATTCCTTTTTGATTGGTTAATTTGTATGCCGAATAGCACCAAACTCCTATTAGGAGAAAGAAGACGGCTATGATGACCAAAAAACTCCCTAAGTCGGCACTAGCAAATAACGGTACGTAGACACTGATGTTATCACTACCGTTAGCAATAGTGATAGCAGCTACACTATAGGTTTCGGGAGAAAGAAAACTAGCAAAACCTGAGTCTTCTAATTGTTCTGTTTCTGCTGTAGCTTCCTCTGGAGAATCTTCTTCTTGGTTTACCAAACTGCTGATACCTATAGCAATAGGAATTAAACCTAGTAATCCAATCCAGTTTGGCGGCAAGATGAAACCACCAAATAAACCAGGGAGACTGGCAATAACAAGTGCTGTAAAACCAAGATATTGCCCAGCAACAATGTCCCTACGAGTGAAGGTAGAATTCACCTGAGAAAAAAAGAACAGTAGGATAATAATGTCATCGATATTAGTCGCAGTGAAGGCAACTATCCCCCTACTAATAGCAGAGACTAACCCACTCATACATATATGTGATGATTTTATTTTTTAGAATTTTTTAGTTAGATAACATCATAATTTCTTATCATTGAGCATGAGTCACCTTTGGACGGCTTTCACGGAAGGTGTCATCGCCTTCGTTGCCACCAACATTGATGATATCCTTATCTTGCTGCTATTTTTCTCACAAGTAGATGCCAATTTCCGACGACGGCATATTGTGATTGGTCAGTACCTTGGTTTTGCAGCTATTATCCTTGCCAGCTTACCAGGGTTTTTTGGTGGCTTGTTAGTACCACGAGAATGGATTGGATTTCTGGGATTGCTACCTATAGCAATTGGTTTAAAGCAACTGATGAATAAAGAACAAGAAACTACAGAAGTTCAGACACTCACCAGTGATTTTAAGCAGTCCTCACACAGTAACCCCATAGTATCTGTTCTCTTAAGTTTTTTACATCCCCAGGCTTATAAAGTCGCAGCAGTAACGCTTGCTAATGGTGGTGACAATATCAGTATCTACATACCCCTATTTGCTGGTAAGAGCTTTGCTAGTCTGGGAGTGACTTTGAGCGTATTTTTTCTCATGGTAGGAGTTTGGTGTGCTATTGCTTACCTATTAGCTCGTCAATCGGCGATCGCCTATATTTTAAGCCGTTATGGTAGAGCCACTGTTCCTTTTGTGTTGATTGGCTTGGGATTGTTCATCATGTATGAAAGAGGAACATTCAGCTTATTGTTTGGCTCACACTGGGGAAACTAACTTATAACTCACCATGAGCAAGAGTGTGTAAATGATAAACCGCAGTGGGCGTTGAGGCGCAAGCTGGCAAAGTTTAGCACCAAGAAGTACCCCAGGTACAGAGCCTAACCATATTGGTAATACCAAACTCCAGTCAACTGTTCCCAAGGTCAGGTGTCCAAGGGAGGTAAAAAGTAATAAAATCGCTGCTTGTGAGATATCTGTACCCACTAACTTACGAGCATCTAGCTGGAAAAAGGCAATCAGTACCAATGCAAACATCGAACCGGAGGAGACACTCGTTAGCCCGACTAAACAGCCTAAAATTGCTCCTACGCTCATTGCTAAAGCACGGCTCGACTTCGTTTTCAAGTCTAACTTTGGCAGTTCTGGTAATTTCAAATCTGGAAAAAATGTCAACAGCAACAGTTGTGTGAGTGCTGACAAGGTCACAAACAGAATCATCAATCCAACCAAGTTCAGCAGGATGTGGTCTAGGTTCTGCTCTCCTGTTCGTTTGATGAAGTGCAAAATTCCTACCCCAAACAGCGATCCCGGAACGCTCCCAAATGCCAACCATTTCACCACTTGCATATCCAGGGTTTTCTGCTGCCAGTGCTGATAGCCGCCGACAAACTTCATCAACGTAGCAGCCACAACATCAGAACTCACAGCGATCGACGGGGGAACCTGGAATAAAAAAATGAGCATTGGCGTGATGAGAGATGCTCCGCCAATTCCCGTCAAGCCTACAACTATACCAACGAAGAAGCTAAAGAGGGGTAGTAATGAGTAGTGCATACTGCTGTTCTAGTAAAGGGTTTGATGGTGTTTTATCTCTCAGGTGGAAGTCAGCGTGATAAATTCAATCCCCTTATCGTCTTAAATCCAAAATATCTATAGATTTACCGTAGTTTAACCCAAAACGAGAGTGAATGTCCAGCGTCATGGTACATACAAATATCAAACTCTTATTTGTGACTAAAGATTAATCATCGCCGTGAAGCTGCACACTGCTCAAGACTTGATGCAATATGTGACTTAGTTGTACACACACTCTTAAGTCTCTTAGAAATGTTTAATACTGATTTGAGCAAGCTCATCCAGTCCTTTCTCGAATTCTCCAAAAAACTGCTCGTTGCCCGTTGGGATTCTCTACTGTTGCTCTTGATAGGGGTTTATTTACCTTTGCAAATCTTTGGGCTGCTGGCAGTGGAGGTATGGAAGAATGAAGGTGGTTTCCCGTGGGATGTGCCTATTCTCGTGGCGATTCATTCCACAGCACGGACGCAACTGGATGTGATTGCCGTAACGCTGACTCACTTTGGGTCAAAGTGGTTTGTCTTTCCCGTTGTCGCTGTTATAGGGCTGGTGTTGTTTATCCAAAGACGGTGGCGATCGCTCACCTATCTACTCACCACTGAGATAGGAAGCGCCATCATCAACCGCACAGCAAAGGAATTCATGCATCGAGTCCGTCCCCAAATTTGGGAATCACTCGCTCCTGAGTTGGACTTCTCTTTTCCCAGCGGTCATTCCATGACAAGTATGACGCTGGTAGCAGCTCTGGTTATTTTGACGTGGGGTAGCATTTGGTGCTGGCTAGTTCTAATTGTAGGAAGCGCCTTCGTATTGGCTATTGGCTGGACACGACTTTACTTAGGGGTTCACTTTCCTAGTGATATTCTGGCGGGCTGGATGGTTTCCATAGCTTGGGCTATTGGCGTGAGTGTGATTATTAGACCTCATTTGACCAAGGTAAACATCGTTAGCGAAACCCCTGCTGCGGAGGAAACAACATTACTTCCAGAAGAAACGCAGTTAATAGGTGAAGATTAAACCAACTCCTTATAATTAAAAACCCGCCTGCGCGGGTTTTGTTTTTGTAGCCCCAAAATTCTATTGTAAGGACACTATTCCTTAGGGTTTAAGCACGATCTTGATGCAGTTGTCCTGCTTGTGCTTGAAAATTTCGTAGCCATGTGGTGCTTGCTCTAGCGGCAGACGATGGGTAATCACGAAAGATGGATCGATCTCGCCATTTTGGACGCGCTCAAGTAGCAGGGGCACGTACTTATGAACGTGCGTTTGTCCCATTTTGAATGTTAAACCTTTGTTCATGGCAGCACCCATCGGTATCTTGTCTACAAAGCCACCGTAAACACCGGGAATTGACACAGTGCCACCTTTACGACAAGCGAGGATCGCTTGCCGCAGCACATGGGGGCGATCAGTTTCTAAACGCACTGCTTGTTTGGCTTTGTCATAAAGTCCCTCTGGACCCATGCCGTGTGCTTCCATTCCCACTGCATCCATCACCGCATCGGGACCGCGACCACCCGTCATTTCTTTGAGGGCTTCACCCACATCGACTTCCTCATAGTTGAGGACTTCTGCCTTGCCCTCTTTCGCCATCTGCAGGCGTTCGGGAACTCGATCAATTGCGATCACCCGTTCAGCACCAAGCATGTAAGCACTCCGAATAGCGAATTGTGCCACCGGTCCACAGCCCCAGATGGCGACAGTATCACCGGGCTGAATGTCGCAGTTTTCTGCCGCCATATATCCGGTAGGAAAGATATCGGTCAGAAACACAACTTGTTCGTCTGGCAGTCCATCAGGAATCTTGAACAAACCGACATCGGCAAAGGGAACGCGGGCATATTCAGCTTGACCTCCAGCGTAGCCACCCAGCATATGGGAGTAGCCGAAAAGACCAGATGGGGAATGACCCATAAGTTTTTCTGCCATCCAGGCATTCGGGTTAGAGTTATCACACAGCGACCATAAATCTTTTTGGCAGAAGAAACACGATCCGCAGGAAATGGTAAAGGGGACGACAACGCGATCGCCTATTTTGAGATTTTTGACGGCACTACCCAGCTCGACAATCTCCCCCATAAATTCATGCCCCAAGATGTCGCCCTGTTCCATGGTGGGAATGTAGCCGTCATAAAGATGTAAGTCAGAACCGCAAATCGCCGTTGTCGTGATTTTAACAACAGCATCACGCGGATTAATGATTTTTGGATCGGGTACTGTTTCGACCTCGACTTTGTTGGTACCGTGCCAGCAAACTGCTTTCATTGTTTTTCCTCCTTTGTTAATTAATCTCACCCTTCCGGTGCTTGTCTTTGTTTATTAGAAATTGGAAAAAGTTATTTGTCTAAACTTCTATTCTATATTGTTTAAATTTATACTTAAAAACGAATGACTTATGCTCTTTCAAGAGTCTTAGTTTTCAAAGATTTTCATACTACTTAAGTAGTAATTACCCGAACTTAATTTTGTATAGACAAATACTTGATTAAGAAAAAGTATTTTTCAGCAGATATATTTTATTTTTTTAGTTTAATATCATTTATAAAGATAGAGGAAAAAAA
The DNA here is from genome assembly GCF_000315565.1 of Mastigocladopsis repens PCC 10914. NCBI lineage: Bacteria > Bacillati > Cyanobacteriota > Cyanophyceae > Nostocales > Symphyonemataceae > Mastigocladopsis > Mastigocladopsis repens. The sequence continues at coordinate 5,112,193 of NZ_JH992901.1, read as the reverse complement.
TTGAATATTCTAGAGTTTTCTTTACTCGTTTGGATTGGCTCATTTACCGCAGGTTTTTTAGGAGCACTAACAGGTTTAGGGGGTGGAGTTGTCATTGTCCCCTTATTGACTTCAGTCTTTGGAGTTGATATCCGCTATGCAGTTGGTGCTTCTCTGGTGTCTGTCATTGCAACTTCCTTGGGTGCCGCATCTACATATATTAAAAAAGGCTACACCAATCTGCGATTGGGAATGTTTTTAGAAGTAGCGACAACAATAGGAGCTTTAATAGGAGCTTTAATTGCCACTTTTATTTCTGTCAAAGCATTGACCATCGTTCTTGCTGTTGTTCTACTTTATTCAGCTTATCTGTCACAACAACCTAAACTTGAAAACCCTGAAAGTGAGCCACCTGATTCCCTAGGAACTTATCTCCAACTCAATAGTACTTACCCAACTTCCGAGGGAATGATGTCTTACCAAGTTTATTCTGTTCCAGCTGGATTTAGCGTCATGTTAGTCGCGGGAGTCCTTTCTGGACTACTTGGTATTGGTTCAGGAGCGTTCAAAGTCTTGGCGATGGATCAAATTATGCGTGTCCCGTTCAAGGTTTCTACAACCACTAGCAATTTTATGATTAGCGTAACCGCAGCCGCTTCTGCGGGAGTTTACCTAGCGCGTGGTTACATCGACCCAGGACTATCAATGCCGGTGATGTTGGGCGTATTGCCTGGTGCTTTTTTGGGGGCGCGAGTCCTGATAGGAGCCAAAACTCAGACTTTGAGAATTATCTTCTCTCTTGTGCTAGTGGTCATGGCGTTCAAGATGGTCTACAACAGTTTTACCGGGGGGCTTTAGAATGAATAAAACGAGTTTTGGTTTCTGGTGGGGTTCATCTACACCATTAGAAAGTGAAGTTATTAGATTCAAATTGCAGGAGAAAAAACCAGACAGTGATATTCAAGAGTTAGCCCAGCAGCGCGTCAGCATGGTGGCGAAATTCCCTAATGACTGTGAGGTTGATGCCAACAAGGAAGGCACGAAAACATTAGGTGAACTTCAACTTGAGCAGTTATTGAGTAATTTTCTAAAATATGGCGTTATATTTGCTAGCAGTGTCGTTTTAATAGGTGGCATCTTGTACTTGATTCGCCACGGTGCTGAAAGAGCAGACTATCAGTTTTTTCAAGGAGAACCGTCCGATTTCCGCTCTCCCGCAGGTGTTTTGACAGCCGTTTTGTCAGGTAGTCGCCGTGGTATCATTCAACTTGGACTGCTGCTACTCGTGGCTACTCCAATTATTCGCGTGGTTATTTCTCTATTTATTTTTATCCGACAGCGAGAATTTACATACGTTCTTATTACTTTGATAGTTCTAACTGCGCTGATTTATAGCCTTGTAGGAGCATCTTATTAAGATGAAGTAGGATGCGTTATGCTTAAAAATTAAAGATTCTTCCCTTTCTAAGATGGGATCAAAAAGATAGGATGGGAAGGCGACGAAATATGGCTAAGGAAGCGACTTTGCGGGAGATATGAGAAGTTCCAAAGATGACTATTTGACTTACCTGATTAATTGGCACTTTGTAGCGGAGTTGCTGTTGATGAAGTAATACAGTTCAGTTAACGGTAGCTGTCACCCGCGCATGGTGCAGCTATACAAGCTAAACCTGCGGAGGCTGGCTTTGTTTGGTAGCTCCAGGCTTTAGCCTGTGAGCTTATCTGAACCGTCTTGGTTAATTTTTGTAGGAAAATCCTCTACTACGACTCTAAATTTGAATGCAACTGATTCAATAATGGACGAGCTAGGAAAAAGCTAGAAATTGTTTTAGCATCTACAAGCTCTCCTTCCAGAATAGATTTCTCCAGTTCTTCTGGAGTGAAAAATACTGTTTCCAAATCCTCATCTTCGTCTTGTGCTGGTGCTACTTCCAGCTTTTCCAAATCTTGTGCTAAGTAAGCATAAATTATTTCATCAGAATAGCCCGGAGCAAGGAAAAACTCTCCTAGTTTTTGCCACTTCTGGGCGCGGTAGCCAGTTTCTTCCTCTATTTCACGTTGAATCGTCTCTAGGGGGTCTTCTTTTGGTTCCAATGTACCAGCGGGAAACTCTAACACCCTTCCCTGAACCGCGAAACGATACTGGCGCAAGAGTATTAGTTTACCTTCGGAAGTTACGGGTATAGCCAGAGCGCCACCTGGATGACGAATGCATTCCCATTCTCCCTCTGATTTGTTAGGTAATCGTAAGCGATTGACCTCAAAATCAAATTTGCGCCCTTTGTAGTACAAGCGCTGTTTCAGCAGTTGGGGTAATTCTCTACCTAATGGCATAGTCAAATTCTGTTGTTTAAAAATACACAAACTAACACTTTCGGAGGATGTTAAAATTACCGTTGTCTGTGCTTATGGTTGGTCAAATTACTTGCCCACCAATAGGTGTACTTCAGAACAGTCTACCTCTTTAAGTAGCTCTTTAATCGCATAACCAGAAATTGGTTCTATCCAATCTGGAGCGATTTCCGCCAGTGGTACCAACACAAACGCTCGCTCCCGCATTCGCGGATGAGGAATCTGGAGATTTGGTGTGTCTAAAATTAGGTCATCATATAACAACAAATCTAAATCTAGGGTGCGGGGTTCCCAACGTTCTTGTCGTACGCGCCCAAATTTCTTTTCAATTTTTAACAAAATTTCTAACAATAACTGCGGTATCATCTCTACTCGCAGTATCACAGATCCGTTTATGTAATCTGGTTGTGGTGGTCCCACAGCTTTGGTTTTGTACCAACTGGATTTGGTTTGTAAGATAATTCCCGGTGTTTGGGCTAACGTTTCTATTGCTGCTTCTAAAATGGCACGAGAATCACCAAGATTACTCCCAAGAGCAATTGCACTACTAACTTTCATCAAGCCATCTGTTTTGCTTTTGGGTGTATTTTTGTTCGTTTTAGATTCTTCCAACTTCTGTTGCTATGTACAATAATTAAATATATACTTTGTATAAAAAAAACGGAAACTTCCAATAAATATTTTGCCAATAATTTATAAAGTGATATACTATCACGGATGTGGTGCAATAATCTAAAAAATTTTCATGGTGGTTAGATTGCAACTGCTTCAAGCGAGGAATTGACGTGGCAAAGTTTACCTCCTGGTTCAAGGAACGACCAGCAAAGTCGAGTGATGCTGATGCTGATAAGGAGCACCCAGGACCGTGCCCTGGTAGTGATAACGAGAATGAGGAATCCACAAATGAGAGGACATCACCAACCAAGGGCTTAAGGCTGAACCAATTCCTGAACCAGATACTTTCCAAACTTCCTGGCAGTCATAAACCCCTTTATCGTCGTTACTGGTTTTGGGCGGGCTTGGGGATAAGTAGTGGAATTATTGCCATTAGCTATGGAATTCGGGCAATAGACCAAAGTTTACCAGATAAAGCTGAACTTAGCGCAGTTGTTCGAGAACGTACACTGACTATTAAAGCTGCGGATGGTACTATAATACAACAGCAAGGCGAAGCAACTAGAGAACAGTTAAAGATAGAGGAAATACCAGATAAACTCAAGAAAGCTTTCATCGCTTCAGAAGACAGAAGGTTTAACCAACACAACGGAGTCGATACCCAAGGAATTGTGAGAGCAGTTTTGAATAACGTGCGATCGCAAGGCGTGGTGGAAGGTGGTAGTAGCATCACGCAACAGCTTGCAAGAATTCTCTTCCTCAAACAAGAGAAAACTGTCTGGCGAAAGGTCAAGGAAGCTCGTCTGGCACACAAAATAGAAGAGCAATTGTCCAAGGACGAGATTCTGGAACGCTACCTGAATTTGGTGTACTTGGGTTCTGGGGCTTACGGCGTTGCAGATGCGGCATGGGTTTACTTTAGTAAATCTGTGGATCAACTCAGCTTGGGTGAAATGGCGATCATTGCGGCATTACCTCCCGCCCCAAATCGCTTTTCACCACAAGTGAATGCACAAGAGGCAAAACAGCGACGGAATCTGGTTTTGCAGCGGATGGTAGAAGATGGATTTATTACAGTAGCCCAAAAAGAAACAGCAAGCGCAGAACCAATCAACCTTAAACCCAGTTTGCCCAAGCGATGGCAAGTAGAAGCTCCCTACTTTATCAGCTACATCCAAAAAGAATTGCCCAAGTATGTTTCCCCCGAAGCACTCAAAGCAGGGGGTTTCACAGTGGAAACCAGCCTGAACTTGAATTGGCAGAAGGCAGCGGAAGCATCTGTGGCAAAAACGCTGCGAAATGAGGGGCGCTGGGAAAACTTTAAGCAGGCGGCTTTAGTTGCGATTGATCCCCGCAATGGTGAAATTAAGGCAATGGTTGGGGGGAAAGATTTTGAAAAAAACCAATTTAATCGCGTCACCCAAGCACAGCGTCAGCCAGGGTCAACCTTCAAAGGGTTTGTTTATGCTGCTGCTATAGCAAGTGGGATAAGCCCCTACGATAGCTACCTCGATTCACCCCTACTTATAGATGGTTATGAACCGAAAAACTTCGATGAGGGGTATCGAGGCTGGCTGACCATGAGAGATGCCCTCACTAAGTCAGTCAACATTGTTGCGGTGAGGGTGCTGATGAAAGTGGGTTTTGACCCAACCATCCAACTCGCCCACAAAATGGGGATTCAATCGGAACTCAAACCCATGTATTCCTTGGCGCTTGGTTCCTCAGAAGTCAATCTGCTGGAGTTGACCAGCGCTTATGGTTCCTTTGCAACGAAAGGCTTGCACGTAGAACCTCATGGTATTACCCGCATCCTTGACCGTCGAGGAAAGGTCATTTGGTCTGCTGACTTCAAATCTCAGCGGGCGATCGATGCTGACAGTTCTGCTATCATGACCTGGATGCTCCGCAATGTGGTGCAAAATGGTACCGGTCGCGCGGCTCAATTAGATAGACCTGTTGCTGGCAAGACTGGCACCACCGATGAAGCCCGCGATTTGTGGTTTATTGGCTATATTCCTCAGATGGTGACAGGGGTTTGGCTGGGTAATGACGATAACAAACCAACTTGGGGTAGCAGTAGTAGCGCTGCTTACACCTGGCATGGGTTTATGGAAAAAGTGGTCAAGGAAATACCCGTTGAAAAGTTTCCTGAAAGACCCAAGCTAACAGGTCGAAAAAGCACAATCAAGGCGAAACCCATCAAGCCCAAACGAATTGTGAATCGCCCCATTACCTCTAGTGACCAACAATCTGACGAAGACACTTCCAACAGGTCCTATAGACGAGGAAGTCAACAACAGAGTTCTGATGATAGTGGAGAGCGTTCGTCTAGGAGACGCAGATATAGGAGAACCTATTATCAAGAGCAGCAACAACAAGAGGAAACCTCAAGACCAAGAAGGCGCTATCGTCGATATCGTAGCGAAGAATCAAATTCCACGAGTGAGTCATCCTCACAATCGTATCGTTCACGGCGACGGCGATATAGAACAGAAGAATCTGATTCTTCAACCCCAAGAAGGAGTAGGCGACAGTATACATCCCCTGCAACCAACTCCTCGCCCTCCTCAAATTCTTCTCCTCCAGCGCGTTCTTGGCGGGAACGACTCAAACCCACACCATCTTCCTCAGAAGCAGGTTCTGACCGCTAAAGCACAGATGGAGTGTAAGTCCTGGGTTTGTAGTTGGCGCTACTCTGCGAGAAGCCGCTGCGCGTCTATAGCGCTAAAGCGCCAACTACAAACTACGCTTACCCATCATTTTTGGGTTGGCAGACTATTAGGAGTTTGGGGTGAAATCAGATGAACAACACATATGTGATGATTCCTGGTAGCTGGCAAGATTGGTTAACAGTGTTGGGCTATATATCCCTTACTGTTTTCATTATTTGGCGTGTCTATAGAACACGAGCAAAGTGATTACACTCACAAAAGAATGTTGGTGGAAAGCACTGATACTTTCCACCAACTAGCTCACTAATAGTACGAGAAAGACCTATATCATTAACCTCGGCATTGGTTGCACTGCCGAGGTTTTTCTTTTGATAAGCTTGAACAATGATCTTAAGGGTATACAGTGTTAGCAACGAACACAGGCTTATTTCTGTAATCAGCTTCCAACTGTCGTCTTACCCTCTCATCCCAGGTTATGCCGTACTCTCGTTCAATATCTGCAACAACGAACGGACGAACACTTCCTACCATCCCTACTGTCTGACCCTGGTTAACAGCCCTTTTTGGTGTTGCACTTAATAATACTAGCAAATCTTCCGCACCAAGCAAATAGTTTGCATCTAGCGTAAATAAAACCGAACTTTGGATATTGTCAACTTCACCCCTGATCACAAGTTTCTTACCATAGTATTGGCTGGGGTTTTTAGTAATTTCTCCTGTTGTGGGTGCTATCATCATCGACTTAGCAATAATCGCAGGTTTATTGATGTGGTCTTTATAGTCTTCGTCCTGCAAATTCAGCTTATAATCCCGCTCAACACTTGGAATATTTAAGTTACGAACATCACCTGTCACTTGAACTCTTGTGTTGCTGTCAGTAGGTAAATCGAAAGGTACACCTGAAGCGTTCACCACTACTATAGGTTCGCCGCTAAAAAATCGCTCGTCACTCACCGTAAAAGAGCTTAAACCGACCTTTTTAATCGGTTTGCTTATAACCGTCACGGTTTTACTCAGAAAATCTTCTGTCTTGCTGCTGACATCATATGTATTGACAACTGGTGTAGGAGCAGCGGCATTATCGTTATAACCGACTTTAACTAGCACCGCAATCAATACGAGAGATATGATTACTTTGGCATCCCAAAGCTTTTGAAGTAGAAAGTTTCTTTCGCTACTGATTTTTTCGCTAATTTGTTTGTTGTCAAGGTTATTCATACTTCAAACACTTTTTAAACTCAAAACTTTTTAATTTCTCGTTTTTTTCTTAAAAAATTAGTAGTTAACACAAATTACCCTACTAAAAATTCAAAGAATCTTTGATTGCCAGTGCAATCTACAAAGTTGTTTTCTCAAGCCATCATCAGAATGAAGTAACAGAGAAAACATGATCTAGCAATTTCTCATCAGATATTAGCCATTCTTTATGATTTTCTCTTCTCGCTTAGGTAATACAGCTAATATCAAATAAATCGGATTGCCAATACTATGGGTAGATTTATATCTTCCTGTAGCTAACAGGCTTAAGTCTGGGGATATACGAAAAAAATCCGCCTACGCTGACCACTAAAAATCTAAGCCTTTCAAGTTAAGCAGGCTTTATTTGTGTAGTTCTATTGCACTAAGTAGGCGTTCAGAGATTTTTGTCAGAAGTATAATACAGCAGAATTCAGAACTCAGAACTCAGAACTCAGAAGTAAAAAGGGCTTTCTGTCTGGCTTTTAGACGACAGCGTTGTACTTCATTTACTTGCAAGGTGCTGTATCTATGCTGCAATCGCCTGATTCATAATTCTCATTAGACATCTCCGAAAAATGACGGTCGTCAGTTGTAGTTTGGTGTATCCTGGCAAGTAAGATCCACTCAGGTCAGAAAACTGTTGATTGCCATAACTAAACTTAGCTTCATGCGCGTAAAGGCTTCCACTAAGTAGCAACTACCGTCCCCCTCTTGGAAAGAGTCTGTCACACAGAGCAGGTTTAAGAAGGAGATTGAGAGAAATTCGGAATAATTTCTAATTCTTTGTAGCCTGTTTGTTTGTCGATGGATCTGAGAAAGGTATATTCTTCGCTGGTACCGATGACGATTTCGGCGGTGGTGTAGATAATGCATCCATCGTCAAGATGTCCACCGATGGTTTTTCCTTGTGTATCGGAAATTGCAATGTGAAGATGAACGCCAGTGGTGGCTATTGTGCCGTTAAGAGAAAGAATTTCAAATTTGTCAGGTAAAACTATACTCGTGGCTTGATTAGCAAAGCGAATTGTTGCTTGTTTTAAGCTACCAATCGCAGTTAAGATAAACCCTGCTTTAATATTTTGCCTTGCGGCAAAATTCTTTAAACTTTGTTTTAAATCTTCGTCGGATTTTAATCTAAAAGCAAATATTTTCATTGGCTATCAGGAAGTCATGTATTAAATAAATATTAAATCTTAAATGACAATACGGCAGTAAGCTACATCGTAACGATGTAACTTTTTTATCAATCAAATAGAGTTATACGTTTAATGATAACTTAGTAAATGCACTGAGGCTATATGATAATAGCTATTCATAGAATATACGGAACACTCTTAGACTGTATTTTTTAGGACTCTGAATATGCCAGGACTGCCGCTTCAGTGCATCGGCAAACTTTGCTGCAAACTTCCCAAGGTTACGATTGCGAAAGTATGGTGGAAGCAGAATCAGCAATTAGGCAATTATTGAAGTTGGATTTTGAGCCAAAAGTTTCTCAAACTATTCGCAAAACTTTCCGCTAAACTATCAATCAAACGCTCAAAACTCAGTTTTTGCCAATGGCGGATAAGCAAGCAGACGGTATTTTACAGCAGTACCCGTATGCCCGTGCTTATCTAGAGCAAACTTTGGAAAAAGAAGCTGAGGAAAAGATTGTTAATAATCGGCGGTTGCTAAGTGCGGTAGAAAAAAAGATTTTGGAGTATAATTCAGCAGTTTCAGCTATCAATAACTGTTTACAGGAGATGCAATTACATGATTATCTGTTGCCGGTTATTGGACAATCTAATGTAGAAATTGTTAATATAACTACTTCGGATAACACTTTTGTTGAGTTAAATGGTGTCATAAAAACTGGAAAATTGTATTTTTTAATACGAACTTTACGCAGATAGATGAAGTAAATTTAGTTATCTACGTTCATCTGTAATAGACTTCCTTATTCCCATGCTTTGCGTGGAGATTCTTTAATTAGAGGCTTCGCCTTTACCTTACTCCAGGCTACCTATATTATATAGCAGGCAAGCCCCTACCGGAATGCGTTCTCAGGTAGAACCTGGAAGCGAGAAATAAAAAAGAGTGAGGAAAATTCATTGCTTGGTAGAGATTGTAGAACAATCTCAGAAACTCGGGATTAGTACAGAGGTTTTTAATATGCTATCTACCAAATTTAAACGATTGGATAGAGAAGATGATTTTATTGTATTAGAAAATGAAATTTTCAACGCAGTTCAAATTGTCAATCAAGTGCTTCAAGATTTTGAACCCAAGGGAAATGATTTAAAATTTTATTGCCAAGACAAATTTCTGAGAAAATATTTCAGAAAAAGGAATGTACAAGGTATATTTAATAGAGTTGAATGGCAGTTTTCCCTCAGGCAAGGAATTGAATGTGAACTAGTCATACCTAGTAACAATGGCAGACAAAAAGGCAAACTTGAGATTAAGGTAATTTTAGAATTTTGTCCAGCAAAAAAACAAGTTTCATTCATGAGTGATGTTGGGAGTATGTCTGGTTCTCTGTCCATTACAGACAGTAAGAGGTCAGAAAATTTTGAGATAAAAGTTTCGTTAGACTTTTGTCCTGACGAAATGCTTCACCAGGAAATTTATGACCAAAAATCCTTGCATTTCCATTCCTCCAACAGTGCAGGAATAGGTGTTCCACCGCGACCAATACCAATGCCAAAATTGTGGGAAAACTCATCTAGAAACTAACCTCACTATCGACCATATCATCCCTCTAACTCTTATCTCGTTCACTTCTTACATAGCTGCCTTGCCCGAAAGGCTAATCAACAGCGATCGCTTTTTTCCTCCTCTGTGCCTGCTGCGGTTCAATAAAAAAATTAGGTGCGTTACCAAAAATGTTAACGCACCCAACAAAATTTACTAATTACTAAGCAGAGGGGTGAGCGGTGAGGTTATATTTTGGCTTCTTCCTTCACCAACTTATCCCAACCCAAATCCTTCAAATTGTTATTCCGACGTAGGGGACGAGTCACCAACTCCAGAATGTCACGCGCATTGGTAAAACCGTGAATCTGAGCAAAAGTAAACTCCACAGACCACTTAGTATTGATCCCCCTTGCTTCCAACGGGTTAGCATGAGCCATACCAGTAATGACCAAATCTGGCTTTAACTCATAAATCCGCTGCACTTGATTGTAGTTGTCTGGCTTCTCCACAATCTTGGGCAGAGGTGCGCCCATCTCCTTGCAAGTCTTCTCCAGCAACTCCAACTCAGCAGCTTGGTAACGTTTATCCATGTAGGGGATGCCGATTTCGTGAACCGTCATGCCACACCTTACTAAGAACCGTGCCAGGGAGACTTCTAACAAGTTATCACCCATGAAAAACACAGACTTGCCGCGAATAATTTTCACGTACTCTTCCAAACTTTCCCAAATTTGGGCTTCCCGTTCATCCAACCCTTTCGGAGTAATACCAAACACCGAGCATATTTTCTCAATCCAAGCGCGGGTTCCATCGGGACCAATGGGGAAGGGTGCGCCAATCAGCTTACACTTGCGACGACGCATCAAGGTAGTAGCAGTCCGGCTGAGGAAGGGGTTGACACCAGCGACATAATACCCTTCTTCAAGGGTAGGTAGTTCGGTGAAGCGCTTTGCGGGGAGCCAACCAGAAACTTTGATACCTTGCTTCTTCAGTTCAAGGGTTAATTGAGTCACGACGGGATCAGGGAGGGAGCCAAACAGCACCAAAGGTGGATGATCCACGTACTCAGATTCTTCTTTAACGACTTCTTCTTTCTTCTTACCGAAGTTGAGCAGTTTGGAAATAGCGTTGCGTTCGTTCTTCTCTGTTTCCGCCACCGGAGCCTTATCCGGACAACGTGTCGCCATTGCCGCTAACACGGTATCTTCTCCTTGAGTGAAGGCGTAGTCCAAACCGTTAGCACGAGCGACGACAATAGGAATACCAATTTCAGATTCTAGCTTGGGTGCCAAGCCTTCCAAATCCATTTTGATAATTTCCGTGGTGCAGGTACCAATCCACACAATCACGCTGGGATTGCGATCGCGCTTAATCTGCAAACACAGCCGCTTTAATTCGTCATAATCATTAAGTTGTGCGGAAATATCTCCTTCTTCCAACTCTGCCATTGCATAACGGGGTTCAGCAAAAATCATCACCCCCATCGCGTTTTGCAGGAAGTAGCCACAAGTCTTTGTACCAATCACCAAAAAGAAGCTATCTTCAATTTTTTGGTAAAGCCAAGCGACGCAGCTAATTGGGCAAAAAGTGTGGTAATTTCCAGTTTCGCACTCAAAAGTTAAAGCTTCTGATTGAGCAAGAGTCATTTTGGTATTTTCTCCCCTTAATTTTTTAAAGTTATGAGTTGTAGAAACACGACGCCAGTCACCTACAAAGGAGCCAGCACGCAAAAGACGGAGAAGCCAGTGCAGGTGACTGGCGTTAGAGACTCTCCTGCATAGCGCTGGCTCCCCATGGCGCGTCTGTTATGAGTTGTTATTCTTAACTCGTAACTCCTAACCCAGTCATTAGGTTTTGGGGAAGAGACTGGCAATCTCTGATTCATCCTCATCAAAAGAACCAGAAGATAGTTCTTCCCCTAAAAACATTTCGTTATCCGCTTCACCCTTTTGGGATGCGGTTTCGTCACCCCAAACATCATCCACAACGCGAAACTCATTCTCGTCGTCTGATGTAGTTGCTACGGAAGTTTTGCTATCCACTTCCTTCAAATCATCGAAGGAAATATCACCAAACTCATCAACTGAGTCATCTGCTTGGTGGGACAAATTGTTTAAATTTTTATCGTTGAATGAGGAATTGCCGACCCCGTTTTGAGTTACTTTGAACTCGTTTGCTCCGGTAACATCATCCATCATTGGATTGAGTCCCATAAGGGTTTCCTCATCCGTATCCCCCATATCTAACTCGTGAGCAATTGCTTCTTGCCCAAAGCCATTTATCTGAGAATTTGTCAGTGTTTCATCATGGAAGTTTTCGTCAATGACATCTGATTCCCGTTGTTTTTCCATATCTACTTTGGGAAGGACGCGGTTACCGAGAACGACATCTGGATCAAAATTCAACTCCAACACCTCGACCAAGGTATCGGCATCAGGGTTCAACTTGGAAAAGGGCAGCATTAACTGCGCCAGCTTAGGTTCCAATGCGTTAACGACTCCCAGGATGAGGTACGAAGGTGGTCGCCTACCACCATCTGGAGTGTAAACAGACTCCACCTCCATATGCAGGGTAATCCAGTCACGATTCACCTGGAAAAATTGCAACCACTTTTGCTTTATAGACTCTGTAAAACTATGAAAGAAAGCCATATCGTCCCCCATCCTGGAACTAAGATGATTTATACAATCATCAAGTCTAATTCCTCTTCTAAATTAGCAACCTGTGGTTTACTCGGATTTAGATAAAAATCGGACAACAAAGAGAACAATTCGCGGTCTGGGGAGTCATTTGGTACGACACCTTCTGGACGCGCCAAAATCTGGTCAGCAATGTTGAGATAGTAATCGCAAACGTAGTTCAAAGAGGGGTCAGATTCTGCCATTTCAAACAAAGTTTTACCCTTGACGCGGGAAACACGGATATCTTCAATCAAAGGCAAAACTTCCAGAACTGGCATTGGCACGGCTTCTATATATTTTTCAATCAAGTCGCGCTTCGAGGTGCGGTTGCCAATTAACCCAGCAAGACGCAGTGGGTGAGTCCGGGCTTTCTCCCTGACCGAAGCGGCGATGCGATTGGCAGCAAACAACGCGTCAAAGCCATTGTCAGTCACAATCAAACAGTAGTCAGCATAGTTGAGAGGTGCTGCAAAACCGCCGCAAACAACGTCACCGAGAACGTCAAACAAAATGACATCGTACTCATCAAAGGCGTTGAGTTCCTTCAGTAATTTCACGGTTTCGCCGACTACGTAGCCACCGCAGCCAGCACCCGCAGGGGGACCACCTGCTTCCACACAATCCACTCCCCCGTAGCCCTTGTAGATGACATCTTCGGGCCAGACATCTTCGTAGTGGTAGTCCTTTTCTTGGAGAGTGTCGATAATTGTTGGAATCAAGAACCCGGTCAGGGTGAAGGTGCTGTCGTGTTTGGGGTCGCAACCAATTTGCAGCACTTTCTTACCGCGCTTGGCTAAGGCGACGGAGATGTTACAGCTGGTTGTGGATTTGCCAATACCACCTTTTCCATAAACTGCTAGTTTCACTTTTGTTTGCCTCTTATAGTTTTTTGTCAAACTCGTGGCTCAAACACTTACCTTCACCTAGCGCAAGATGGCGATGTGTGAGGTCTCGTGAGTGTCATTATTGTGCAAATCACACGGAAAATAAAGGGGGGTGTCAACTCTATTAGGGTTTTATCAGGCGAATTATGGATTAATCTAACATTTTTTAGGTTTTTTGTTTTCAAAATAGTTTTTAATCCCTAAAAAACTATATTTTGATTATTTAATCTAATTTTTATATAAAAAAAGTTACAAAAAACAAAAGCTCAAAATATTACTAAATCTATTGTTCGTATCAAAAAGACCTATGTGAATAGGTAGACCTCTTGGTAGAGAAATGAGTGTCAGAGGTCTGAGGGGGTCGTGGAAAGTAAATTCGGAAATCAGTTTGCAGTTTATTGTCAACTGCTAAGACAAAGTGATTACGACTTGAGAGCGACTGCGTAAAAAATGTAAATAATTATTACAGATGAAAATATTTGTGAAATTTTGTCTAAATTATCACATCTAAAGGTCTTGGGGTAGGCAAAACTAGCCACTTCACGAAACATCCTCTCGCGGTGAATTCATCTCCTGCAAAGATTGCCAACCAGCTTGCCACTGAGAGCCATCTTGTAGTAATTTTGCATTAAGCCAGAAACGAACATTAGGGTCGCAAGCGGCTACCATTTCGGCATAGACCCACTTACCTTGATTTTTGCGGTTGACCACTTGGAAGTGTCGCCAGCCATCTACTTTTTGCTGTGACGTCCACTTAGAGCCAACTAGGTAAGGAAATTTTTGTTTTTTAGCCATTCGTGATGAGTCACTAGTTTTGCTTACTAGTGACTAGCTTACCTTTTTCAACACTGGTTATGAACTGCTTTTGCTGCTTCCTCGGGTGTTGAAACTATAAATTGGACAAAACTTTGTTATATAGGAGTGATAAAAATTCCAAATAAAATTAGGTGTTAATAATTGCTGGAAAATGCTGTTAAAATTATTTAATCTCATTAAAGACTTGACTTAAAAGTTCTACAGATGTCAGCAAATTCAACGCAAAAAAAATTATGGTTTAAAGAAAAAAGGCAAATAAGATAATATTTTATATTGTAAATTCTGCCCTGATTTTACTTGACCATTTTTTTAAAAATCGCAGTAGAGTTTTCCAGAAAGGTGTGAGGAGTTTCCATGAAAAGATATCTGCTAGTTTCTGCTGGTGGCACAGGTTTTTTGTCTTTAATTATCGGATTGTTACCTGTACAAGCAACGCCTAATTTCCAGGAGAAAGATGACACGCTGAGGCTAAATTCTCCTGAAACAGAAACTGATAAAAGCAGACTTACCAAAGAAACAAGCCAGTCGAATTCCCGTATTATTACAAGTGGAACTCAGGCAGGATTCATTGTATCTCCTGGTAGTCAACAACAAAATTCACCTGCTTCTGATTCAAAGCAGGTGAAGGATTTAGGGTTAACTGTTGCTCCTAGTTCTTCGCTTCCAATCTCAAAATATTCAAATCTATTTCAGAAATCGGACATAATGGCACAGGTTACATCTGTATCGCAATTGTCTGATGTACAGCCTACTGACTGGGCATTTCAATCACTGCAATCGCTAGTTGAGCGCTATGGTTGTATTGCTGGGTATCCAAATGGTACCTATCGAGGCAACCGCGCTATGACTCGTTATGAATTTGCTGCTGGCTTGAATGCCTGTCTAGATCGAGTCAACGAACTTGTTGCCACAGCAACCGCTGATTTGGTAAGGAAAGAAGATTTAGCCACCTTGCAGAAACTGCAAGAAGAATTCGCTGCGGAACTGGCGACACTGAGGGGTCGGGTGGATGCTGTAGAAGCTCGTGCAGCAGAACTAGAAGCAAATCAGTTTTCGATGACGACCAAACTGAATGGTGAAGCCATTATTGCAGGCATTGGTGCTACAGGAGGCTCTTCTGATAGTGATGACTCTAATATCATCCTGACAAATAGAGTGCGGTTGAATCTTAACACCAGCTTTACAGGCAAAGACTTACTGATTACTGGTTTGCAAGCGCATAACTTTTTAGGCGGTGTGGATGGTAGTGGTAGCCTTCAAGAATCTTTGGGATTATCTTCAGATATACTGAGTGCCAGTAGCGCTCGTGTGGGTTTTGAACCCCAATTTCCTGGTGTTGATCCTAAAGATTTGTCGAGCGTCGGTGCCAATGACGTTGAACTTTACAAGCTGCTATATGTCTTTCCCGTTGCTGATAAATTAACTTTGTTTGCTGGGACTGCGGCGGAAGTATCGGATGCCTTTGCTGCCAATACACCTTTTTACGGTGAAGGGCAAGAGGCGATTTCTCGCTTTGCTAATTTGAACCCTGTGATACGTGTCTCCGGAGGGACTTCTGGTTCTGGTTTGGCATCGGCTGCGGGATTTATTTTTAACATTTCAAAGCAGGTGGATCTGAGAGCTTTGTATGGCAGTGTAAATGCCAACATTTCTAGTTCGGCTGCGGATATCCAGCCTGGAGTTTCTGGCACACCCCTAGGATCAGGCGTGTTTGGGGGTAGTAGCGTTGTGGCGGCACAATTAAACTTTAGACCAAGCAGTTCTTTAGATATTGGTCTAAACTATGCCAACAGTTATCACGAAATCAACATCCTAGGTACAGGATTGACAAGTAGTGATATCGGTGCATTGGCTGGCGTTTCACTGGGAACACCGGTCAAACTTAACTCTGTTGGCGCTACGGTCACTTGGCGTTTGTCCCCAAAAGTTGCTTTATCTGGCTATGGTGCAGCGCTATTTGTTAATGATTCTTCTGGTCGTGTTGATGCTTCTACCACCTTCACTAGTTGGATGGCTGGGCTTCACTTCAATGATCTGTTCAAACCAGGGAACAATGCTGGGATTCTTTTTGGACAACCGCTCTATCGCACCTCTGCCGATGGTGATGCTAGCCTTACCGATGAGGGGGTAGATCGGGCTGTTCCTTACCATTTAGAGGCTTACTACCGCTTTAAAGTGAATGATAATATCAGCATTACCCCAGGCGCATTTATCCTTTTCAATCCCGAAGGCGATAGTAGAAACGACACAACAACTGTAGGTGTACTCCGCACCACCTTCACTTTCTAAACGAAAAATCCTTTCCTGTTTTGGTATTTTCTCAAACAGAGGGGAAAAATTAAAAACATAAAAGAACGGGTTTCTTTGAGAAATCCGTTCTTTTTTTGTTGAAGGTTATAATCTGTATCAAATGCGATCGCCTTGAACACCGATCCAGTTACAGCGCAACTCATCTGAATGAAGTACTAATTTATCTGTGTCCATCTGTGGTTCATTATTTCTTTGTGTACCTCACCCAATTGCAAACCGCTGTACATACCACCTCTGTTTGCAGTAGTCTTCTTGCAAAAGTATGATGAACGGATATTTAGAACTACAGATGCACACAGATGCACACAGATGAATTGTCTGTGTGCATTTGTGGTTTGATTTTCAGAAATTTGACTTTTGCACTCTTGTTTAAGATCTCTATATGCAAAAAGATAGTCTTTGTTGCCTGGTGCGGTTCGTATCTCTTCATCAAAGGGGTGGTAATACTCCTCTATAAAGACGTGAACACCGATCCAGTTAATTGCCCTCCTCTTTCTACAATGACCATATAAGAACAAACTATAGACTTGTTCTATCTGCGCTTTTTGTGCGCTTGGAGTAGTTCTTTCTTAATAAAGCCTATGCAACCAACTAATCCAAACCAATTTACAGAAAAAGCCTGGGAAGCGATCGCGCACACGCCAGATATTGCTAAACAATATCAACAACAGCAGATTGAAAGCGAACACCTACTGAAAGCGCTGCTGGATCAAGAAGGTCTAACCAGCGGTATTTTTACCAAAGCGGGTGTTAATCTGCAAAAACTACGCGACCGCACCGAACAATTTATTCAAAGTCAGCCCAAAGTCTCTGGTAGCAGCAGTTCCGTATACTTGGGACGCAGCTTGGACACTCTACTTGACCGCGCTGACGCGTATCGTAAGGAGTTTCAAGACGAGTATATCTCAATTGAACACTTATTGCTGGGTTATGCCAAAGATGACCGTTTCGGCAGAAAATTATACCAAGAATTTGGGTTAGACGAAGGCAAGCTAAAGAATATCATTAAACAAGTTCGAGGAAATCAGAAAGTGACCGACCAAAATCCAGAAGGCAAATACGAAGCACTGGAGAAATATGGGCGTGACCTCACCGAAGCTGCTCGTCAAGGTAAACTTGACCCAGTGATTGGACGTGATGATGAAATTCGGCGGACTATCCAAATTCTCTCGCGCCGTACCAAGAATAACCCTGTACTTATTGGTGAACCGGGCGTTGGGAAAACTGCGATCGCTGAAGGACTCGCACAACGGATCGTAGCTGGTGATGTACCCCAGTCCCTGAAAGACCGCAAACTCATAGCATTAGATATGGGTGCTTTGATTGCAGGGGCAAAATTCCGGGGTGAATTTGAAGAACGCCTCAAAGCAGTCTTAAAAGAAGTTACCGAGTCCGGCGGGAATATAGTTTTATTTATTGATGAAATTCATACCGTTGTTGGCGCTGGTGCGACTCAAGGCGCAATGGACGCTGGTAACTTGTTAAAGCCGATGTTGGCGCGGGGCGAACTGCGCTGTATCGGGGCGACAACTTTAGATGAATACCGTAAATATATTGAAAAAGACGCTGCTTTGGAAAGACGCTTCCAGCAGGTTTATGTGGATCAACCCTCTGTGGAAGATACCATTTCCATTTTGCGCGGCTTGAAAGAACGGTATGAAGTTCATCACGGGGTGAAAATTTCCGATAGTTCTTTAGTTGCAGCAGCAACCTTGTCAAGTCGCTATATAAGCGATCGCTTCTTACCAGACAAAGCAATTGACTTGGTAGATGAAGCTGCGGCGAGACTGAAAATGGAGATTACCTCCAAACCAGAAGAACTCGACGAAATCGACCGCAAGATTCTGCAATTAGAAATGGAAAGGCTGTCGCTGCAAAAAGAAAGTAATGCAGCTTCTAGAGAACGGCTAGAAAGACTAGAAAAAGAACTTGCGGATCTCAAAGAAGAACAAAGGTCACTCAATAGCCAATGGCAGTCTGAAAAAGACATTATCACGAAAATTCAGTCTGTCAAAGAAGAAATTGACCGTGTGAACTTGGAAATCCAGCAAGCAGAACGCGACTACGACCTCAACCGCGCTGCTGAGTTAAAATATGGCAAGTTAACCAGTTTGCATCGTGATTTGGAAGCAGTCGAAACTGAACTTGCTCAAGCACAACGCAGTGGAAAATCTTTATTGCGCGAAGAAGTCACTGAAGCCGACATTGCGGAAGTGATTTCTAAGTGGACGGGAATTCCCATCAGTAAGTTAGTAGAATCTGAAAAAGAAAAACTCCTACATCTAGAAGATGAACTACACCACCGCGTGATTGGACAAGAGGAAGCGGTGACAGCTGTCGCAGATGCCATTCAGCGTTCTCGTGCTGGACTCGCCGATCCGAATCGTCCTATAGCTAGCTTTATTTTCCTTGGTCCTACGGGTGTAGGTAAAACCGAACTAGCGAAAGCGCTGGCGGCGTATATGTTCGATACCGAAGAAGCGCTGGTACGGATTGATATGTCCGAGTACATGGAGAAACACGCCGTTTCCAGACTTATCGGTGCGCCTCCCGGATACGTGGGTTACGATGAAGGCGGACAACTGACTGAAGCGATTCGTCGTCGTCCTTACGCAGTGCTTCTGTTCGACGAGATTGAAAAAGCACATCCAGATGTCTTTAACATCTTCCTGCAAATTCTTGATGATGGTCGAGTTACTGATGCCCAAGGTCATACGGTAGACTTTAAGAACACCGTGATCATCATGACCAGCAACATCGGTTCGCAGTACATCTTAGATGTGGCGGGTGATGACTCACGCTATGACGAAATGCGCCATCGGGTGATGGAGGCGATGCGAAATAGCTTCCGTCCTGAGTTCCTCAACCGTATCGACGAAACGATTATCTTCCATGCATTGCACAAACAGGAATTGCGGCAGATTGTGCAGTTGCAAGTAAATAGACTACGGCAAAGACTGAGCGATCGCAAGATGTCGCTCAAACTCTCCGAATCTGCTCTTGACTTTTTGGCAGAAGTAGGGTATGACCCTGTATTTGGAGCGCGTCCGCTGAAGCGAGCAATTCAACGCGAGTTAGAAACTCAGATTGCCAAAGCTATCTTACGCGGCGAATTCAATGACGGCGATACCATCTTTGTGGATATCGAGAATGAGCGGTTGTCCTTCAGGCGCTTACCTGCGGAGGTGTTCACAGCTTAATTAGGTGAATAAATAACCTCACGCAAAGGTGCAAAGTTGAAGAATTGCACCTTTGCGTTTTTTTTTGGTATAGAAATCATCGCAAAGGTGGCGATTGGGCAAAGCCCAGCGCCCTAAAGGGCGATGCTCCAGCAGGGAGCCGCGCAAGGCGCGATGGTGCGGAGCACCCGCCCAAGGGCGATCGCCTTTCTGACATCATTAAGAAGCAGCCAGACGTTACTTATTGAAAGACATTCCCAGGTGATACCTGGGAACAATCTAAAACAGAAAATTATCTGCGTTTATCCGCGTGCATCTGCGGTTAAAATCCCAAATCAAATTAATCCTTCTTCAACCAACTGAACATGGCGCGTAAATCTTTGCCCACTTCCTCAACGGGGTGTTCAGCTTCTTGACGACGCATGGAGGTAAATCCAGGTTTACCAGCTTGGTTTTCTAGAACAAATTCCCGTGCAAATTGACCAGATTGAATTTCTTTGAGAATTTGACGCATTTCTGCCTTGGTTTGCTCGTTCACAATCCGAGGTCCACGGGTATAATCGCCATATTCAGCGGTGTTGGAAATGCTGTCGCGCATTTTGGCTAAACCGCCTTCCACAACCAAGTCAACAATCAATTTGACTTCATGGAGACATTCAAAATAAGCCAACTCTGGCTGATAACCTGCTTCCACCAAAGTTTCAAAACCAGCTTTGATTAAAGCACTTAAACCACCGCACAGAACTGCTTGTTCGCCAAACAAATCGGTTTCGGTTTCTTCGCGGAAAGTCGTTTCAAGGATACCGGCACGGCTTCCACCAATACCTTTAGCATATGCCATTGCGCGATCGCGTGCTTGAGTGCTTGCATCCTGGTACACTGCAAACAGAGCGGGTACACCTTGTCCCTGTTCATATGTTCGTCGAACCAAGTGTCCTGGACCTTTAGGTGCGACCATCACTACATCCACGTTAGCAGGTGGCACGACTTGACCAAAGTGAATATTGAAACCGTGAGCAAATAATAAAACATTTCCTTCTTCCAGATTGGGTTCAATCTCGTTTTTGTAAACAGTTTTTTGCACCTCATCTGGCAACAAAATCATAATCAAGTCAGCAGCCTTGGCAGCATCTGCGACATTTTTCACAGTCAGCCCAGCAGCTTCAGCCTTCGCCACTGACTTACTGCCCGGATATAGCCCGACAATCACATTTAAACCACTATCTTTGAGATTGAGGGCGTGGGCATGACCTTGGGAACCATAGCCAATGATAGCGATGGTTTTTCCTATTAAAAGGTCTAAATTAGCATCTTCGTCGTAGTACATCCGGGCCATAATAGCTTCTCCAGTCAGCAAGCGTCCTGATTTATTGCAAGTTTATAATCTTACCGCAAAACCTGACCTCAGCCTTCAATTGTTAAAACTCTATTGCTTATTGCTATAAGCTACCCAGCATCCATCCCACTGCCAATCCAAACGCTGCGGTTCCAGTCATCACGAGCATAGCAGCATTGAAACTATTTAAATATTTCCTTAACCTTCTCCCGGCTTTGTTGAGAGTCACTATTAAATTGCAATACCAAACTAGACGGATCATCGATTGCCAACCGATGATCATCCACAGCAAGATTATCAAAATTACTGTTAAAGCCGGAACTACAATTCCACGAGTGCTTGCTACATAAAGCAATAAAAAAGCGAAAAATAAAATATTTATCAAATACAGAATTATCGTTATACGTGAAACATTAGGTAAAGGTAAAATACATAAAGTAAAAGCTAAAATAGAACTTGAAATAACTAAAGTGAGTACCAATATCCAAGTCTTCTTGCAAAGACTATAAATAATAGAAGCTAAGGGAAAAAGAGCAAAATAAATGACTATAGGTACAGAAGCAGAAGAGACTTTTATCAACCAGCCGCTAAATATATTAATGCTTAAAAAAGCAATGAGCCAACCCCAATCTTTTAATAGCGTGTTTTGGAAAAGTTTGTGAGAGTTTTCACTGAAATTCATGTTTCCTCTCGCCCTTTTAAAAGGTAAAGTAGCTGTTTTCCTTGATTTGAATCCAATTTATTATCAGCCATTTCATCATAAGTATTGATAAACATATTACACATACCAATTCTAAGTCATTTGTGAAATAGGTATTTTTAATGAACTACCAAGGACACAAAGTAAAGAGTAACAGAGAATTTCACAAATCATTCAAAAATACTAAGTATAGCCATCCTATTTGATTTGTAAGAATATACTTACATTTGGTCTTGAGATGAAAAGTAAAATTTATTCAGCCTTGGCGATTAGAAATCGCGGCTATACAAACAAAACCTGCCTTCGCAGGTTATTTGAGAAAGTCCACGTAAGTGGTGAGTCCAGCGCTGCGGAGAGAAGTTGCCAGGAGGGTTTCCCTCCGCAGGCGACTGCGTTGGCGCAGCCTCTCCGGAGGAGACACCCGAAGGGACTTTGCTTGTGTAGTAGCGAATTTTATTCGCTTCATTTCTAAATTTTTCACTAAGTAGATAAGTAAAATAAACAGAACTACATCAAAAAATGTAAAAACTCCTGCAACCCTTGCCAATGACTAATGACTAATGACAGGCTGAATGAGTTAACTTTATTTGTGCCGACCTACTTATAGTCTTTTTGCTTATTATTTATGCATAAAAACCTTGTCAAGCAGATTATATTAGATTTCACAAAAAACAAAACATAAAAAAATCTGTTATTTAAAACAGATTTAATCAGTGTTTTTTATAGTTTTGGGATTTTACCATTTTGCCTTTAATTAAGATGAGGTAAAAATACCCAAATCCAACCATTCAATTATTTTTTGTTGGGTGGTTACTATAGCAAGCCCTAAATAATTGGTGAAAATAATATACGTTTTGTGGGCTATTGTCCATATTCCAAGGCGGATTAACGAAAACTTCACAAATTAAATAAGATTGCTCTATAGTTCAACCCAACATCCGCTGACTGCTGAAGGCAAGGTCATGTTTTTAGGTTTGGCGATCTATTCCTTGCACTTCCTCATCAGATAATTTCACATCGACAGCATGCACTGTGTCTTCAATGCTAGAAATCTTGCTAGCACCAGGAATAGGCAAGATACAAGGCGACTTAGAACGCAACCACGCCAAGACAATAGAATAAACGGATACGCCTTTTTCCTTTGCTAATTTGGCTATTGCTGGAAAATCTTGCAAGCCTTGATGGCGACGACTACCACCGAAGGGACTCCAAGGCAGAAACGTCAAACCGTTATTTTCACAATACTCCAGTACGCCATCGAACTCTGGCTGGCGATACCAAGGGTTGTACTGATTTTGCACCGAGACAATATCAACCACATCTCGCGCCCGCTTGATTTGTTCCACGGAAAAGTTGGAAACTCCTACAAAACGAATCAAACCCTCCTCGACTGCTTCTTTGGCTGGTGCGAGGGATTCTTCAATGGTGTAGTCAGGATCGGGGGCGTGATATTGCCAGACATCAATCGGTTTTTCGCCGCCCAAAGCCTCAAAGCTGATGCGGATGGTTTCGCGTAAATGCTGCGGGTTCCCATTGCGCGTCCAGTTCCCATTGGGACGCATCAAGCCGCCCTTTGTCGCAACAACAACATGACTGACATCGCCATTGTAAGTTTGCAAAGCTTTGTGAATCAGTCGCTCGCTGTGGTGCTTGTCGGATTCATCCTTACAGTAGGAGTCGGCGGTGTCAATGAATGTGATACCCAAATCCAAAGCACGATAGATGACATCAATTGACTGCGACTCTGGGGGGCGATCGCTTAAAGACATGGGCATAGCCCCTAAACCAATCGCACTTACACAGACACCTGTATTCCCTAGCTGTTTTGTTTCCATGTTTCTAGCTCAAGTTTCCAGCGTTATTAATTTGGATGATAACTAAACGTATGCGGGTATTTACCTTCTTTGAGCGAACGCCCAAGGGGCGGCTCCTAAAGGAGCATCGCCGTAAGGCGGGCGCTCCCGCGCCATCGCACCGTACTAACCCTGTACTTGAGGACTTGTCATTACCCACATTTTTTCACAAAAGGCAATCACCCTAAAAATTAGATTTTAAAACCCTAATTCTTCCGTTGCCATTCTCAATAAAAGCCAACAGACGCGAATTGAGGACTCAAGCTAAAATGCTTATTTCATAAGGATGTGAGGAGATGTGGGTAACGCTTAACACTCGTTGCAATTCTTACAACTTTGTCCCGAGTTTATCGCGAATTTGTCTCGATTAGTGAATTTTGTCCCGAGTTTGTCTCGATTCGTTGGTTATCTTAAAACTGGATGTAAAGAATTTTTACCAATTCTGAAACTGCTATACTGCCATGTTACAAACATATTTGAGCAAAAAGAATATGCTTTTGAGAAACATCCTTCAGCGAATTTTTACTGCTTGTCAACTATCCATTATAATCGCTGTATTTTGTTCGTTAGTGGCAGGGTTTACACTCTTAATATACGGCGCGCTCATGACTTTCACTACGGTCAGTCATGCTCTAACGGCAGGTCAAGTTTCTAGCAAGGAAGAAAAGATAATGGTTTTATCGTTTATCGAAATCATCGATATGTTTCTTCTTGCGACAGTTCTCTACATCACAGGATTGGGACTCTATGAACTGTTTATTGACAATCGCATCAAGGTGCCAGCCTGGCTAGAGATTCGTAGCATCGATGACCTCAAAGCTAAACTTGCCAGCGTCGTAGTAGTGATATTGGGCGTTGTGTTCCTTGGACAGGCAGTGAAGTGGGAAGGAGGAACAGACATCTTGGCTTTTGGAGTTGCTGTTGGCTTGGTGATTGCAACGTTAACCTATTTTCTGGGCGAACAACATAAAAATGACAAAAAAAAGTATTTTGCTGCTAATAACAGAAGAGGAGCAGAACTCGATTACTCACCCAAAGCCATGTCATTGATGAAACAAGACAAAGAGAGTAAGGAGACTATGCTAAGGTAATTGACTCCTATTAACAGTACTTGGAGATTCTAAGGGGAGATAAAATTTAATAATGAGATGACTGAATTCCTCTTTACAACAGAGTTCAGTCATTTTTTATTTGCGTCTCTACTAGAGCTGGCGTTGGGACCAGTATTCGGATCTATGGATGAAAAAGCATAAATGAGAAATGACAAAATCTCTCTCCCTTATCCGCTTATACCCTTATTACATCCTCTGTTTGCTCATTATTTGTACTAATTAAGACTAAATGATGATCCTCCAGAATGCCAAGATAGGTAGCAGAAGCGTATATAAACTCTTATGCCAGAACTACGCCAATCGATTGCTCAACACTACCACGAACGTACTAAGTACGACCCGCAACTCCTCGCCTCCAAGAATAAGGAGTTAGATTGGTCTAAGCAGCCTGTGCCTTTTAAAGAGTACAAAATTGGCTCTGCTTATGACCTCAAACCATACATCCAAGAAGAGTCAGAAGCATTTGCCAATAACCCAGAAGCTCTATGGTGGCAAAGGTTGTCGCGGCTGCTGTTTTGCAGCTATGGACTGACAGCAAAAATGCCTTCCATGGGAAGTGCAGTATATCTTAGAGCTGCACCGAGTGCGGGTGGTTTGTACCCTGCGGAGATGTATGTAGTTTCCCGTGGCACGCCGTTACTACCACCAGGGCTGTACAACTACCAGTGTCGAACTCATTCCCTAATGCACTATTGGGAAAGTGATGTTTGGCAGAAGCTGCAAGAAGCTTGTTTCTGGCATCCTGCTTTGGAAAGTACCCAGCTAGCAATTATCATCACTGCCGTTTTCTATCGTTCTGCATGGCGATATGAAGATAGAGCTTACCGACGAGTTTTTTTGGATGCGGGACACCTGTTGGGTAACATTGAGTTAGCTAGCGCTGTGAGTAACTATCGCCCTCACCTGATTGGTGGCTTTGTTGATGAGGCGGTGAACGAACTCCTGTACATTGATGTACAACAAGAAGGTGCGATCGCAGTTCTTCCCCTAGCAGACTTGCTGGATATTAAGCAAAACTTACCCACAGGACGAACAACCTTACCCTCTGCTAAGGAAACTAACTATCCTCAAATTCCCGATGGTGAACTACTCACGTATTTTCATCACTGCACCGAGATTCAATCAGGGACAACAGGTAAGCTCAATTTGCCTGAGGTGAAACAAGAAAAATCTTTAGAAGATAAATATAATTTTCCTTTCTGTGAAAAAATCCCTACTGCTACCCAGCCCATAGACTGGGCAGAAAAACTAGAAGGATTAGAAGTGACCATTCTCAAGCGGCGTTCTACCCGTGCCTACAGTGGTGATGATTTAACCTTTGATGAACTAAAAGCTTTACTCGATTTTACTTATCAACCTCAAAATTACGTTGACCAAGGTTTTGATAATTCAACCGATTACTTTGACCTAAATTTAATAGAAACATTTATTGCTGTTTCCGGGGTAACAGGTCTTGAGGCAGGCTGTTACTATTACGCACCCAAAGCACAAGAATTGCGACAAATTCGTTTTAAAAACTTCCGTAGAGAGTTACACTTCCTCTGTTTAGGACAAGAGTTAGGACGAGATGCAGCAGCAGTCGTTTTCCATACCGCAGATTTAAAATCAGCCGTAGCTCAGTACGGCGATCGCGTTTACCGTTATCTACACATGGATGCCGGTCATTTGGGACAAAAGCTAAATCTAGCTGCGATTCGCCTGAACTTAGGTGTTAGTGGTATCGGCGGCTTCTTTGATGACCAAGTCAATGAAGTTCTCGGGATTCCTGCAGATGAAGCAGCGTTATATATTACTACCCTGGGAAGACTAAGATAAAATGAACCGCAGAGGCATAGATAACACAGAGTCTCTTTGTGCTCTCTGTGTCTTTGTGATTCACTTGAGTTTTTGAACTGGTGTTTCAATTATCAAGCTTGGGCGTGCAATATAGCAGTTTTTGTTGACGCGGTATATCTCGACGCGATCGCCGTAAGGCGGGCGCTTTGCGCCATCGCCCCTTGGGCGGCTCCTAAAGGAGCATCGCCTAGGTTGGGGCGCAGCCCATCGCTTCTCTTCTCTACGAGAGGCTGCGCTAACGAGACGCTACTTTGAACCTTAAGCGGCGAAGAACGCTAATTTTCAGTTTCATTGAGATGTGCTTGTAACCAATTGAGCAAATCACTCATTGCTGTAAAATCTAGTAACGCTTCGCCAAGTGCTTCTAAATCTTCCTGTGAAAGAGCCTGTACTTGCTTTTTCACCTCTTGAGATAGCTCTCCTACTCGTCTTTGTAGTTGCCGTACAATGATAGTCTGTCCCCCTTCTTGTTTTCCACGCTCGTAGCCAATGCGCTCACCTGTGGTAATGTAACCCATAGTACGCTCCTGCTCAAACTCCTTAAAATCTTGCCAAAACAATCCGATCGCCGAAGGCTTAAGCTCCGCTTATCGCCTCGTTAAGCGGCGAAGAGCGCTAATTTTCAGCTTCATTAGGATGTGCTTGTAACCAATTGAGCAAGTCACCCATTGCTGTAAAATCTAGTAACGCTTCGCCAAGTGCTTCTAAATCTTCCTGTGAAAGAGCCTGTACTTGCTTTTTCACCTCTTGAGATAGCTCTCCTACTCGTCTTTGTAGTAGTCGTAGAATGATAATCTGTCCCCCTTCTTGTTTCCCACGCTCGTAGCCTATGCGCTCACCTGTGGTAATGTAACCCATAGTACGCTCCTGCTCAAACTCCTTAAAATCTTGCCAAAACTCTGCTTCTAATGCTTTTGGTAAAATCATAACCCAATCCACGAAGCGGTAAAGGTTACGAATATCTTTTTCTGGAAAACCTAATTCGTACAATCGGCGAATTAAGCTAAATTTCCAAGTTTTGCGTTCTCCTGGTTTTTTACTCGTCTGCTGTGTTTTCAAATGTGCCATCACAACCGTTGCAAAAGGATTATTGCTCTTCTCTAATTGAGTCCAACGGTTTTGATAATCGAGAAGTTTGATGGTTCCAAATTTAAAATGCAGACTCGTATCAGGATAATTATAACTGTATTGATTTGGTCGCCATTCCGGGTCTGTATCACACAAAATTGCTAAACTAATGGCTGGTTTGGCAAATCTGTCAAAAATTCGTAGGTTGTAGGAAAACATTCTTTGAGCAAAGTTATCTTCCGGTTTCGCCTGAATCTCGACATGGATTAACAGCCAAATTTCCTGTCCTTGAATTTGCCAAACTTTGACTAATTTATCTGCGTATCTTCTTCCTTGTTCAGCATTGCGGGCTATTTGTTGAAATTCCTTATCAAGAAATTCATGGGGACGTTCCCAATTAATTAATGCAGCTGTTTGAGGAAAGAAGAATTGCATTGCTTGGGGAAAGTAGGCTTCTAAGATTTCTTTCCACGGTGAATCATTATCGACCCTTTCGCGTTCGGAGGTCATGAATGAGGTTGGTAATATGGTATTGGTGTTTCAATTATCAAGCTTGGGCGTGCAATACCGCTCTTTTACGAATTTCTATAGGTGCAGCCACAGGAAACCTAACCTAGTTTGCTTATACCTGATATTATCAGCATCGTGACATATTTTTAGAGTGCGATCTTCGTAGCTTAACAAAGTTATCACCCATACCCAAATTGCTAAAATACAGACAACTGCCAATCATCTGCGATCGCCATGACTCGTCAAGAAATCGAACATCAACTTGTCAACCTATCGCTGGCTGACAAAGCAGAGATTATTCAAAGTCTAACCAAAAACCTTAGCACTGGTGGAAGGGGAATTACCAAAACTCCTGGTGTGTGTGGTGGGGAAGCTTGTATTGCGGGAACCCGAATTGCTATTTGGCTTTTAGTTGAAGCACGACAACTTGGTATTCATGAAGCTCAACTATTGCAGGACTATCCTTACATCACCGCAGCAGATCTCGTCAATGCTTGGGCTTATGCTGATGCTTATCCAGAAGAAATTGCCGCCGCAATTCGTGCTAATAATGAAGTTGTAGCCTAGCCAATGGCACGTCTGTATAACGAGCGATCGCATCTCAGGAATCCCTACAAGGTCAGTTGATTCGGGTTGTACGTCCAGCAATTTAGGCTTCCAAAAATTAGACTGCCTTTACTAAACTCCGTGTCTTCTGCGTTCTCTATGGTATACGTTAAGCGCATGCTACGCGAACGATTTTTCGTTACCTGTGCGTAAGTCCTGTTCAAGTCTGAATTTCAAGTCTGAATTCTGAATTGGTGTTCTAGGATTCATCAGAATCTTCATCTAAGTATGCTAAGTCTTTGCCCTCAAGGATTGTTCCTGCAAAGTTTGCCCCTTCACGCTTAGTCCATCTAAGGTCCGCCTCTCTAAGGTCCGCCCGACTAAGGACCGCCTCACTAAGGTCCGCCCGACTAAGGTCCGCCCCACTAAGGTCCGCCCCTCTAAGGACCGCCCCTCTAAGGACCGCCCGACTAAGGTCCGCCTCACTAAGGTCCGCCCGACTAAGGTTCGCCCCACTAAGGTTCGCCCGACTAAGGTACGCCCCACTAAGGTACGCCCGACTAAGGTCCGCCCCACTAAGGTCCGCCTCTCTAAGGTCCGCCTCGTAAAAATCTTTGCGGATGAGAATGCAGTTTTGCAAATTTAAAAAACTCAACCGTCTTAAGCAAAATACTTGATCATTATAATTAACTCTCTGCCCATACAGTCGCGAAATCCAAACACCAAAATCTTTAAAATATTCTGTCTTTTCTTCTCCTGGAGTTTTTATGATTGAATCATGCCATTTAATCTGAGAAATTTCTTTTGTGACTCTGGCGCAAGCATTCAAAACAGCTAACAACGCTTCTTCGGCATTACGTGCTTGTCGGGTTTCTTCTTTAAAATCCTTTAACTTTAATTCTTCCATGGGCATACCATCACGCAGCATAAAACTAATGAGATGGCATAGTATCTTCTGCCATTTGCCAACTTCACCTTTATCCTTCAACTGCATTTCACCCAGAACAAACTTAAAAATGTACTCATCCATAGCAGTTGAACCGCAAAGTTTAGCCCACGCTTTTAGAGCCTCTTTTTCATCCCATCCTTTATCAGAGTCATTTTTGCGGTCTTCCAAATTTTCGTAAATTGTTTTGACTCCCCGCACAATGCGTCTTGCAGTCAAATATTCACCAAAACTCTTGTGAGTAAATTCAAAAGTATTTTCATCATCTTTAACTTCACCTTTACGGAAATAAAAGGCAGTCAAAAGACGAGTTACCCCTTTTTCTGCAACTTGCTTATATACTTCAAAGAGTTGTTTTAGATGCCGATTGTTAGCGCATTTTTCTTCAATCTTTTTAACTGTTGTTGTTCTTCCATCCCCATGCCAGCAAGCTATAGCGATTTCTTCAAGAATGCGGGCAAAATCTTCCAGTTTTTCAATATCATGTTCCTCAACAGCCGCGTGTTGTGTGTTCTTCTCCCAGCCTCGTTGATAAACTCCTTCTAATAACTGCCCATAGATATAACTTAAATTGCTGCTTTGCTCAGATTCCAATTTACCTTCCACAAAAACAGATGCCACTAGGTAGCTTTGCAAAGGTTGGGAAGTAATTTCTGTAAAATCTTCTAACTCTAAGTCTGATGGTAATTTATCAAAATTTTTACCTATAGCTTTACCATATTTCTGCCACCAAAGGTTCCGCTGGTCTTGTTTTAACAACCCTTGCTTATCAATGTAATTCTTTCTGTGGTTTTCTGTGACAAAATAAGGCAGAATATGTAGAATTTGATGGCTTTGACGCAACACACTGCTATGAGCCTGCTGCACTACCAATTCACGACCACTGACTAAGACTTGCAAGTTGCAATTGTCAGAGTCATTAAACTTCTCTACTTGTCTCTGCACAACACTAACAAATTCTTGGGCAATGTCTTTGTCAATTTTGCCCCGCATTGATAACTCATCTAATCCATCAAAAATCATCAATAAGCGTGATACAGAATTATCTCGTTTTAAGGGATTTTGAGGTAAAGGAATACGATGTGTAGATTCAATAAAATTGCTGAGTCCTTCTACCAAATCAGCCTTTAAATTAAAAAGATGTAAAGGAATAAATAAGACTTGAATATTGTGTTTTCTCTTTTCTTTTACTAGCTCAGATGCAAACCATTTAGTAAAAGAAGATTTACCACTTCCTGGTCCTCCACTAATAACACGGATAGCATCATTAGGATCAGCCTTATTTAACCAAGCTGCCAATTCACTTTCTAGCTCAACAACGATTTGCTCATATCGTTTATCTTTTGTTATCTGGCGCTCAACCTCATCATCATTTTGCTCCTTAATCTCACGTTCATAGTATGCACGTAAGGGAACATAAACATCTCTCAGGGTAAAAACTTCATCAAAAATTCGTTGATTGACTTGGTTTTGCAGCCATGCTGAATACAACCGCCATGCTTGTTCCTTTTTTCCTTCTCGTTCAGCAGCTTGACTAAAAGGACTATTGAGTTTTTCTTGTAAATTAATATATTTATTACTATTATTATTCCACTCTTGATGTAAGGCATAAACAAACTGAGTGGGAAGCCTATCACTGATGACTTTTACCTGTGCTTTATTAAGACCAAAACTTTCTAACCATTCGGCAAAAGGAGTTTTGACTGCTTCAATAAAATAAGTTTCTTTATCTGGAGCAACAGGAGTTTCTTTTGATTTAATAATAAGCGATTCTATAGGAGCGTCAAAAAAGCCAGGATAAATAGTCAGTTCTTTACCTATTAGAAATATAGTTAAGCAATATTCAGAAAGCGCCACAATGATATTGTCGGTTACTTGCGTATCTATCTGTCGATAGTCTTTCACCAAGCTCTCTATTGCTTGCTTGAGAGAATGGAGAATTAGCAACCAAGCAAGTTCTTCTGGTTTATGTTTTAGCCCCAGTGATGCTCCAATGTCTACAAGATTTTCTGGTACGTTGCTTAAATTAACAGTCGCAAGATTTGCTATTGTTTTGGCTAATGCTGTCCAAAGTTCTCGCTGCTTAATCTCAGGTTTCCTTTTTAATTTATCGGGCTGAGTGACGCGAATTCCTGGTGTGCTGCTCATAGCCGTTGTATTATTTACGCTGGTAGAAATACTTGTTTTATTTATGAAAACAACGTTTCACATCGCTTTTCCTAAGGCTAACATAAGTCCGCGCAGGCAGACTTGGTTTGTATAGCCCTAGACTTCCAGTCTGAACGCGAGTGCGTGCGCCTTACAGCAATTTTCGGGTAAATAGACCACATTGTAGAGACGCGCCATGGCGCGTCTCTACAGGGATTGAAATGAGTGCAGATGTGGTTCATTGATTTGAAAACCGCTGTAAAAGGCGATGTGTTATACAGCAGAATTCAGAACTCAGAACTCAGAACTCAGAAGTAAAAAGGGCTTTCTGTCTGGCTTTTAGACGACAGCGTTGTACTTCATTTACTTGCAAGGTGCTGTATGTCCGGTAAATTGCTTATCATAAAACTTTTGTGTAGTAAGGACTTAAGTCCTTACTACAAACTTTCACACAATTATTCAACCGGACATGATATTAATTGCAATGCGATCGCTCTCAAAACAACACTTCGACCTCTGAACTCGGAACTTCGACCTCTGAACTCGGAACTTCGACCTCTGAACTCGGAACTCCGACCTCTGAACTCGGAACTCCGACCTCTGAACTCGGAACTTCGACCTCTGAACTCGGAACTTCGACCTCTGAAACTCCAAAATTAAAGCTTTGAACTCGGAATGCCGAGTTCCACACTCAAACATCCAAGCTCAAAGCTCAAAATTTCAATTTTTAACGTAGAATTACCGAGAAATTTTCTACACTTCCGACTTTTGAGGCTGCGCTTTGCGAGATTTACGGGCAAACCTGCGTCCCATTTCATCCACTACTGCATCTAAACCTGTCCCTTTTCCGCTTGCTTTTGCGTAGTTGTAAACTATCAACCCCGCCGCATAGGCTTGACTACCAGCTGCCATAACAGTATCATCCACTAGTTCTTGCAGTTGAGTCAACGACAGCAAAACCGGGTACAACGCTTCAAATAATTCCACATCCCGGCGCATATCATACAAATCAAACGACCGAGGTAGAAAGTCTGGATTCTGCGTCCCCACTTCTAACGCCCTAGTCACAAACGCCCGACTCTTGTCGCCTAACTTAGGTAAGGATTTACGCTCCTCAATTGTCAACCCTACCAAAAACGGTAACTTTTCACGAATGGTAGCAATAGCCTGCATGACGGCTTGGCGATCGCTTTGGGAAAAACTAGCACTGATCCGATTGTCTGCCATTTGTCATACTCCTTTGGGATATCTAGATACAGTGTTCCCAAAAAGAGAAAGGCGATCGCGCTTTAGGGCGCTGGGCTTTGCCCAATCGCCACTCCTTATATGTAGGGTGCGTGATAGCGCACCTACCAAGGTTTTATATTTATTTTATATTTAATTTTGAATGAACGGTGCGAACACGAGTGCGTGCCCGTAAGCGCAGCGTGTCCGTAAGGACTCAGGGCTTAAAAATACAACGTCCAAGTTTAAAACTCCATCCAAATAGGGTGGAGTCCCCTACACCCCTATACCCCTATTCCCCTGCACCCCTAGTTACAGTAGCGCTTCGCCTCGCCGATAAAGTTCACGAGCAAAATCTGTCCACATTCCTTGTCCCCAATATCGGAAACAACTTGTTTGCAATAACAAGTTGTACAGCAATGCTTCTTGATACTCAGAACTCTGTGTCACTGTAGGGTCTTGCTGCACTAAAGTGTCATACTTTTCGTGAAACAACACGCTGAGTTTCTTCATCGGATCTAATACATTTTCGTACCCTTGAACCCAACTTAAATTATTTGTCCAAGAAGCACCATCCATGTGGAATTGATGGTCTGTTTCTTTTAATTCTCCTATTGCCTTTTCTACTGCTTCTGATGTGGCATTTTCTGGATCTACTCGCTGCCAAATTTTGTGTTGCTGTACAGCTTGACAGGTCGGATAATCGTCAGGATGAGCACCTGCACTTTCAATCATTTCCAAATACTCAGTACCGTTGAGTGCAACTGTTCCTGAATGATTACCCCCTGAGTCGCGGATTTCATGATACACCCTCAACAAATCGCGGGGATATTCATTCATCATTACACCACCATTTTCCCCATCAGCAATTTGGGTGACTAAAGAGGGGACAGTTACATTTCCAAGCTGCTGCTTACCCCTTCCTTTTGCCTCAAAATAAGGCTGCATCTGAGCCACTAATTTTGTATCAGAACCTTGGGTTTTAATTAATGCTGTGATGCTGATAGTTTCACCCTGAGAATTGCGAGCAACCAAACGATTTGGGATATATTTATCGTCATGATGTAGTCCAGAACCATCCAGACGTTCTACCGAATGTTCTTGCACCATCAGCCAACGATAGCCGCATTCTTTCAAAGCTTTAATATATTCAAACAGCGTATCTGGGTGATTGGGCAAGTGCATTTCTGGAGGAGAAAAGCCCTTGACTCGCTTGAGGGCATCATAGCCAAAAATGGCTGCAAAATAATGTTGCCATGCTTGAATATGGAGTTTAATATCAGGAATTGGTGTGGAAGGAATAACTGCATGACTCCACATTGTTCCCAACCATTCAACGTAGGGCTGATATTGGGGATCACAGGTGATGCGTTTAAGATTGTTCAGGATATCCTCTCGTCCCATCTGTTGCAATCCCCACAACAAATTGCCCGAATAGTCAAGCATAATCCGAGGATTGCAACCTTCGCTCACAAGTTGGGGAATGAAATCTCCCATGCGGCTATAGCACCAGGCAAATGGTTCTGCGTTATGGTTATCTCCTTGATGGGGATGTTCAAACATATACTGAAGGTTGCTAATAAGTTCCCCATGAGCACCCGCAGGAATGGTGGGTTGATGCATATGGAGGGCGCAAGCAAACCCAGCTGTGATATCTTCTAAGGGTCGATTTGTGCTGTTGAGAAATACGGGGTTATCCTGTTGAACAACTGAACGAATTTCTGCTTCCCAACCGCAAATATTTGGCAATCCTGACTTTAATTCTTCCAAGACAGGTAGGTTGGCAGATGGTGCTGTTGCAGTCATAATAATTATTTTAATCCTTAAAACTTATTGCAAGAAAAAACCTGCAAGCAGAAGGGGCAATAGCAGAAGAACAGACGCAATAAAAACGAGAGTTCCCGGATCAATTTTAATTTGTGGATCGCGCATTCTACGCCCTTTCCGAAAGCAGGTACTATAAACGATTCATAGCGAGTTGATTAACAAACTTGCTCAAGGTCACTCTACCTCAATGTGCCTCTTGTCACCAATCCACAACCCCATCTATATTTCGTACCATAGATTTAAATTAATTGCTATACAGCTAATGATAGATAAAAAAGGTGTTAGTACAGCGAGCAATTACCCATACACCCCTACACCTACTTTCACCTGGTAACTTTATTTATGATCACCTATTTTGCTGTCACAAAAATAAGGGTATAAAAATTCTAGAGGAAGGCTAAGTTCTTCACGAAGGTTATCTCAGGTCATCCCCATAATTTTGTCAGCAGATCAACATATATATTCTATTTTCAAGCGAATTTTTATTTTCAATTAAGACCTAATGTCATTAGGATACAAACCTTTATTGAAGAGCAATTATAATTTAGATTCATTCAAATAAAATCATCACTAGAGAGATTTATCAGGAGATAAATTGTGACTCAAGATTATTCAGCAAAATGGTGGGCAGCATTTATATGTATTGCTTTTATCGAAGCAGTGTTGCTCATTCTGTTAATTTCCCGACAACCTAGTCCACTCCTTTTTGTAGCAATCATTGCTCTTGCATTCCTCCTGTTTCTCATTCCTCAGCTTGATGATGTTATTTCATTGACTTTTGACAGAGGAAAACTCGAAAGCAAGATAAATACAATTGGCAAGAAACTCGCTACAACTAAGTCAAGAACTGACAAGCTATTTTTGTTATCAATGTCAAAATCAATGTATGAGAACCTAAAGAAACTTGCTGCGGGTAGTTTTGGTTCTTATCAAATGAATGATGTTCTGGAAAGAGAACTTTATTACCTCAAGGATATAGGGTATATAGAGGTCGGTAGAATTCGTGACATTCCATATGAAGGGAGTAATCTTTCAGAATACGTGAAAGTAACGGATTCTGGTAAGCAATTTATCGAACTTCGTAAAAGCGCAGAAGAGGAAAGCAAAGGTTAATGTTACAGCAGAATTCAGAACTCAGAACTCAGAACTCAGAAGTAAAAAGGGCTTTCTGTCTGGCTTTTAGACGACAGCGTTGTACTTCATTTACTTGCAAGGTGCTGTAACTTGCTCGAATTAATCCAGGGTAATCTACACTTTTATATCAGCAACTTTCCAGGGGAACGCTTCGGTGGGAGTGGGAGTCAGAAATGCGTTACCTTAGAATATGTAGTGCTAGATATCACAAGTGTATAAAAGTAAAATCACTTACCTATTATTTACACTCACCTTGGTGATTATCCTTAGTTGGAGTTCCATCTCAAAGTTACCAGATGTACTCACTTGCCAGCAATCAAACGTTTTTCGAGCAACAGGTGAAAGATATTACACACATCCTCAGAAAGTCGTAGTTGAGCCTTGGCGGGGTGAGCATCATGTTTACGCAATTTTCATGATTCCCGGTGGACATCTCAATGATAAGCTGTACACAGTCACAATAGAAGGCGTTGGTACTTTCTGCGGAGAACTTGCTTTTGCTGGCACTACCGTTGCTTATGGCGTTTCCGCTAAACCAGGACATTACCTAATGAAGGCATTATTCAAGACTCGGGCTGCTGTTTGGCTCATTGCTCAAGGAAAGGGAGATGAGTTAAAGCAGCCACGTCACTGGAGAGTGGGTTATGCAAAGATAGCAGAATAAAGTTAAGGGATGAAAAATTAATCGTACTTAATGACTCCACACTTCATGATCTTTGTGAAATACGTTTGGCTTCTTCACAAGTTCTTGACCTTTTACATCTAACTTTTCAATTAAAATTCCCAAGGTAACAGTTATTTTCCTTAAGGATTTATGATTCGTAGTTTTCGACGATACCATCGCCAGATTGGTATTGTTTTATGTCTGCCCTTATTTCTCACCGTGCTTAGTGGCATGGGCTATACCATTGCAGATGAATTGTTGCACCAAGACAAGTTAGGCGAATTTTTCCTCCGACTCCACACCCTAGAAATCTTGCATCTAGGAGAAATTTATCCCCTTTTAAATGGTTTGGGATCAATAGGACTATTAATTACTGGTCTAAGTATGACAAGTTTATTTCGCAAACGCGGTGATACAAAAACGTTGGATGGGAGCTGAAAGGGATCATTTCACGCTCATTAGTAACGAATTTAGCAACAGATGATTTAACGAATGAGTCATCTATGGGACAGTCAGATAAATCATACATCAGCTACAACATCTGTTGCTAATTTTTGCGTGAGGTAAGTCCCTATGATAAACCCATCACTGCACGATAATGTGCTTCTATTTGAGCAACAGACTCAGACTTGCGCTTTGTATGCCACTGACTGTGGTTAAATAATTGTTGCCGCAACTCATCCACGTTGATATTGGTCACTTTACCATCAGCAACAATTTGCTTGCCATTTACCCATACACTTTCTACAACATTGGTGGGACGACCGAGAACTAATAAACCGATGGGGTCTGTACGTGGTAGCAGTGATAAGCTGGTGAGATCATACATAACTAAATCAGCTTTTTTGCCAACGTTGAGAGAACCGAGTTCTTCAGCCATGTTCAGTCCCTTTGCACCTCCCAAAGATGCCATTTCTACCGCTTGACGAGGTGTAATCCAGTGCTGATAATCTAAATCTGTGACGTTATGCAGCATAGAACCAATTTTGATGGCTTCTAGTAAGTCTTGCGAATCATTGCTCGATGCGCCATCACAACCAAAAGTGACGTTGACTCCAGCTTGACGATATTTTAAAATCGGGGCAATGCCACTGCCCAAACGCAAGTTACTTAAGGGATTATGGACAACTGTGGATTTGGTTTCAGCAAGGATGGCAATGTCGGTGTCGCTTAAGTGGACGCAATGGGCAAGGGTAGTGCGATCGCTCAAATAACCAATATGCTTCAGATGTTCAACCGCGCTACAACCGTATTTTTCTTGCGCTAATTTTTCTTGCGCTTTGGTTTCCAGTAAGTGGGAGTGACGGCAAAGATTGTACTTATTGCTTAACTCACTACACCCCTCAAACAAAGCATCAGAACACAACTGTATTCCCGTGGGCGCAACTAAAATACTCATACCCTCATCCGGGCGATGAAACTGTCTGGCTGCTTCTTCGATCAGATCCAGTGTAGCTTGTGTTGAGCGAAAATAAGGCTCGTGATTTTGCTCGGTTTCTCCTGATGGAATACCAGCGGTGAGGGATTCATCTTGAATGAGGGGAGAGACAAAGGCGCGAATGCCAACTTCTTTGTAGGCGCGAACAGCAGTAGCAATTGTTTCTAACTCTTGCCCTGGAATTAGCACCAGATGATCCACTACACTTGTACCACCGGAAAGCAGGGTTTCTACTGCCGTTCCCAAAGCACTCAGGTAAACTTTTTCTGTATCAAGAGGAACAAAGTCGTAGAGTTCCGCCAGCCATAATTCTAAAGGAAAAGGTGGAATAGCCCCCCGTTGCCACATTTCCGAGGAGTGGGTGTGGGCGTTGAAAAATCCTGGCAAAAGGAGTTTATTTTCACCGTTAATTGCCGTACCGATCACCTCCAAACTGGGTGCAATAGCGGCGATCGCGCCGTCTACAATCTGCACATCCACGGTTGCATAATCATCAACAGTCGCAATCAAAACATTTCGGATAGTAAAGTTCACGATTTAAACCTTGATTAAGTAATGAAACGTTTAGGAGATTTTCAAGCTACAAAATAAAGAATGGTGTTGGGTATTGGAATGTATGAATATGCCTCTTCGGAATTTAGGAATTGCACCAAACGCATGGGCAGTCAACCATACGTTTGCAGATATCACTCGTCCTCCCCAGACCCCACAACCCGTTATCTTATCAACAGAAACCAAAACCCTGCGCCTCGATTTGGCAAAAGCTGCCATTCTCGTCATTGATATGCAAAACGACTTTTGCCATCCCGATGGCTGGTTGGCACATATCGGTGTGGATGTGACGCCAGCGCGTAAACCCATAGAACCTTTACAAAACTTATTACCTGCACTTCGCCAGAAGCGCGTCCCCGTCATCTGGGTGAATTGGGGAAACCGTCCCGACTTACTCAATATTAGTGCTAGTGTGCTTCACGTCTACAACCCCACAGGTGAAGGCGTGGGATTGGGCGATCCACTGCCCAGTAACGGTGCTAAAGTACTTATGGCGGGTAGTTGGGCTGCGGCGGTGGTAGATGAACTCCAACAATTACCCCAAGATATTCGCGTGGATAAATACCGCATGAGTGGGTTCTGGGATACCCCCTTAGATAGTATCCTGCGGAACCTAGGAAGGACGACACTATTTTTTGCAGGTGTCAATGCTGACCAATGTGTAATGGCTTCCTTGCAAGATGCCAACTTCTTA
Organism: Mastigocladopsis repens PCC 10914; assembly: GCF_000315565.1. Lineage (NCBI taxonomy): Bacteria > Bacillati > Cyanobacteriota > Cyanophyceae > Nostocales > Symphyonemataceae > Mastigocladopsis > Mastigocladopsis repens. The sequence goes on along the minus strand of NZ_JH992901.1, from coordinate 5,073,196 downwards.
GGATATGACTGCTTGTTAGTCAAAGACTGTACCGCCACAACTTCTCCTGACTATTGTTGGCTGGCTACACTCTACAACGTCAAGCAGTGCTTTGGTTTTGTCACTGACTCGCAAGCGATTGTAACAGCGATTAATGGCTCTTCGAGCGAAGTTATGAGTCATGAGTAAAAACTTATAACTTTCTTGTCTCGAAAAATTTCATAATTCTTAATGATTGCAACCTAAAGTTAAACTAACGGCTTCATACAAGTTGATAGGCATTTATGAGAGTTCGTCAAATTATATGTGGCTACATCTAAATAGTGCATAAGTTCTCATAAGTTCTAACTATTAAACCCTGAACAATCAAGGAGGATAAATAAATGCAGGCTAGTCGTTGTGTCATTCCCGTTATCAAATCTCCCAAAGATTATCAAGCATATCGCATTAGTCCCCATGACACAAATCGCTTGGCGATTATCTTCGATACGGCAAGTGCTAATACTTCTTTGACGTGTTGCGTAGAAATTTTTGATGTTGGTGGCAAAACACCGCCTAATCGTCATCAGTGGGCGGTAGAAATGTTTTTTGTCCTTAAAGGAGAAGGAATAGCAATTTGTGACGGGAAAAGTGTCCCAATTAAAGCAGGAGATAGTTTGTTAGTTCCTCCCACTGGCACTCATTTGATTAAAAATAGTGGTTCTAGTCGGTTATATACGCTGACTTTTATGGTTCCTAATGAAGATTTTTCGGAATTAATTCGTAGTGGTATACCAGTGGAGTTGGATGAGGAAGATATGGCGGTGTTGGGGAGAGTGGATAGGTTAATGCCGTATTGAAAAGATTAAAAACCACAGATGGACACAGATGGACACAGATGTTTTTCTTATCTTTGTGTATCTGGGTGTATCTGTGTTTTTATTTATTGTATAATCCGCTTAACTTCAACTTTAGGATTACCAAAATTCATAAGTAAACAAAGTTTGAGTCGAGTAGCTTTTAAGTAGCTTAGACACTGGGCAAAGTGGATTGACTCTAAAGTCTTCACTGCTTTAAGTTCTACCAGTACACAATCCTCTACTAGCAAATCGGCAAAATATTCTCCAACTATAACGCCATCATATAGTACTTCTATCCTGTACTGCTGCTTTACCCGTAAACCAGCTTTTCGCAACTCATAAGCAAATGCATTTTCATACACCTTTTCCAAAAATCCAGCACCCAAAACATTACTCACCTTATACGCACATCCAAGAATCTTCTGCGTAAGTCTATCAATATCATCTGTGTCCATCTGTGTCCATCTGTGGTTTAATTAATTCCTCCATCATAACCATGCTAAAAATCCATATACACATCCAAGAATTTTCTGCGTAAGTCTATCAATATCATCTGTGTCCATCTGTGGTTCAATTCTTAATTCCTCCATCTTAAGTCATGCTCAAAGTCCATCCCAAACAAACCGCATCGATGCTGACTCGTGATGGCGTGCGCTTGGATGCAGACATCTACCACCCTGATGGTGTTGGAGAATTTCCTGTATTATTAATGCGACAACCCTATGGTAGAGCGATCGCATCTACTGTCGTCTACGCCCATCCTAGCTGGTACGCTGCCCACGGCTACATCGTGGTTATTCAAGATGTCCGGGGACGCGGTACATCACAAGGAAAATTCAAACTCTTTGCCCACGAAATTGAAGATGGTGAAGATACGGTAAAATGGGCTGCAAATTTACCTGGTAGTACTGGCGCAGTAGGGATGTATGGCTTTTCCTACCAGGGAATGACTCAACTATATGCTGCTGCTGCTAAACCAAGCGCCCTAAAAACAATTTGCCCTGCTATGATTGCCTATGATTTATATGCAGATTGGGCTTATGAAGGAGGCGCATTTTGCTTACAAAGCAATCTTGCTTGGGCAATTCAATTAGCTACAGAAACCGCCCGTTTAAAAAAAGATAAAAAGGCTTATCAAGCGCTGTTTGCCGCTTCGCGCAATTTGCCTTTACATGACCCAATTCCCACTCATCCAGAAATCTTGAAGAATTTTGCCCCAGACTCTTTTTATCACGAGTGGTTGGCGCATTCTCAACCCGATGAATATTGGGAAAAACTTTCTCCCAAAACATACCTCAAAAATGTTGATTTGCCCATGTTCCATATTGGAGGATGGTTTGATACGTACCTGCGTGGCACTTTAAATTTATATAAAGATATGGCAGCAAGAAGTGCATACCGACAACAACTGTTAGTCGGACCTTGGGCGCATTTGCCTTGGAATCGCAAAGTCGGTGCGGTTGACTTTGGTGTCAACGCGGGAAGCCCTGTAGACAGGATGCAATTATGCTGGTTTGACCAATTCCTCAAAGGTATGGATACAGGATTACTGAATGAGTTGCCAGTTTGGTTATTTGAGATGGGGAGTAATTTTTGGCAAGCTTTTCCTAATTTATCTATATCAAACCAGCGATCATATTTTTTGTCAACCACTGGACTCGCCAGCATCAGGGAAGGCGAAGGCATTCTCACCACAACTTGTCCTGATTGCACTGATGACGTATTGGTTCACGACCCTTGGCGACCAGTTCCATCATTGGGTGGTCATGCTGCGATTCCTGCTGGTTGTTTTGAGAGAACGCATATTGATTGCCGTTCAGATGTCTTGACTTATACCACTGAACCGCTAGAGACAGACCTGTATTTGGCAGGTGATATTGTCGTTGAAGTCTGGTGTAAGTCTGACAAAGCCAGTTATGATTTGTGTGCAGTTCTGTCAGATGTGTATCCTGATGGGAGAGCGTACAATTTGGCTCAAGGTTATCTTCGTTGCCAAGACGGAACTCATTCCCTCAAAAGAACAATTCAATTACAGGCGACTTGTGCAAGAATTGCCAAAGGTAATGCCTTGCGACTAAGTTTGAGTGCGGCGTGTTTCCCAGCTTATGCGATGAATCCTGGCAATAGTTCAGAGTTGAGTATGGATGCTGAGATTATCACTTTGACGGTGAGTTGCACAGGTGAGAGTCAATCGCAAATCTTATTACCAGTGGTTGAACCATCTTGATTGATACTCATACCTCACACTGTAAGTAAAAGGCAAAAGGCAAAAGGTCAAAGGATTTACTTTTCCTTTTTCCTTTTTCCTTTTCCTTTCTCTACACCTGATGCTTATTTAATATTAGCTTTAGCATCCCTCACTGCAGCAACAAAAAATAATCCTGTCAGTGGAATGCTGAGTCCCAGGATAATTGCAGTTGTTTGAGTACCCAAATCCGGTTGTCCAGAACTGAGTTCAAAAATGGAACCTACCGCCGCTATTGCTGTAATACAAGAACAAGCCAGAAATAAACCACTTTTTGGAGTAACTGTATTCACTACTGTGATCACCCTATGCTACTGGTTTGACAGCCTGATGTGAAAAGCCGTGCTTAGATAGCTCTTGTGCCAAAGCCAAAGAGTTATCTACGCGATCTACAAATACCACACCATTGAGGTGATCCATCTCGTGCTGAATGCAGCGTCCGAGCAAATCTCCAGCCTTTAAAGTCCGGGGACGCCCATACTCGTCTTTGTAAGAGATTTCTACAACTTGCGGGCGCTTCACATCCAAGTAAACCCCTGGAATACTCAAACATCCTTCTTGCGCCACGCAGATCTCACGGCTCACCTGTTTTACAGTGGGGTTAATCAACACCAGTGGTGGGTTAGCTGGGTTATCTGGTTCGCAGTCAATGACAATGAGTTGTTTGTGAATTCCCACTTGGGGTGCAGCCAAACCAATGCCATCCTTGCTGTACATAGTTTGCAGCATTTCACGTACCACTTGGCGAATTTCTTCGTCTACTTTAGGCACGCGTTTAGCCCCTTGACGGAGGACGCGATCGCCCAAGTAATGAAGTTCCAATGGCGGATTTTGTAACTTTTTCTTCTCAACAGCGATTTCTATAGGCATGATCCTGTAACTCACTTATATGGGCTAGGTCTTATATCGTGTCAGTTCTTTAATCTTAACAATTCCAGCGCCCTAGCTGGACTAGGTAAAACCGACTACTTAGAGGTCATGGTATCCTCAAGTGCTCTGGCTATTTACCACCCGCCGCGAGTATAAAAGGTACTGTTATTTCCTACAAAAACATCGGGGTGTAAAGTGGTAAAGTTGTTCACTAAACTTGACTATCTGCTCAAAGAAACTTTCTTGGGTTTGCAACGCGGCGGATGGATGAACTGGGCGGCTGTGAGTACTGTCGCTGTCTTACTATTCTTATTTGGCATGAGTTTGCAAACTTCCTGGCAATTAGAAAAACTGCTCAACCAATTTGGTAGTCAGTTGGAAGTCTCAGTTTATCTCCAACCAGATGCGAGGGCGGAAGTGATTTCGCCACTTGTGGCAAAAATGCCAGAGGTAGAAGATCTCAAAACAATTACCAAAGAGCAAGCTTGGACAAAGTTAGTTCAGGAACTGGGAATTTCTGATATTGAGGAAGCCACCCAGCAACTAGGTCATAATCCTTTGGTAGATGAATTGAAAGTGAAAGCGCGAAACTCTTCTGCTGTACCAACCTTAGCAACGCAACTTGCAAAGTTAGAGGGAGTTGATAGCGTGCAGTATGTGGATGAAGCTGTCAAACGCATCGCCCAATTACATCAAGCTTTGAACTGGATATCACTAACCATTACCATCATCCTCTCCTTAACCGCAGTTGCTGTTACCTCAACCACCATTCGCCTGATTGTCATAGCGCGTCGTCGGGAAATTGAAGTCATGCAACTGCTGGGGGCAACTTCAGCGTGGATTTATCTACCGTTTATTTTACAAGGAATGACCTTTGGCTTTCTTGGGGGTGCTACTGCCTGGAGTTTCATCAGCTGCATTCAACAGTTCCTCAGCCAGTGGTTAGCCAATCAACCCGAATTTATTCGATTCCTTAACAACGGCTTGCAACTCACTGCGTCACAATCTTTACTCTTACCCCTGATTCTCCTGAGTTTTGGTGCAGCAATAGGACTATTTGGGAGTCTTTTTGCGGTGCAGCGATTTGCCAAAAGCTAGAACTTGTGAATTATAAATTATGAATGATAAAAAATTTCCTCTTCATAATTTATAATTCTTATTAATTTAAGAAATCATAAATATGCGCTCACAATGGGAAGCTTTGCTGAAAAATCTCGGTGAATGGCAAGGTTCATTTACCCGTTTGTCGCCTCAAGGTGAAATTCAAGAAGATATTCCCAGCATAGTTTCCTTAGACGGGTTGAACAACAACCAGACAATTCGCCAGACAATCTGCTTAGGCCCAAATGAAAAGGTTTTAGAATACTCTTCCTTAGGACGAAGTGTGCTGTTTTTTGAAAATGGGGCGTTTTCTCAAGGTTCCATCCAGCTAGGACCATTTTCCGAATTTGGGGCAGAATTTGGTTTAATTTACGAAAATCACCGCTTACGCCTCATTCAGTTATTTGACAAAAACCTCCAGCTAGACAAGCTTACTCTGATTCGAGAGCATCTGGCTGGAACTCAACCACGACAACGCCCAACCTTAAAAGTAGATGACCTTTTGGGAGAATGGCAGGGTGAAGCAGTGACAATATATCCAGACTTGCGTCCTCCCCAAAGTTATCCCACCAAAATGCAATTGCAACTTGATAACGCTGGGCGATTAATGCAAAGCTTAACCTTTGGGGAACGCACAATTACCTCAACAGCGACTGTCAAAGACTCCATCATCCACTTCAACCAAGATCCGCAAAAACAGGTGCAAGTATTACTTCTAAGCGATGGTGCTTCTGCAACTTCCCCACTCAAGCTGCAATTACGTCAACCACTTTTTCTTGAGGTAGGTTGGCTGATAGAACCCAATCTGCGTCAGCGGATGATTCGCAGCTACAGCGAAAAAGGCGAATGGGTTAGTTTGACGTTGGTCACAGAACGCCGGGTGGCTTGTGTTAACTAAATTTGTGATAATTTGGACGATGGGCTAATAAATTGGCTAAATTCCCCGTCTTTAAAAGACTCTTCCCAATTGGTGGGTAAGCGATAGGGATTAGGATTGTCTTTTGTGGGTACATACATGAAGATGTACTCGCACTTTACACCATCAAGTTTGGTTTCCTGTGTAATGCCCCAGTCGCCGATGTATGCGCCTGTAAGAGTTGCACCTCTAAAATCAGTTCTGTCTAATTGCGCCCTTGTCAGGTTGGTTCTGGAAAGATCAGCATCTTGCAAGTTAGATTCATTGAGTTTAGCGGCAATCAAGCTAGCATCTTTGATATTGGCTCCCTGCAAATTGATACCTTGCAAGTTCCAGCCATCAAAATTTTTGTTTTGTAAGTCTTTGGTAACTAACAATTGTCGTATGTTTTCATCCTCAAGATAGGTTGTCCTAACGTCAGCAAGATTCAGCTTCTGCACTTGAAACCAGCAGGTACGTGTCAGGATGGATTTGATGAAATTGCTATTCTTCAGTCTTGCCTGGGTAAAGTCAGTATCTGTCAAATCGCACCCTTGAAAACTGGTTCCGCGTCTTGTCACTAAGCCAAGAGCAACATTGCGAACCCAGCTTTGCTTTTCGTCTTCCAGTAAGGCAAGGCAAGCAACGTTAGCAGACAAAACTATTGTTGATACTGTAACTGTCACTGCCAGTGTTCCTGCTACGACACCACCAATCTTTGCCGCTGCAACGACCACCGCCCCAGCAACAGCCCCTGCCGCTGCCACGGTTACTGCGACTGCCAATAACCCAGCGACAGCCCCTGCGACGACTGCTGCCCCGGCTATGACCACGACCCCTGTTGCAGCCACGACCACTGATACAGCCCCTGTAACTATCACTGCCACGAGTGCTGCCAATTCCATTATCCCTGTCTCAGTAGCTGTCCTAACCCATGCCACTGCCACTATCCCAGCCCATGCCACTGCCGCAACCCCAGCCCATGTCACTGCCACTGCCAAAAATCCAGAGGCTGCTGTCACTCCTCGGCACAGAGTGATCAGAAAAAAGACTAACAAGACTATTAAGCTGATTGTGCCAACATAGATATTTTCACGGTTCCCATTCACTAGAATAAATCCCACCAGAGAACCACTGACACCAGATAGCAATCCTGATACTGCCGACAGCAGTAATGCAAATATAACTAAGGCAAAAGCCCAACGGCGTTGTAGTCCCGCTTTGGCATGGCTAAAGTTTGCTCTTCTAAGGATGGCATCTGTAAAGTCAGCACCCCGGATATCGCAATAGGAGAAGTCTGCACCTGTTAAGTCTTGCCCTTTGAAGGATTTGCCTCTGAGCCTAGCACGGCAGTAGTTTTGAGTCACGTTTAATGACAACAGAATAGGGACACTTTTAACTACAGGTTGTAGAATACCAGTTTTTCACTGGTTTAGATATCACTCAGGTGTCTCAATTTTGTGGTTAATATGCAAAAATTCCCTCCAACTATGACTTATGCTGTCCTTTTTCATGAGTGATTTGTTGTTACAAAGGACTCATCATAGTTGACTAAAGTAGGGAACAGGGACGTTGCAAAGCTTTGTTAAGCAATTCTTGATACTCTTTATCCCTCACCCGATAAGCACCAAATCTTTCCAAATGAGGATTCATCATTTGAGCGTCAAACAGCACAAATTGCCTCTCCCGTAGCCTTTGCACCAATTTCACCATCGCCACCTTTGAACCCTCGGGGATGCGGTAAAACATCGACTCCCCAATAAAAGCACCCCCAATCACAATTCCTAAAATTCCCCCAGCGAGTTCATCCCCTTGCCAAGTTTCAAAACTATACGCCCAACCAGCTTGGTAAAGTTCCCAGTAAATCTCTTTTAACTCTGGTGAAATCCAAGTTAGTTCTCGGTTAGCACACCCAGCCACGACAGCTTTGAAATCGCGGTTAATCGCAATAGTAAAACGCTCTTGATTGAGGACACGCTGCAGGGACTTGGGGTAGCGAAATCGTTCATCCAAGGGAATGAAAGTGCGATCGCGACTTGCATACCACCCCAAGGCATGATTCTCATCAGCCATGAGAAAATAGCCTTGAGCATAGCCTTGAATAATAGTGGCGATATCATATTGCATAAAAATAGGTGAAAAATACGGCTTGTAGTGGACGCTTGAGCACCTACTACAAACCCAATTTTCTAGCACGCTAATGTTTGTAATATGAAGATAAGATAAAGAACAATGACAGAACAAATTCCACCCATCACCCTGCCACCACCTCAAAACCCCATGCTTGAGGGAGAATGGTTGCGAAGAAGCTTGCATCAGTGGCTTGATGAAGAATTTATCCCGGAAGCAATCAATCAGACAATTGCCCAAAGAGCAGCACAGATTTTTGTGCGTCAACGGATGGAAGGAGAAAACGACTTAGGTTCTCTGGTCATTGCTATTGTCACAGAGATGCAGTCGTTTGATTTTTCCAAAAGTTTCTACGGAGAGTTTGCTATTGCCAACGCTGTCAGCGATTTACTCCTAGATAGTCTGGGAATTGATAGATGTTGCGGGCAGTAATTTTGTTAGTTGTTAGTTGTTAGTTGTCAACAAGAACCACTAACTACTAACGACTAACCACGCGCCTACCAACTAGATTTAACCACTCCGGGCAAAAGACCTTCGTGTGCCCATTCCCGCAGGACATTGCGAGACAGACCAAAGTCTCGATAAACTCCTCTGGAACGACCTGTTACCCAGCAGCGGTTGCGGCGGCGGCTGGGAGCGCTATTGCGGGGTAGCTGTTGAATTTCGCGGTGAATTTCCAGCTTATCAAGAGGAGATTCTGCTTGTTTGAATTCTTCTAGCAATGCTTCGCGCTTTTCAGCGTACTTTTCCACCATTTTGGCGCGTTTTTTCTCGCGCTCAATCATGCTCTTTTTTGCCATAATGTCAGTAATTTCTTTAAAGACAGCATTTACCATTCTATATAATGGCACATCTTTTGACATAAACTCAGTTTGCAATTAGCGCTCAGAGCGTTCGCCGTCAGGCGTGCCGCAGGCTAGACAGCGCTAACTACAAACCCTGCATTTCCTTGGCAGACCACTAAGGGGTTTCCTTAACTTTTGCCTTCACAGTGACCTGTGGCACGTTAAAAGCAGAAGGACAGAGTTCAGCCAGTTGACATGCTTCACACGCGGGCGATCGCGCTTTACAAATCGCCCGACCATGATAAATCAGCCGAATTGACCAATTTTCCCAGTCTGGTTGAGGCAATAGGAGCATCAAATCTCGTTCAATGCGGATGGGGTCTGTGTGTTCAGTTAAGCCCAAGCGCTGGCTTAAACGCTTCACATGAGTATCAACAGTTACCCCAGCATTGATTCCATAAGCATGAGCGAGGACGACATTTGCCGTTTTGCGCGCCACACCAGGAAGCTGCAACAGCTGTTCCATCCGCTTTGGCACATGACCGCCAAACTCATTGACAATCATCCGACAGGCTGCTTGAATATTCTTCGCCTTATTGCGGTAAAACCCGGTGGAACGAACCAAGTTTTCTAACTCTGTCAAATCAGCATTTGCCAGACTGGCTGCATCCGGAAACTTACTAAACAAGGCTGGTGTTACTTGATTCACTCGTTCATCCGTACACTGAGCCGAGAGAATGGTAGCTACCAGCAACTGCACTGGGGTTGAGTAGTTTAAAGAGCAAGTTGCATCTGGATAAAGACGGTTTAGGCGAACTAGGATTTCTAGCGCCCGTTGCTTCACAGATGACCGTTTGCGGCTACTAATCACTGGAATAATTTTTGCACCCACTCCAATTGGGTAGTTTCTTTGAGTATGAGAAAAATCCCTAGCCCTAAAAGTATCACCAAACCAGTTTGCATGACACCTTCTTGAACGCGATTAGGCAAGGGTTTACCGCGTAAACCTTCAATTAGCAGAAAAGCTAGTTGTCCCCCATCTAAAGCTGGTAAAGGCAAAATATTGATCACAGCCAAGTTAATGCTGATCAAAGCAGCAAAGAAGAACAAACTGCCTGTATCATTCTGGGCAATGTTGGCACCTATTTCCACAATTCTCACTGGACCAGCAACTTGGTTAGCTGTCTCGCCGAAGTTCGTGATTAATTGCCCAAAACCTTGGAATGTCATTGAGACAATCCGCTGGAATTCTTTAGCGCCAGTCTTGAAAGCTTCCACGGGGTTGCTCACGGGACGACGCTCAACTTTGACGTTGAGACCAAGTCCGATGCCGATACTACCCTCACCGTTTGAGTTTGCTTGAGGAACTACGGTCAAAGACAGCTTTTGGTCATTACGCGCAATTTCTAGTTGAATTGGCTTATCTGGATTAGTTTTAATTATTTCCCTTAAAGCCTCTAACTCTTGCTGCGATGCCCCAAATTGTCTTTGATTAGCTGCTAGGATGACATCTCCTTTCTGAATTCCTGCTTTGGCTGCGACAGAACTTACATTTGGTGCTAGCTGTTGGATCAAAACTCCTGGTTGGGGTTGGCTTGCTTGTGGTATGCCAACAAAACCAACCTGCGTGACTAAAAGGAAGTAGGCAAATATTAAATTCGCTATCACTCCCGCACTAATGACAATCGCCCGATCTAAAATGGGGCGGTTACGCAAAAGATTCGGGTCATTGGCTGGAATATTGGTATCTGGGTCATCGTCAGGAAAACCGACAAAACCACCGAGAGGAAAAGCTCGGATAGCGTATTCAGTCTGCGCTCCTTGATATTTCCAGATAACCGGACCAAAGCCTAGAGAAAAACGATTGACGTAAATCCCCTGGGATCTTGCCGCAATAAAATGTCCAAACTCGTGTACCAGGATCAGAACAGCCAAGACTGCGATCGCTGCTAAAGGCGCAAAAACTGACATAGAAAGAATCAGTGAACTTATTCAGCTATACTTTTTCATTTTAAAATGTGTCCCAGTCTACCACTGGTCTGGTGTGCTGATTTTCTAGCTTTTTCGGTAATTCTTAAGGGGGAGTTATAAATTGTTAGCCGAAGCGTGGTTCTTTGTCACAACGCTCCAAATGTACAGACGCGACGCCAGTCGCCTGACGCCGCTCCCCAAGGGCGGAGGGAACCTCCGCACGGGGGTGGCTCCGGAGGGAGACCCTCCAAAGGGCGCTGGCTCGCCATGGCGCGTCTCTACAGCTAATCAGCCTACATCACAGCACTTCACGTCCTATGTAAGGTTGCAGCGCTTCTGGTATGCGTACTGTCCCATCCTCTTGTTGATAATTTTCCAAAATTGCTGCCATTGTACGTCCCGCAGCTAACCCAGAACCATTAAGGGTATGCACGAACTGCGTTCCCTTCTTTCCGCTTTCTTTAAAGCGAATTTGACCCCGGCGCGCTTGGTAATCCATAAAATTGGAACAGCTGGAAATTTCCCGGTATTTGCCAGAAGACGGAAGCCAAACTTCTAAGTCATAGGTTTTGGCAGAATGAAATCCTATATCCCCAGTACATAACGCTACGACTCGGTAAGGCAGGTGCAACGCCTGTAAAATTGCTTCTGCATTGCCTACCAATTTTTCCAGTTCCTCACTAGAAGTGCTGGGATGGACAAATTTCACCAGTTCAACTTTGTTGAATTGATGCAGTCGAATCAGTCCCCGCATATCGCGCCCATAACTCCCAGCTTCCCGACGAAAACAGGGAGTATAAGCACAATGGTAGATCGGCAACTCTTCGGAATTGAGAGTTTCACCACGGTAAAGGTTGGTTACGGGAACTTCCGCCGTAGGCGCAAGCCATAAATCATCAGCCGCGCATTTAAAACTTTCTTCAGCAAATTTGGGCAGCTGACCCGTAGCTGTCATAGACTCGGTATTAATCAAAAATGGGGGAATGACTTCTACATACCCTGCTGCTATCTGGCGATCGAGCATAAATGCGATTAATGCTCTTTCCAGTCTTGCACCAGCGCCGATAAGGGTCACAAAGCGACTTTGTGCGACTTTCACAGCTCGCTCAACATTGAGAATACCCAACTTTTCGCCAATTTCCCAGTGGGGAAGAATGTTTGGGTTTTGAGGAATGTACTCATCACCCCAACGACGCACTTCTACGTTATCTTCCTCACTCTTACCAACAGGTGTAGAGTCGCTTGGCAAGTTGGGGAGTGTGAGTAAAAATTCTTCGATTTTGGCTGAGAGGTCTTTCTCCTGAGGTTCGAGTGTTCCAATCTCAGCTTTCACAGAACTGCCTTCATCGCGTAATGCTTGAATTTCTGGTCCTTTGGGGTTGCAACCAGTTTTTATCTTTTCAGGAATTAATTTAGCAATTTCGTTACTGCGTGCTTGGAGTTGATTTCGCTTCGCTTCCAATTCGCGTTGTTGTTTATCCAACTCTAAAAGCGGCTGAATGTCGTAGTTTCCACCACGAGTATTCAGCCGTTCCTGAACCAATTTTGGGTTTTCGCGTATTAGTCTAATATCCAGCACAGATTTGTTCCAGTCTCTAGCCTAATATTTTCTTTACAGTTAACACATCAGAATATGGTACTTCCGACTGGTGACAAGTGCAAAAGCCAAGTTCCTGGAAAATTTAGTCACCTTCAGGATAAAGTGAAGTTTTCACAAACTATATATAAGGGTTTGAACAAGCATATAAAGAGCTACAATGCTGTCTCAATTCATCAATTTGCTGGATCTAAATCCGTTTCTATAAAGTTTTCATGATAAATTCATGGCTTACCCTAGCCTTCTGCAAGCTGCCCTCCGGAGGTCATTTTCTCATCATTCATCTGTCTTAGTGACACGGACTGCCTGTTGAGTTGTTTCTGACTGTTCAAGGAAACCATTATTGCTCATTTGATTTAGGTTGTACTGACTCCTCTGTAAAAATTCTTGCTCTTCGTTTTTAGAATTTGAAGGTGATGGTAGCCAATAGCCAAGCACACCTGTTAAGCCACCCCAATAAATTGCCTGGTTTTGCTCTTTCTTATCAGCGACAAGCTGGAAAGTACACAACCCAAGTACGATAGTACTAAAAAAAACTTGTACGCCAAATGTCCATGCTTGTTGATGTTTCATAATACTAAGACCCTGAAAAAAACTTAAATTGAGTTTCTTTACAAGCTTTGACATCATCCAATAGCTGGATATTTGTCTAAGCTAGCCTATATTAAGATTCAGCTTAAGGGTGTCCATTTTCGTAAATTTACAGTGGAAATTTTTGATGAATTCTTCATAAACCTCTTGTACTGAAGAGAAAAGCACAGAATGACTTATTCGTCATGAAAGCAGCCATTACGAACGGCGAATTCTTAATTAAGAATTCCGCTAAGACTGTGGTTTAGAGATGCGATTGAGTAGCCAAATTGACGCAACAAGTCCGGCAAAATGTGCTGTAACTGTGTTAGTGTTTGCCTGCACAACGAAAATATCCAAGGATTGGATAATCCTACTAGGGTCAAGTTGAGTGTAAACTCCAGTACCTACTTGCGGTAGAGTTAATGACTTTGTGAGCAAAGTCCCGACAATCGCTTGCGCTCCTAACAAGGTCAACAGTATTCCCACCAAATGCACCAAAACCGCAAAGCGTAGGACTTGAACAGTTTCGGCTTTGCGCGGGCGGTTGTTAGCATTTGAGGACTCCAATTGATTACCAAGTCTGGTGCAACGAAAAGCTAAATAAATGCCCACTGCCAAGGCAATGAGTCCAGCAACTGCAAAAAAAGCACCGAAGCCAGTTCCTGGATTATTACTAGTGTTGCCAGCTCTCTGACTAAAGACTGCGAACAGCAAAATCACCCCAGAAACAACACCTAGCACTAACTGAATCCAGAAGCTAATCCAACCTGTCAGGCGAAATGCTTGGGCGATTGCCCGGAGTGTAGAGGAATCTGACATACTGATCACCAATGTGCTAGGGGTTTGATAAATTTACTATCACACTTAGCAAACAAGATAGGAGTATTTCTAGTAGAGAAATTCTGTACTAAACTCTTTTTTGAGAGTGGACACTCTTGAGTGAGCTTGAAATAAAACATGATTTTTTGCCTAATCTTTAAGCAAAAACCCTAAGGATAATTACTGCCCAACAAAGTTTTGATTAAGTTTTACATAAATACCGCATTTTCCATTTAAAATTGCTTAGACGGTATTTTATGCTTAAGCAGTCCTCACGCCCTTGGCATTACTTGACACTACTGCGGCATAGCCGTTGTCAGATCGCTCCTCAACACTATGTCAGAAGCTTGGGTAGGGGTACAAGTTTTTGTATCCCTATGGTTGGTGCATCCGTTCCACGGTTAGTAAGCGTGGAATGTGTCTCATGTCATTTTTGACCTTTGGTGATCCAGCCTAAGCAGCGCTATATACTTATCTCAAAAAGTAGTATTCTATACTGTTTACGGAGATTGTAAGCTCAACCCTTAGGCATTTTTTAGTCATTCACTAACCATGAAACTTGAGGATATATATCACTTCTTTGAAAATCCTCCGCCAACTTATCTTTGTCAGGAGCTCGCTGTTTGTTATATCTTGTATGTCTTATTACAAGGCGAATCCTATGGAACGGAGTTGATCCAACGACTGGAAACAGAATATCCAACCTATCGGCTTTCAGATACCGTACTTTACAGTGCGATTAAATTCCTTGAAGATCAGAAGGCAATCACTGGGTATTGGAAGAAACTGGAAGGACGCGGACGTCCCAGGCGCATGTACCAAGTGTCTCCAGAATGGCAATCTCAAGCACACGATCTGGCTCGTTTGTGGCAACAGTACATAAGCGGGAGGATAAATTAGCGAATAATTGATAATGAACAAGTCACCTCCTGTAAACCACTCTTAATTTAGTTTATGGACACTGCTACTTTGCCATCGACTTTGCTGCTCACTTTTTTATTATCGGTGGGGCTATTTTTCTTTATTCGTGCCTCTACCAAAGACCGCACAGAAACAGCACAACTGATTTGCGAGCAAGACGAAGCTACTTTAATGCCTCAATTGAAGGAGTATTTCCAAACACGGTCTTACCGAGTAGCAGCGGTAGACCCGAAACAAAACCAAGTAACTTTTGAAGGCTTTGTTAGACCTAGCTGGTTTTTAGCTGTGTTTTTAACACTCTTAGCTGCTGCTGGTATTCTTTGTTTATCACTGGTTTTGTCACTACTTTTTCCTAGCCTGAATACGGTTTTGCCTGGGATGCTTCTGCTCTCGCCTTTGAGTGGTGTTTTTTATTGGACAAAAGCTGGAAAACTCGAGAAGGTGTCGTTGAAGGTGGAAGCAACTCAAAGCAACCAGCACTCTCCAAGTAAAATCACTGTAACCGCCCATCGAGATGAACTCATTGAGCTACGAAGGGCGTTGGGATTAAAAAGTTGTGAATAGCTGTTATTTTTTGCTCATACAGCCAGTTTCAGCTAGCCTACTCCTAGTCTTACAATAGACCTCTAGAGCTTTAGTTCTCATTTAGTTCACGGTATTTCTGTTAGTAAGTAAAGACTGCGGAGCTTTCAAGTTTCCGCAATTTTTTCTAACTATACTTTAAATTTTTCAACCTATCTTTGAAAAGCTATTTATAGACAATAAGGTGAAGAAGAATTCAGTATTCAGTATTGAAAATGCAATTAGTGGAGGCTAACGCCAAGGGCGACGCTAGACGTTTGCGTAGCGTGCGCTTGCGCTTACAAACCCGCCACGCTCTTAAAGACCACCAAAATCTTTGATTTGGTGGGAGCGGTGAGTACCCTCAAGTCATCCGCCACATGGCTAACACCACGCTCCGCGTAAGCGCTTCGTTGTGTTACCTTCCCTAGTTCATTGTCAATCGTAATTTTAATTGTTTTTCCCGTAATCCACCGCCTCTTTGTCAAAGCGTATTGCTTAGCTGGAAACAGAAGAAGCCCCACATCTGACCTGAAAGGCAGTGTGGGATGAATTCTGGGCAATGATGAATTGACCAACGAGCGATAGTGAACGCAGTTTACTCAGCAATGTTGGTCGTTCGCGTTAGGGTGCCGTAGGCATTGAGGAATTGTCTATCTCCGGGATTTTTAACGAGTCAACATAATAATAGAGTCTTCCCGCAGAGTAGAGAGTGCCCTACGCATTTAACATTTACTTTATAGACAGCCTCTCATTTTCTAATTTTTTTTTCAAGCGCTAAAGAAATGGAATAGAGAGAGGAGGTAAAACGACTCCTGCTCTACTGCTCTTCTCCACAAGTTGTAGAAAAAAGCTATATCGCTAGAAAGAGCGTGCCGAACCCTTGCTTAGAACGAGATCGCTCTATCCCCACTCTCTTATACGTTCTTACACTCCTTACACTCACAATCAACTCATATAAACACAAGGTTTGATTGGAGTTGATAGTCTGAGTCAAAACTGCTAGCTTAACACTGACCAATAAACTGCATCCTTAAAAGAAAATGAAACTTTCAAAAAAACTAGCAATTTTGTCAGTTAATGGTTGTCATAAGTCAAACTCAAACTTTATGATAACCATTGTTAGTTCAATGACTAGCAACAGCTAGTTGCTCCTGAGCTGGAGAAGTTTCAAGCACTCTCAGGCTAGGGAATAAGAAGTGGTTCTCTTCAACGTATTGAGCACCAAATAGACCCTTTTCTGCCCAGAAATAACGGTCTGTTGTGTGTTCATTTCGCTTTACAAGTAGCAACGCGGGTGGCAAGATCCCTTCAGCTTGAATGAATTTTCTAGCTGCTGTCACAGGTTTATCTTCGCCGCTTTCGATGCTAAATTGAGGTACGTGCTCTAAAATTCGCCGTCCTTCTTGGCGACGACGGCTCTTCCTCTTGCGTCTCCTTGCCAACCTTCTGTCCTCCTCTTACAAGCAACCGATTGTAGTGATAGCTACAAAATCCGTCGTCATTATAAAAGTTCTAGTTCAAAAATTCAAGAGTTGTTAACCTTTTGATACAAGAGCAATAATTTATTTTTTCGTAGAAAAAATAAAAGCAGCAAACAATATAATTCCTGGGAACGAACCGTTAGTTGCAGGATTCAGTTAAGCTTTGTTAAATGGAAAAAGCTAACTCCTGTTCCTTTTCGTCCCTCTAGTCTGTTACCTTAAGCAAGGGCTCTTGAAATGTTCATGTTTGCCAGTTCTGAGTTTGTTGCTCTATGCCGAGAGCAATTGGCACTATTAGCCCAAGGGCTGGAAGCATCTTTGAGCGTTGTCTATTTAACGCAAGAATTGATAGAGGCTTCGACAAATGAAGCGAAGTTTATTCCTGTGCTGGTTTACCCAGAAACGGCAGTGGAACAGCAAGGAGCCAATGCTTTGGTATTGTCCATATCAATACCTATTTCAAGCTCTAACTGGGATTTACCTAGCTCAACCTCCGCTACCTTGGAGAGAACACAGCATTCTCGTCACGGGGATGTACTTGAGCTGAAAGACAACCGCTCTAATCGGAGGTTATTGAAAGCAGCAGAGGAATTTCCAGCCCCATCACAAGAACCTGTGACAGGAGATGCAGCACCACCCGATTCAACAGAGGAATCTTTACTCAGAGGTGACCAAATTGTTTTACCTCTTGTCCATGAAGATGTGATGATGGGGTTGCTAGTCACAGTCAAGGAAGACCGAGCATGGAATGAACAAGAAAGGAGTGAAATAGAACGGATCGCCCAAACGTTATCGCTTGCTTGTGTTTTGGATCAGCGTCGAGCATGGTTGCACCAGCAGTTGCAGCAACAACAAATTCTGCAAGAGAAGCAGCAAGATTTACTGGATAATTTATTGCACCAGCTTCGCAATCCATTAACAGCATTGCGAACCTTTGGCAAGCTGTTACTGAAGCGACTGCGACCAGGAGATGCTAACCGGGAGGTAGCGGCTAGTATTGTACGGGAAAGCGATCGCCTCAAAGAATTGTTGCAACACTTTGATGAAGTTATTGACCTGACAGCAGAAGATTTAGGACCAGTAGCGCTACCACAAAAAGAAGTCCTTGTAGAAGCAAACGTGCAGAAAGACCCAAAAGCGCCACTGTTATTACCTGGTACAGGAGACAAAGAAGTGAATTGTTCTGTACTGTCTATATTAGAACCATTGTTAGTGTCAGCCAGAGCGATCGCTCAAGAGAGAAATTTGCAACTCATATCTGAAATTCCTCCTAACTTACCTCTAGTACGCACTAACCCCAAAGCATTACAAGAGGTATTAAGCAATATCATTGACAATGCTTTAAAATATACTCCCACTGGCGGCAAGATTTTAATCCAAACGGGGCAAGAAAAACCATTATTTCAGGGAATTGTCATCAGTGATACTGGTCCTGGCATTCCACCACAAGATTTAGAGCATCTTGGAGAGCGTCATTACCGAGGTGTTCAAGCTCAGACGGAAATTCCTGGCACGGGGTTGGGATTATCAATTGCCAAACAGCTCATAGAGCAAATGCAGGGCGAAATACAAGTTTTCAGCCCTGCTCTTACCTCGCTTATTACATCACCTGATGCGCCGGGAACAACCTTTATTATTTGGTTACCTGTTGTGAGTGGTTAGTTGTTAGTTGTTAGTCGGTAGTTGTAATGAGTAACTATTAACTACTTACTCATAACTATCTCAGTGAAACCTGAAAGTTTTGACCGATGGTCATTTGCAGGTCAGTATCTGGGTCAATGGCGATTAAGTCAACACTCTTTTTACCAAAGAATAGACCAATCAATCCACCAATCGCAGCACCACCCAAAACTTCTTCTGTAGCAATAGCCTTATCACCAGTCACAACCGAAACTGCTGCTGCTGCACCTGCGCCTAGTGCGGCATTCTTAACAATACCTCCAGTATTGGTTCCCCGTTTGATAGTTTCGGTCTTGGTAATGACTTCAGAAGTCGCGTTGATTTGATACTCCTGATTGTTAGTTAGGATGAGTTTTTGGGCAACGAATTGAGAGCCGCCCTTGTTTTTAACGGGTCGCAGTTCACCAACAACCTGACTGCCAGCTGGAATGACCACAGTTCCTTTATCGGTGACGACGTTTTGCGCCACGGTGAGGGTTAGAGGCGCTGTTTCATCCTTAGTGACAAGAATTTTTTCTGCTTTTTCGTAGCGTACAGGAAGAACAGTCCCTTCAGGAATTGTCACCGCTACTGGTTTTGGTGGAGTCGGTTCGCCAATAGCCACAATGTAGGGCGAGTTAATCGCTGCGGCTTGACCTGAGCTCACCAGTGCTTGGTAGATAAAAGCTGCTACTTGTGCGCGAGTTGCAGTTACTTTCGGATTTAAAAACTTAACATTAGGATAGTTCACGACAATTTGTTTCTCAGTAGCCGCAGCAATTGGACTACGGGCATAGCCAGAAATGTTATCAGCGTCGTTGTAATATTGCAGGGTGCTTTCCTTACCACCGCTAACGCCGTAATTTAAACCGCTAGCGAGGGAAACTAAAACCTGTTCGCGGGGAATATTTTGGTTAGGCTCGAAACGATTGCCAGGATATCCAGATAAGAAACCAGTGGTATATGCCGCCTGAATCGCACTCTCTGCCCAATAGCTGCTTGGTACATCGTAAAATCTGACTGCCTGCCGTTCTGCTGCTTTTTGGAAAGCTTTACCAATCATGGCAGCAAATTGAGCGCGTGTTACTGGTTCTTCTGGGCGGAAGCTGCCATCTGGAAATCCGGCAATAACGCCCCGTTGTGACAGTTCTTGAATAAACTCTGCTGCCCAATAATTAGATTGAACGTCAGTAAAACTTGTTTGGGCGAAAGAAGCTGTAGGTGTTATTAGAGGTGCGAGCGTACCAGCTGTTATGCCCAAAGCCATGAATGCAGCACATCCAGATTGCCAACGAAAGTGACCAAACATTGTGTTCTTGCTCCCCAAAAAATCTGCTATTTTCTGTTAGTTAATTAGACTTTATTTGAGTTAGGAAGTTCCTAAAATCTTCTGATTTCAGTTAATAGTTGCATTTGGCTATGAAAGGCGATATTTTCCTTATGCCTTTTGCCAAGTTAAAGACTATTTCCTGCCAGTTAATTAAGCAAGACGTGCCATTGACAAAATAGTTGCAAAAAAAATGAAAATATTTTACATGGCTGCTACCTAGAAGGAGAAAAAAGTGCCGTGTTCACAACCGTGCAGAGGATAGCTGTCATTGCATTTCTATCTTGAGTCTAGAAAGGAATATTAAGACGGGGAAAGCGATGTCGTATGGGTACAAGTACGGAATTCTAACTGAAAAATCAGGCATGGCACTCTCTCGTTAGAGGTGGCGTTCGCCCCTTTGGGGCGGGCGCTTTGCGCCATCGCCCGCCATCGCCTTCAACGCTGTGGTTCACGCTCGCGCGAAGCGCGTTATACTTGCCCTGTCTCTGAAACAGACAGAGGAGGGGTTGCTATAAGAGCAACCCCTTGGGTGAACGCAGTGTAAATTATTGATGAAAGTCACGATCTAAATTGGGATCAGCCTAGTAGCCACGGGATACTAACAAATTAGAGCGCAGAGTGAGATTTAAATCTCCTCTTTGGGGTTCAACAACGACAACTTCAGCTTTGTTGCGCCGTAGTAGAACACTTGCTGCAGCACCAGCACCAGCACCGAGTACAGGTTCTAAAGCTTCAATTCTTTGGTTACCTGTTAGCAATGCAATGACACTAGCAGCGCCCGCGCCAATAGCGGCATCTTGTATGATTTTACCAGTGCTGCCTCCTTTGCTAATTGTTTCCTTTCTAGTAATGATTTGAGAATTTGCGTTAATAGACTGCCGATTACCATTGGGAAACACTAACTCTTGCGCTACAAAATAAGTCCCTTTTACACCATTTCTGGTTATTGGTTGCATTTGTCCAACAATTTCAGTTCCTTGAGGAATTAATACATTTCCACCCCTGTTTACAATGTTTCTTGCCACTTTTAAAGTTATAGGTGCAGTTTCATCAGGAGTGACAACAATTTTATCTTTGTCATAAGTCACTGGAAGTGTAACTCCAGCAGGAATTGAAACTGTTCCTGTTTGTGTTTGTGTTTGTGTTCGTCCACGAAAGATTGTTTGTGCAGAAGCAGGAGCAAAGAAAAACATGGGTGCAATAGCACCTGTTGTCATTGCCATTGCCATAAGTGCAGCGGTTCCAGTTTTCCAACGATGAAAGAGAATCATAGCAGAGCCTTTTTGTTTCTTTACTTGTGTATTATGACGTGCAGTTACTGAGATTGTTTCTAGCTTTTTTTAAACCTGTTGGTACGCATATTCCGACTGTCATGTTATTTGAATGACGGTAAGAATATGCAATTGTTCTTCTTTAATTTTTATACTGTTCATCTGTGTCAATGAATAGTAACGAAGGATATAGATGACGCAATTTTTGTGAAATGGTTCCTGAGGCTTTTTACATTATCTATGTCTGCCGATGTATGCCCAGGAATAGAGGAGAATGAGTTGACTGCCATCTCTTATTTATATTGTAGTGTCAATTTCTTTCGATGATAGAGTTTAAGACTAATACACCTCTTATTTATGCAAAGCTCACCAATGAAGCTGATTGATTTCCTATAAAATTGCTACAGAAAATCATGCAGTTTGTAAGATTTACCTGGTTCCTTACCGCCAATGCTGAACTTGCGATAAACTTCACTCATGCGAGTGCGGAAGGCATTATCAGATATATGCATCTGTGCGATTGCCTGTTCGCTAAAGCCGTCCTCAATTCCTGGATTTAACAAAATTTGCTGTAGGTACATATCTTGGACTTTTGATACCCCGTTCTAGGTCAAACGAGAGTGAACGAAATTAGTACTTATCATCAAATAAGCGCTCATTTATTTATGGGTATCCCCAGCTGTGTTCTGCCTTCTTCTTAATTCCCTTGTCCCCATCTCTTCTTTTTTTACCTCATCTATAAAGCGTTTAAAGACTCAACCAAACTTGCTGTTGATGAGAGCTAAACAGGAAAGAACCTAACGAAAAATGAAATTTTCCATGATACTAGGAAAAAGTGTTTGCCTAACAAGAAAAACTCGCTCATTATATTGTTAACATTCTTTAACTTGAAGTGTTCAACACTAGAAACATGATATTTATCCAGCTAAACTAGCAAAAAGAGCATATGTACTGTTATTTCTTAAAAAAGGTCTAGCGCCTAATTCTCGATGATCCCAATTCAACTGACCCTCAAAAACTTCCTCAGTTACCGCGATGCTACTTTAGATTTTCGCGGGTTACACACGGCTTGTATTTGTGGTTCCAATGGCGCTGGAAAATCTTCTCTCCTCGAAGCTATCACTTGGGCTATTTGGGGTGAAAGCAGAGCCTCTAGCGAAGATGATGTTATCCAAACAGGTGCAAAAGAAGTTAGAGTTGATTTCATCTTTGAAGCAAACCAGCAAACATATAGAGTGATTCGCACCCGAGTACGGGGTGGGAGTGGTGCTCTGGAATTTCAAATACAAATACCTACTGGGTTTCGCGCACTTACCGGCAAAGGGTTAAGGGCAACACAAGATTTAATTCTAGAACACATTAAGCTTGATTACGACACTTTCATCAATTCGGCATATCTACGTCAAGGTCGTGCAGATGAATTCATGCTCAAGCGACCTAACGAACGTAAGGAAATATTAGCAGAGTTATTAAAACTCAATCAGTATGATGAATTAGAAGAACGGGCAAAAGAACTCTCACGTCAGTTTAAAGCCAGAACGGAAGAACTAGAGCGTTGCTTGGATTCGCTGAAATCTCAACTGCAACAGCGTGAAGCAACTGCCCAAAAACAAGCCGACTTGGAATCCGAAATTAACCAGCTACAACAAGTACAAGCCTTTGATAATATTCAAATACAAAGTTTGCAAGTTGTCCAGCACCAGCGACAAAACTGGGAGCAACAGCTTAATTTTGTCAGACAGCAATATCAGAATCTTACTCAAGACTGCGATCGCCTTCAACAAGAGCACTCAGCCATTGACACCCAGTTCTGTTCTTTAGAAGAACTCTTAAGTCAAGAAGCTGAGATTTCAGCTGGGTACACTCAGTACCAAACTTTGCAATCTCAAGAAGAAGCGATGGGCGCTCAATTTGAAGAATATACTCGTGCCCAACATACACGGCAACAAAAGCAACAGCAGCTCACTAAACAAATTAACGAAATTGAGCGGCAATTACAACACGCCGAGGCACAACTTGCAGCCTTGCAGCAACAAGAGCAAGAACTTCAGCAAACTCTGAGTAAGTCAGATGAAGTAGAAGCTGCTTTAGCACAACTTGCTGCAGCACGCAACCGTGTTGCTCAAATGGATCAGTTACAACTGCAAGTTGCTCCCTTGTTGCAACAACGGGCGACATTACAAAGCCAACTAGATCGTGCTCATGCTGGTTTAGTTGCTCGGCTCGAACAACTCGAAGCAACAGCCAACCAACTGCAACGTCAACACAGACGCCTACCGCAACTCCAACAAGCCGTGATGGAAGTGGCAATGCAAATTGAGGAACTGGAGAAGAAGCGGGTTTATCTGCAACGAGTGCAGGAAAAAGGACAGGAAAGGCGTCACCTCATCGAACGCTTACAGGTTCATCAAAGGGATTTTGAAAAACTGCTAGGAGAACTACAGCAAAAGCTGCAAATGCTCCAGAACCCCAATGCTATCTGTCCTTTGTGTGAGCGTCCACTAGACGAACATCACTGGGATCGTGTCGTGGACAAAACCAAAATAGAGTACAAAGATGCCGAGGATGAATTGTGGATAGTCCGGGAGCGCATGGCGGTTTCAGACAGAGAGATTCAGGTACTTAGGCAGGAATATCGGGAAATATGCCAACAATTGTCTCCTTACGATACCTTACGCGAACAAAGGGGGCAGTTGGCAGCACAATTGCAGGCGACAAGTGATGTCCAACAACAGCTACAACATATTGTCGCCGAAAAGCAGCAATTAGAGCGATCGCTGCAAATGGGTGACTACGCTCATGACACATACGCCGAACTCCAGCAACTAGAGCAATATCTGCAACAACTCAACTACAATGAACAAGACCATGCCCTTGCCCGTAACGAAGTGGAGCGGTGGCGATGGGCAGAAATTAGACTCAGCCAAATTAAAGATGCAGTTAAGCGTCAAGCGCAAATAGAAGCACGAAAACCAGAAATTCAGGCACAAATTACCCAACTACACACGAGAATTCAGCAAGAGGTAACTGAATCTGAATGTGCCAGACAAATTGCTGCCCTTGAGCGTTACATTACTGAAATAGGTTACGTGTCAGAAGAGCATAACAATCTTCGCATGGCTGCACGCAAAGCTCAATCTTGGCAGTTACGCTATCAACAACTTGTAGGGGCGCAGCAGCAGTATCCCCAACTCAAAACAAGATTGCAAGAGTTAGAGGAATCTTTGCAAGGGAGATTGACAGAACGGCAAAAACTTGCTAAACAAATCGAAAACATTGTCCAGCAGCTAGAAGAATCAGCCAACCCATCCGTTCAAATTCAAACATTAGAACAGCAGTTGGCATCGCGTAGACGACAACTCGACGAACAAATTGCCCAGTTGGGACGCTTGCAGCAGTTAGCTCACCAACTGGAAACATTGCAACTTCAGTACGAGCAACAGCAGCAACAACTGCAAGAAACAAGGCGACAACATCGCATATATCAGGAATTATCGCAAGCCTTTGGTAAAAATGGTATCCAAGCATTGATGATTGAGAATGTCTTGCCCCAATTGGAAGTTGAGACAAATCAACTGCTTTCACGCCTGAGTGCAAATCAGTTACACGTTCAATTTGTTACACAAAGAGCCGGAAAGAGTGGTAAGGCAAGCAAGAAAAATACCAAGCTGATAGATACATTGGACATTTTAATTGCTGATGCAAGAGGAACGCGGGCTTATGAGACTTACTCTGGTGGGGAAGCGTTTAGAATTAACTTTGCGATCCGTTTAGCTTTGGCGAAATTATTAGCGCAGCGGGCGGGGGCGGCGTTGCAATTGTTGATTGTGGATGAAGGGTTTGGGACACAAGATGCAGAAGGATGCGATCGCCTGATTGCAGCGATTAATGCGATCGCATCTGATTTTGCCTGCATCCTCACGGTAACTCATATGCCCCACCTTAAAGAAGCCTTTCAAGCCCGGATTGAAGTGAGTAAAACACAGAATGGTTCGCAGTTGCGATTGTCGATTTAACTACTTCCAGTCCGTAGGTAATATGAAAAAAGGTAAACTTTTTTGTTGTCTGATAAAGCACCTGAATAAAGATTGCTCTAGCGGCTAGTCACAGGTGAAACAATCAGACCATCTTTAACATGAATCACTCTCTGGGTTTGGGCGGCGATTTCAGCCTCATGGGTCACAATCACAATCGTGATACCCTGGCTGTTCAAGTCACTCAGTAAATCCATCACTTCCTGAGAAGTCTGGCTATCCAAAGCTCCCGTTGGTTCATCCGCCAGCACCAAAGCGGGACGATTAACCAAAGCGCGAGCAATTGCAACCCGTTGCTGTTGACCACCAGAAAGTTGATTAGGGCGGTTATGCAGTCGTTCTGCCAATCCGACTCTGGTTAGAACTTCTATTGCTCGCTTACGTCGTTTGTGTTTAGGAACGCCAGCATAGACCATCGGTAGCATAACATTTTCCACGGCAGTAGCGCGAGCCAGTAAGTTGAATTGCTGAAAGACAAAGCCAATACGCCGATTGCGGATGTATGCTAGTTCGTCATTATCTAGGGTCGTAAGATTCCGACCTTCCAAGACGTAGTTTCCACCAGTTGGTCGATCCAGACAGCCTATGATATTCATCAAGGTTGACTTGCCAGAACCGGATACTCCCATAATGGCAACATATTCTCCCTCCTCAATTGTCAAGTCAATACCCTTAAGAACTGGTACCGTTGTATCTCCCAAGCGGTAGGTTTTGGTCAGATTTTCCATCCAAATCATGGTAGCCATCTTAGTCACTCCGTAAAGCAGCGGGTTCTGCATCTCAACCAAAAATAAAGGAAACCCCCAATCCTTTATTTTGAAGGAACTGGGGGAGCTGGAGCATGATATGCCAATTGATATTCGTAACTCTTATCAACAACTCAATAACGAATATCAATCGCGCCTAGACTGGCGAATCTTTTTTCATTGCTGTAGTGTCAGAACAGCCTGCATCGGTTCCCAATAAATTTCATAGCAACTCCACCCCTAACTCAACTCCCATTGCCGCTGATTGCGACATCCCTATGGTAGGTGCTTACCCTCACAGACCACATGAAACAAAAGTCCTAAACATATTGGGACAAAAGTAACTATAAATTTGTGACTTTTGTCATAGTCTTAATTGGAGTAAAATAGGACAGCAAGCGCTGGTATCTAACCCCTACATACAAATACGGTAAAAAGCAGCTTAAATGTTCCACCATTTTTGTTTTTTGTGAACAGTCAGATGTCTCGTTCTCTTCCTTCTCTGCGCTTGTTACTTTACCTGGAATGGCTTTTGCTGGGCATGAGTCTCCTAACAGGATTCCTCATTCCCCCTATCTACCCATTCCACGGTACTCCTTGGTTGGCTGTCCTAAGTATTGTTATGTTTGGGGTCATGGGTTTAAGGTTGCCAACCAGATCTTTGAGTCACAAAGTTATTTATACAGCAATAGAACTAGGGCTTGTTTTGCTGCCAGCTTTTACAAACAGTCATCTTCGGTATGCTCCCCTGCTGGGTTTAATTGCAGTTATTCGCAGTTGCCAAATGTTCAAGTTACAGGGTCGCTTGATTGTTGCAAGTCTAGTATACGTGTCATACCTCTACATAATGTTTTTGCGAACCCGAACAAGTGTGTTCATGAGAATGTATGTTGGACAGGGAAGACCGTTTGCAGAACAAATGCCTCTGGGAAAACCGATTGCAGAACAAATTGCTACTATTACAGCTAATTTGATACTGAACAACGCGATTTCTTTTGCTTTGACCTTGGCTTTTGTATTGCTGTTGGTTAATGCGGTGCTATCTGAACGCAGAAGTCGGCAAGAACTAGCAATTGCCCATGATCAACTACGCCAGTATGCCTTGCGGATTGAAAACCAGGCAACTCTACAAGAGCGTAACCGCATTGCCCGTGAAATTCATGACTCCCTAGGACACGCTCTAACCGCCCAGAGTATTCAGCTAGAGAATGCTTTGCTATTGTTGCCGTCAAATGTTAATAAAGCTATAGACTTTTTGAAAGAAGCAAAACATTTAGCCTATCAAGCATTGCAGGAAGTTTCTCGTTCTGTGGCAACACTCCGAGCCGATCCTTTGTGTGGAAAGTCACTAGAAAAGGCAATTAGCAACCTTATCCGAGACTTTAGCAGCGCCACAACCCTTACTCCAGACTGCAAAATTAGCCTTGCATCTCCTCTAACACCTGAGGTGAGTACTGCTATCTATCGCATTCTGCAAGAAGCATTAACGAATATATCTAAACACAGCACAGCTACTCAGGTTAAGATTCAGTTGCAGTCCCAAGCGGGAAAGCTACACCTGCTAGTCGAAGACAACGGCAGAGGCTTTTATCCACAACAAAACACCACAGGGTTCGGACTTCAAGGAATGCGAGAACGAGCGACTGCACTAGGAGGAAACTTTCATATCATTAGCGAACCAGGAAAGGGATGCAAAATTGGGGTAAATATACCTATACTAGACTCTAGTATTGGGAACTTTGAACCTGGAACAAACATCCAAAATCACGCCACTTGCTTCAACGGGACGGCAGTTGCACTCAACGAGGGAACATCCCCAACGCATTGCCTCAGGAACCCCAACGCCAGAGCCGGCACGAGGGAAACCCTCCTCCGAGCTGCTCGCTGGCTCCGCAAGGCAGTGACTCCAAAATCCAAAATCTTATGATTCGTCTGTTGCTAGTAGACGACCAAATCATTATTCGTCAGGGACTCAAAAACCTGCTGGAATCAAAATCTGATTTGCAAGTGGTTGGAGACGCCGAGAATGGTCAACTCGCAATTGAAGCCGTGGAGGCGCTTTATGGAACGCCATTGCAACCAGACGTCGTGTTGATGGATGTTAGAATGCCTATCATGGATGGCGTTGCAGCAACTCGGCTTCTGTGCCAGCGTTTCCCAGAGATACAAGTTCTGGTACTAACAACTTTTGATGATGATGAATACGTTTCACAGGCAATGCGTCACGGAGCAAAAGGGTATCTCTTGAAGCATACGCCTTTAGAGGAATTAGCCATTGCCATTCGCTCCGTGCATCAAGGCTACACCCATATGGGACCAGGACTTTTTGAAAAAGCTCTAACGACCCCTCACATATCAAATCCAATACACTCAGCCATCCCATCAGAACTAGCGGAACTGTCTCCGAGGGAAAAAGAGGTTCTACGCTTAATTGCAATGGGCTTAAGTAACCGCGAGATTGCCCATACGCTTTACATTTCAGAACGAACAGTTAGAAATCACGTAACAAGTATTTTAGGCCAGTTGCAGCTGCGCGATCGCACTCAAGCAGCCCTCCTCGCTAGTACTTTTCTCTCATATTTGGAAATATAAAATCCTTTGTAAAAACTTGTAAGCTTTTGCTAGCTAGAATGAATACCAAAAGACTACAAGCGATACAGACCAGATAAGCTTGCAATTGACACTCTCACCTTCAAGGCTTCGCCTGTGAAGGGAGATTCTTGCTTCAACAGGTTTTTCTAGCCCACTGTGGTATAACGAGTTAAAAACTCTCCCACAGGCACTGACCCCGACAGATTCCCCTCCACAAGCATCTGTTTTACTACCACGGGCTGCCCGACCGCAGTCACAAAATACTTATTCTGATGTATCGTTTGTCTGATTCACAACATTCGACCCCCCTGTTAATCAGGTATTTCTTTTTGGTGATGCGAGTTGTCTGGTGGAGAAACACCAATCTTGCCTAACCCTAACTTTTTTGGTGGCAAGTATATTCTACTACAGCAAGGTATTGCGAAGCCATGTTTTTTATTGGTCGCAATTCATCTCACCGTTAAGGCGAAGCCTGTAACGGGAGATGAATTGCGACATCCAAGATAGAAAAATCAAATATCAAGAAACCGTAAAATTGTAAGTGTCGCCGTGGCTAAGGTATTGGACTTTATGTTCTAACCCCGCTTGTGCGATCGCACTCTTAAAATCGTCAAGCGCTGATTTAAAAACAGTGTAATCATTAAAATGGATTGGTATTGCTGTGCGTGGAGCAATAATTTGAATTGCTTGTACTCCTTGTTCAGCATCCATCGTTAGCAAAATGCCAAAGGCCTTTGTTCCACCTAAATGTAGCAAAGCGAGGTCTATATTGGGATACCGATGGGGAATTTCTTTGAGATGTTCGTGGATCAGGGTATCGCCTGTAATATAGAGGCGAAACTTTGTTTCTTTATCAGGTGTCTGGAACTCCAACATACTGCCCATCACAGGCGGAAGCAGGGCACCCAGAACGCTAGGACCGTGTATTCCGGGCATTGCAGTAATACAAAGACGCACGTCACCCTTGGTAACTGTTAATGTTTCCCAAGTTTTCAGGGCTTTTGGGGAATGAAAGCCCATCTTGTTGAGCTTACGAGCTGCATGGTACGTGGTCACGAAAGGTAAGTTTTTATCCAGCTTTTGAGCTGCCACACGGTCAAAGTGATCCTCGTGCATATGAGACAGCACAACAAAATCCAGAGGAGGCAATTGCTCAATATTAAGCGCTGGATCGGTTAGGCGAGTTGAGCGTATGCCATAACCTAAATGTACATGATCACCCCGATGGAGAAAATTCGGGTCAGTTAAAATTGTAAATCCCGCATAGCGCAAAAGTACAGTTGCAGTACCAATAAAAAAGATTGAGCCATTCTCAAAGTTGGCTGTTTTACTATCTACGGGTAGGACAAGTGTTTTTTGTTCAGTCATTTATTCTTCTGGAGTACTAAACTTGCAAGCGGTGTGGGGGTATAGGTGAATGATTTTCCCCTTTGCCCCCTGACACCCAGCGAAGCCTTAATATCTAGTAGACCCAGAACGGGTTGCCTCATTAGGATCGCGATATGCTTGGGGTTCAGAGCGTTTGGGAACAAGACCTGCAAGACCTAAAAGACCAAGTAAGCCAAGCCAGCCCCAATCAAAACCGCGATTTCCCCTCACATCGCTAGTTCCTTCAGACGTGGTCGGGGCTGTAGTAGTAGTAGTGGTGGTGCTGGTTCCCGTGGTGGTGTCAGTACCCGTAGTGG
This sequence comes from Mastigocladopsis repens PCC 10914, assembly GCF_000315565.1. Lineage (NCBI taxonomy): Bacteria > Bacillati > Cyanobacteriota > Cyanophyceae > Nostocales > Symphyonemataceae > Mastigocladopsis > Mastigocladopsis repens. Next base: position 5,043,109 of record NZ_JH992901.1, on the reverse strand, counting down.
TGCCAGTCCCTGGAGTCGTGTATACACCAGTGGTACCAGTCCCTGTAGTGCCTGTACCTGTGCCTGTCGTACCAGTACCAGTCCCTGTAGTGCCTGTACCTGTGTCAATACCCGTAGTACCAGTCCCTGTAGTGCCTGTACCTGTGCCTGTCGTACCAGTACCAGTCCCTGTAGTGCCTGTACCTGTGCCTGTCGTACCAGTACCAGTCCCTGTAGTGCCTGTACTTGTGCCTGTCGTACCAGTACCAGTCCCTGTAGTGCCTGTACCTGTGCCTGTCGTACCAGTACCAGTCCCTGTAGTGCCTGTACCTGTGTCAATACCCGTAGTACCAGTCCCTGTAGTGCCTGTACCCGTAGTACCAGTCCCTGTAGTGCCTGTACCAGTGCTACCAGTGCCTGTTGTCGTACCAGTGCCTGTGGTGCTTGTACCAGATGTCGTTCCTGTACCAGAAGAATTGGATTGGGCAGAAACAGGTACAGCAAGAGACATAGCTAAACTAACAGCAAAGGTACTAACCCAAACATTTTTTGATAAATCAGAAAGCTTCATAGTTGTAATTCCTTTGAGTTTCCAAGTTTTGGCACTTTTTTAATTTCTAAAAACGCTCTTTCTTTCTACTTAATCAGCTTGTCTATTAAGTTAGAAAGACTCCGAAAAAATGCTAATCTAGTTAATGAATTCACAACTCAAAACGGCTAACTAAAGTAACTTTTGTCAATCTTCATTTAAGAATTAATTAAGTGTTGTCCAAAACAAAATTGATGAATTTTAGTAAGAATTGTTAGCGCCAATAAACAGAATAGCTGCTATTTTTTTAGACAGCTTCTACCAGAGGCATAAACTGCTTAAACCTAGAGGAATAGGCTTGATTTCAAGCCAGCTTGTGAGCATGGATACACTTAATAGCCGTCAACCTTATGGAAGCGGCTACAGTTGCTGTGGGGTGTAGTAAATTCTTTCATCCCTACACCCCTATTCACCTATCTCCTCTCAATCTGCTGTTAGCAACTGCAAAATCTGTTGCAGAGGAATATCTACCCAATTCAGGCGATTGTTAAGTTCGTAGCCTAGTGCGGCGATCGCTTTCTCGAAAACAAAGGCATCCAAAAGCACTTGGAGTTCTGCGGTGGTCTTTGGCAAGAAGCTGTCTTTGCTAGCAGTTTCTAGATAACTCTTCAAGAAAGCGACACTTACCCAGGTAGACCAGAACTTACTCCAAGCTTCTATGAGGGGGAGTTCTCCGGGACGAACCATCCCACTTTCTATTTCACTGCGAAGCCCTTGACTAGCAGCGTAGTGAAACGATAGCAGCATTCCCGCCACATCTCGAATGGGAGAACGCTTCATGCGCCGTTCGCTCAAACTGCGGCCTTCTTTGCCTTCAAAGTCAAGAATGATGAAATCCTTGCCTGTATACAAGACTCGCCCCAGATGGTAATCTCCGTGATAACGAGTACGCATGGCAGTAATTTTTTGGTTCACCATTAACTGATAACGTCCAAGAATTTCTTGTTGGCGGTCAAGGACAGCCCTTGCCAGTTCTTGGGTGTTCGAGGGTAGCTTATTGAGTTTATCTCCCAGTACAAGGAAGACTTGCCCAGTGAGGTTGCGGGAGTATTGGTAAATAGAGCGCTGGTAAAATGATGAAAACGGCTCAGGGGCAAAGTCGGGATTGTGTGGATCGCAAGCTAAGGCAACGTGTAGTTCTGCTGTACTTTGACCCAATAGTTGAGCGCTCACCAAATAAGAACCTATGGTTTGGTTAGCTAATTCAGGAATATCAAGTCCCAGCAAATTTAGCAGAGAACCTGAGGGAACGGATACCTCGCTAACATCTGCCTGCTGGGTTGTCACAAGCTCAAAGTAGTCCTGCAAGCTATCGAGAGTGTAGTCCCAGCCACTGCGGGTATCTTGGATATACTCTTGCAGTATTCCCACAGTCATGGGTAGGGTGGACTGAACTCCTGCTCTAGTTAAGCTGCGGTACTCCAGCGCCCCAGCAACAGGGGCAAAATGTTTTAAGAGTTTTTTCTCACTCAAAAAGCGCCGGAGTTCTAAATCAGGGTGCATCCCCTCCTCAACTTTACGGAGTATTTTCAAAAACAAACGCTCACCATAAATTACAGAAGTATTTCTGTGTTCTCCCTTAAGAAGAGTCGGTTCTAATTCTAGGTAGGAGCCATCTCCACTCAACTGTGGGAGTAAATCAGTTGCAGTGGCAATCAATTCCCCTGTCATACCCTTGTAGGAGCGCGTGTGGGCAATTGCATCCACCAGCAGGTTAAGAAAGTTCTTGTCTGCGGCGGCATCGAATAAAATCCCCACTTCTTCTCTGCCTTGAACTTCAAGGCGAGCCACCACAGCTTGTGGGCTTTCTGCTAAAATTTGCCTTGCTTGTTCACCTTCTGCATAAGCTAACAGCAGGAGGTAAGTTTCTGGGTCTCCCTGGATGTACTCTACCCGCAACCAAAGCATGTTAGCCTCTGTGTCCTTGTAGGACATTAAGACTGTTTCTGTGATTTGTGCAGATTGAACGCTAAGAGATTTGCCAGCAAACCAGCTACAGGTATACAGGTAATCCTGCAAAATAGACTCTAGAGCCGCTTTCACTTCTCGTTGGTGAAAAACATTGTGCCATTGACCGCTCACAACCAGCGTTGTCAACTCAGATTGAGGCTTAGGCGGCTGGGTTAAGCTGGGTTTAGGTGATAGCGCAAACCAGTAGAATCCGTAGGGACTGAGGCTGAGGAAGTAGGACGAATCCCCAACAGGTGGAAACTCTGTTTGACCAAAAATTTCCACTGGCACCAGTCCCTTAAAGGCTGATAAGTCTAATTCGACAGTCTGCACAAACCGGGACAAATTCGCCACTACTAAAATTGTTTCATCGTGGTATGTGCGAGTGAAGACAAGAACTTTGCGGTTCTTGGGGTGCAGTAATTCAAAACTGCCCAAACCGATTGCTGGGAAACGCCTCCTAGTCGCAATTAGGCGTTTCATCCAATACCAAAGGGAATTGGGGTTAGCCCGTTGTGCTTCAACGTTGACTGCCTCATAGTGGTATTCTGATTCCACAATGACGGGTAAATACAACCTTTGGGGGTTGACACGACTAAAACCAGCGTTACGGTCGGAACTCCACTGCATAGGTGTGCGGACACCGTTGCGATCGCCTACATAAACGTTGTCGCCCATGCCAATTTCATCTCCGTAGTAAAGCACGGGCGTTCCAGGTAGAGACAACAGCAAACTGTTGAGCAATTCTATCTGACGGCGGTCATTGCCCAAAAGCGGTGCTAGCCTGCGGCGAATACCTAAGTTTAGTCTCATCACAGGGTCTTGTGCGTAGACCCGATACATATAGTCCCGGTCTTCATCCGTGACCATTTCCAAAGTCAGTTCATCGTGGTTACGCAAAAACAATCCCCACTGACAATTATCGGGAATGGCAGGAGTTTGGTTGAGAATATCAATGATGGGAAAGTTATCTTCCATCCGCAATGACATAAATAAGCGCGGCATTAGGGGAAAATGATAGTTCATGTGACACTCATCCCCATTCCCGTAATATTGTGCCGCATCTTCGGGCCATTGATTTGCCTCGGCTAGCAGCATCCGGTTCGGGAATTTTGCATCAATGTGCGATCGCAGTTGCTTGAGGAAATCATGGGTTTCCGGCAAGTTTTCGCAGTTCGTTCCCTCCCGTTCGTACAAATAAGGGACTGCATCTAGGCGAAACGCATCTACCCCCATTTCTAACCAAAAATCCAGGACATCGAACACCGCCTGCTGCACTGCGGGATTATCATAGTTCAAATCTGGCTGATGGGAGTAGAAGCGATGCCAATAATATGCTTTGGCAATTGGGTCCCAAGCCCAGTTTGAGGTTTCAAAATCTTTGAAAATAATCCGCGCCTCTTGGTATTTTTCTGGACTATCACTCCAGACATAAAAATCTCGTTCTTTACTGCCCTTTGGTGCGCGACGTGCCCGTTGAAACCAAGGATGCTGGTCAGATGTATGGTTGACAATTAACTCAATAATGACACGAATACCCCGCTGATGGGCAGCTTCCAAGAACTCTTTAAAATCTTCTATAGTGCCGTAGATTGGGTTGACACTGGTGTAATCGGCAATATCGTAACCGTCATCCTTTAGTGGCGAGGGAAAAAACGGCAGCAACCAGACGGCCGTCACACCTAAGTCTTGCAGGTAATCCAGTTTTTCTGTCAGTCCTCGAAAGTCACCAATTCCATCACCATTGCTGTCTGCAAAGGCGCGAACAGGCGCTTCGTAAATAATGGCGTTTTTAAACCAAAGGGGGTCATTTTTCAAAATTGAGTTTGGCATTTTACTTTCAACGCTTCCTGGTTTGACCTGTCAAAGTGAATTGGCAGTATTTAGGTTAGTCTAAGGGGTAAAAGTCTTAGGTCAACCTACACTACTGTTGTCCGAGTGTAAATATGTGTCAAAAAATTAACTTAAATTTTAATGAGTCAAGCTAATGTGAGAGTTTTTTCGGTTACTAAAGTACCTGAAATGATAAACTTGCCCATCTAACGTAAGTAAGAGCAATACTTATTTAAGAATCTTTACATAAACTTCGTTTCTAAGTGAGATGGAGCATAAAGTAACTATTTCGCAAGTATTTGTTGAGTGACAAGGTAGCACTTCATCAATTAATCAAGGTTGTAGATAGCAATTCTTAATCAATAAACAATATCTGACTCTTGAGATAGAGAAGTGGTGAGGTGTTAGCACATAATTTGTCAATCATCAGAATGATGAATCTTTTAACTTAAATTACAAAAATAGTAATGCGAATTCCAAAAAATTTTGCATTTGTATATTTTTCCCTTGCATTGCAAGTATGAGGAAGATATGGTTGTAAGCAATCAAAAACATGCTGTAGGAGTATTTGCCAGCCGTAAAGCTGCGGAGCAAGCACTCAATGAATTGAAAGACTCAGGCTTTCCCATGGAAAAAGTGTCCATCATTGCTAAGGATGTAGACCAGGGCGAACAGCTTGCTAATGCTGAAATGACCTCGCGTGTTGGTGATGAAAATGTAAATACTGCCACAGGAGTCGTTGCAGACACTCTCACCGCAAGTACTTGGGGCAGCGTATTAGTAGGTCTTTCAAGTCTGGCACTTCCTGGCTTAGGAGTTGTGTTAGCAGCAGGTTCCCTCGGTGTGGCATTAGCCACTAGCATCGGGGGTGTGGCTGTGGGAGCCGCAGCAACTCATAATGTGGTAAAGGCGCTGGCTGATTTAGGTATTCCCGAAGAACGAGCAAGACATTATAGCGATCGCCTTCATCAAGGTAATTTTATGGTGATAGTAGATGGTTCTGATGAAGAAATTCAGCGTGCAGAAGCAGTATTGAGGGAAAATAACATTGAATATTGGGGCATTTATGATTCCCCAACGGCTTAAAATCTCAACTTAGGCACTAAGCCAGCGTTGTAAACGCAGTTCATGGGCAAAGAAACAGCAAAAGTCGATTTTTGAAAATCAAACCACAGATGGACACAGATGCACACAGATAATTAACTAGTGTTAATGTGTGTGCATTTGTGATTGTAAATATCGATTAATCATACTTTTCTTTTGCAACAAGTTTATTATTGCTTTTGTTCGTTGAGTCCTGATAAATCGGCAATGACACGTTGTTACTTGTTGAAGAAAATTAAGCTTATAAAAGAAGAGGTTTTAGTATGAGAACGCGTTACTTTGCTCTAATCGTGGGAATCTTCATTCTGCTCCTCGGTCTATCAGGATTTGTACCAAATTTGCTGACACTACCTAACAACGCACCAGCAATCAAAGTTGATGCTGGATATGGCTACCAATTGGGTCTTTTTCCAACCAATGTCATATTTAACGTCGTAAAAATAGTAGTTGGGGCGTTGGGTATGGCTGCCTTTTGGAGCTTTAGCTTTGCACGGTCATATGCACAGATTGTGGCAATTTCGTATGGATTGCTAGCAGTTTTGGGTTTGATTCCAGGCGCTAACACGATGTTCGGTTTAATCCCAATTTTTGGGAATAATGTCTGGTTTCATGCAGTAACGGCAGCGATCGCAGCCTATTTTGGGTTCGTGGAACCAGTGTCACCACAGGAAGTGAACGAAGCTGGCAGGAGAATGGTGTAGAGGGATTTGCCAGGGTGAGAGTGGGGATATCGTAGACGCCCTCCGGAACGCTTCTTAGAGGGCGTCTACCCACCTAATCAAAAAGGGTTCCAATTAGGTTAGCCCCTCTTAAGTCTGCCTGCGTCAGATTCGCATCTCTTAAGTCTGCTTCACTTAAATTGGCATCATTGAAGCAACAATGACTTAAATTTGCCCCTCTTAAATCTGCACCCGACAAATTTGCTGATACCAAGTTAGCCCTAATCAGGTGTGTCTCACTTAAGTTGGTATTACTCAGGTTAGCTTCCCTCATACTAAGACTCGCCCATATTCGCTCTTTTTTGTAATACCTTTTGAATCAAGAATGTGGCTCCAGTTACCACCAATCCCACAGCTAATATTGGCACAAAGATAGCCAGTAACGATAAGATAAACGAAATGCCTGCTTCAATTGTTGAAACGACAGGATTACCAATTCCACCTGTTAGTGCTGTTGAAGACACGCGAAGCATTCCCGTCAAAGTTTGGAAAATACCCGCAGCACCACCACCAGCAATGACTGCTACTGTCCATTCCAGCAAAGGGTCAGTTGTGCCGTGAACTAAGGCTTTGGTGATGAAAGTGCCGATGGCGATCGCTGTCGGTGTGGAAACTACATCTAAGGCATGATCGACCCAGGGAATGTAATAAGCAGCAATCTCAATACAAGTCGCTACAGCAAACGCAAAAAGCGCTGGATAAGTTCCAATCCATTCAAATTCTGGTGCAAGTTGCAAATGCCCATAAAGTGCGGCAATACTCATGACAAGCGGTGGTACAAAGACTCTAAAGCCACAAGCGGCGCTCAAAGCGATGCCAATTCCAAACTGGGAATTGCTGCAGCTGTTAGTAGCGCGGAATCTCAAGGTGCGTTACCGAGGCTCGTTTTTGGGGGTGTATTGGTCGCTACTCAATCCGCTACTGATCACAGGAGTTTATACAGCAATTTTTAGGACGGCGTTTGCGTCTTATTATGGCAACAGGACTTACTAATAAAGCTTTCTGGGAGAACTATTTGGAAATTAATAAATACTCTCAATTAGAACAGTAGTTCTAATAGGGATCACTGTACGGTGACCCCTATAACGTTCCAACGCCTAGTACTAAGTTAGCGCAAAACTTCCGAACGAGGAGGAAGCGAAAGCTTCGTATTAAGCGCTTTTAGAGCTGTTTTTGCTAATATTTGATGCGCTGCAGTTGTTGGATGAATGCCGTCCCAAAACAAAAACTTGTTTGGATTGCTACAGCTAGCAGCATTGTTTAAACAAGCGCTAGTCACATTCGTGAGACCAAATTTTGCTGGATCTGTAATGGCTTGTTGATACAAGGAGTAGACATCTAGTTCGATAATCTGAGTGTCAGAACCTAACTCCTGTTTCAGCACATTCAAGGACTTAGCCAAGCTGAGATTATGGGCGGCAGTCAAAGAACTGAGGGCACTGGAATAAGAACTATTGTTTGTGCTTGGAAGTTTTCCCAAATCCGGTAAGTTAGCAACCAAGATTTTTTTAGCGCCTGCTTTCGAGAGGGATTGAATCGCTGTCGATAAACTGTCGCTCAACACTTTAGGATTAGTGGTAGCGCCATGAAGATAATCATTGGCACCAGCCCAAAGCACATAAAGCGCATTCGGATTTACCTGCCGATGAGTTTTGGTAAAACTATTGACTTGTGCCAATAAATTTGGTATTCCATTTATCCCACCATTTCCAATAGTCGCACCACCATAGGCAAAGTTGGTGTTTTGCTCAGGGGTTAACGCCAGTTCAGAGGCAAGGTATTCTACCCAAACTGGACCATTGGAATAACGCCCCTGAAAATAGGGTGGGTTAGGCGGATAAGCTCTCCCCGTAGCATGAAATACATTGCCAACATCTGAGAGGCTATCGCCAAAGACGTAAAGTTGATTGACTTGATGAGAAATCTGTATTGTATTAGAGCTATTAGAGCTTTGCATTGGAGCTACGAGTGCAACCATCATGGCAGACAAAAGAGCAAATCCTGCTGCAAGAAAGTGTTTTTTCACGCTAACTAAATGACCTATAACTGAAAAACCCTCCTCTCCCTTTTAGGGAGCAGGGCTTCTAGTTCAAATCCGACTATCAGGGGTAAACTATAATTTTCGTTACGGAGTTTCTTTACTTTTGAAAGAATATGAAACTCACCATTGATTTCCGGTTTGCTGTCAAAACATTACGTTAAATTTTTTGCTTCGCTTAACACTTCTCTAACGTAACTTGATAACATTCACCTTGTGGAGGTGTAAACCCTACTTTTGTAGGGGGTAGTTGCACGACTTGCCCTGACCCTAATCCACTCTAGTGGGCAGTCATAGTGATTCTATCGTGCGATAGACACCAAAAAAGCTTTTTAGTCAATAGTCGATAGTCAGTCTAACCCTTTTTCATTACTTTTTTTCATTACTTTACTTTGGACAGATGAAAAATATAGCAGTCGCCAAAGCCGTTAGGACAAGTCGGCGGTAGACACCTTCAACAGCGTACATTGTGAATTGATTGTTGTCCTAAGCTTCTTGTCCGTTGCTATAGAATAGAAATTTTTCTTTTCTTTCAAGTTTTTATAAGCGTTTGTTATAACAAAAGCCTCTTTCTGGGTTGGAGAAAGAGGCTTTTTGCTTAAAAATAAACCTGGCACCGAGCTATTGTAGCAGGCAGCAACCCGCCAACTATCGTCGCCACAGCAGCGTTTCACAACTGAGTTCGGGATGGGGTCAGAGTGGTTCCACTGCGCCATAGGCACCAGGAAAGACAGTGGTCAGTGATCAGTTATCGGGCATCCTGTTAACTGCTCACTGATTCAAAACCCTAAAGACTGCATAGAACTGAAGCGATAGAAATGAGGTCAAGCCCTCGGTCTATTAGGACGGCTCGGCTGCATACATCACTGCACGTACACCTACCGCCTATCAACAGGTGTTCTACCTGTGACCTTACTGGCTTATGCCATCAGAGCACTCATCTTGAGGTGGGCTTCCCACTTAGATGCTTTCAGCGGTTATCCACTCCGCACTTGGCTACCCAGCGTTTACCGTTGGCACGATAACTGGTACACCAGCGGTGCGTTCCTCCCGGTCCTCTCGTACTAAGGAGGACTCCTCTCAATGCTCTTGCGCCTGCACCGGATATGGACCGAACTGTCTCACGACGTTCTGAACCCAGCTCACGTACCGCTTTAATGGGCGAACAGCCCAACCCTTGGGACGTACTTCCGCCCCAGGTTGCGATGAGCCG